>SXID01000266.1 GCA_005772955.1 Planctomycetia bacterium
GAACCGCCGGCGTAAGCCGGCCGGGTTTGCTTGAAGAACCCGGCCGGCTTACGCCGGCGGTTCGACAACCCGGCACTCTGGGATGCGGATGCCCGCCCTCGTCAACTCCGCACGATCTCCTTCACGACTCCTCCGGACACGTCGGTCAGGCGGAAGTCGCGGCCGGCGTGCCGGTATGTTAGCTTCTCGTGGTCGAATCCCATCAGGTGCAGCACGGTCGCGTGCAGATCGTGGACGTGAACCTTGTCCTGCACGGCCTTGAAGCCAAAGTCGTCGGTGGCGCCGTAGGCCGTACCGCCCCTCGCGCCGCCACCAGCCAGCCACATCGTGAAGCCGTGATGGTTGTGGTCGCGGCCGTCGCCGCCCTCGGTGGTCGGCGTGCGACCGAACTCGCCGCCCCACATCACGAGCGTGTCATCGAGCAACCCGCGAGCCTTCAGGTCGGTGAGTAACGCGCCCGAGGCGCGGTCCATGTCTGCTGCCAGCGTTCGCATAATCTCGTTGTGCTTGCCGTGTGTGTCCCAGGGCTGACCGTTGCCGTAGTAGATCTGCGTGACGCGAACTCCACGCTCGGCCAGGCGCCGGGCGAGCAGGCACGCATTCCCGAAGTGGCTGCGCCCATACATGTCCCGGACCCGCGTCGTTTCGCGATTCAGGTCGAACGCGTCGGACGCCGCCGTCTGCATCCGGAACGCAGTCTCCATTGTCTGGATGCGGGCTTCCAACGCCGGGTCGCCGCCGCGCTGGTCCGCGTGGTCGCGATTCAGTTCGCCCAACAGGTCGAGTTGCTTGCGCTGAGCCGCGGCGGTCGTGGTGGGGTTGTGGAGGTGCGGCACCATTTTCCGGGGGTCGAGAGACGTGTGGTTGATGTACGTGCCCTGGAACTCGGACGGCAGGAACGCGCTGGCCCACAGTTCCGCGAATCGCACAGGTCGCCCGGGGCACAGCACCACGAAGCCCGGCAGGTCGGCGTTCTCGGTGCCGAGACCGTACGTGAGCCACGCGCCGAGGCTGGGTCGGTTCGGCGTGAGAACACCGCTGTTCATCATGAACAGCGCGGGGCCATGGTTCGGGTTGTCGCCGTGGACCGCTCGCAGCACGCACAAATCGTCGGCATGGGCCGACAGGTGTGGCAGCAGTTCGCTCATTTCCAGTCCGCTCTGCCCGTGCTTCTTGAACTTGAACGGTACGTTGAGCAGCCCCGCGGTCGGGCGCTCGGTGCGGAGATCGACCTCTTTCGGGCGCTGGCCCGCAAACTTGTTGATGGCGGGCTTCGGGTCGAGGAAGTCCGGTCCGAACGGGCCGCCGTTCATGAACAGGTGAATGACGCGCTTCGCCTTCGGCTTGAAGTGCGCCCCGCCTGGGGCCGCGGTCGCGGTCGGCGCGAGCAGAGCCGCGAGGCCGAGCGTGCCGACCCCGCCGCCGAGTCGTTGGAGCATCTCGCGGCGGGAGATTTCGAGCGCGGAACGAGCAAGCATCGGAAGCTCCGTCAGGGTCGGGCTGCCAGTCGAACCGCCGGCGTAAGCCGGCTGGGTTCTTCAAGTCAACCCAGCCGGCTCACGCCGGCGGTTCGACGCGACTCAGTCGATGAACAGGAACTCGTTACTGCCGAGCAGCACGTGGGCGTACTTGCTCCAGGCGTCCGCGCTCGGCTTCTCGCCGAGGAACGCCAGCGCCAGTTTGATTTCCTTCTCAGTCGGCTCGCGGTTGAACAACAAATCGTATGCCCGGCGAACGCGGACCACCCCACCCGCGGGCGAGTCCGCTTCGAGGCGCTTCGCAAGCGCCGTCGCTTGCTGACGGAGCAGTGGGCCGTTGAGCGCGAAGAGCTGTTGCAACGGCGTCGTGGTCGGAATCCGGTTCGCGCTGTGTGTCAGTGGGTCGGGGAAGTCGTGCAGGCGAAGGAGGTCGGTCAGATCTCTGCGTCGGACCAGGCCGTACAGCGTGCGCCGGTGATTGTTCGCGTCGGTCAGTTCCTGGGCTGGGCCGCCGATTTCGAGGTGGAGTGTGCCGTTCACCGCGAGCATCGAGTCGCGCCAGGATTCGACTTCGAGCCGGCGCCGGTTCATGCGCCACAACCAGCGGTTGTCCGGGTCGAGCGCGTGCTTCGCGGCGTCGGGCACGCTGGCCTGCTGGTACGCGGCCGAGAGCATGATCTCGCGGTGCAGCCACTTCAGCGACCATCCGTTCGCCACGAACCGCGCGGCGAGGTCGTCGAGCAACTCCGGGTGCGAGGGCCGGTCACCCTGCCGGCCGAAGTCGCTGGGAGTATCGACCAGCGCCCGACCGAAGTGGTGCTTCCAGATGCGGTTCACGATCACGCGAGCCGCGAGCGGCGCGCCTTCGGTCACGATGGCCTTCGCGAGTTCGAGCCGGCCGCTTCCCTGTGTGTAGGGCTTCGCCCCCTCACGCGAAAGCACGGTGAGGAACCGCCGTGGCACGACCGGCCCGGGCTTGTTCGCGTTGCCGCGTGTGTGCATGGCAATGTCGTGGCCGACGCCGTCCTCGTATTCGAGCCGCGTCTTGTTCGGGCCGCGTGACACCACCGACACATGCCCGTCCGCAACCCCACGAACGGGCACGCCTTTGTAGCCAGGCGTCGCTTCGAGGCGCTTGATGCGGGCCGCGAGTTCATCCAGTAGGGTCTTCGCATCCGCTGGGGCGGGCTTCTTCGCCTTCAGTGTTTTGATCTGCTCTTCCAGAGTCTGGATTTCCGCTTCCGCCCTCCGCACGGCAGCGGCTTCTGCATCGGGAAGCAGCGGGAGATCGACCAGTTTGGTTCCCGCGATTACGCCCGCCAGCGCGTAGTAGTCGCGGTTACTGATCGGGTCGAACTTGTGGTCGTGACAGCGCGCGCAAGCAACCGTGAGGCCCAGGAACGTGCTGCTCACCGCGTCGATTTTCTCCTCCCACTCGTCCGCGACGATGGACGTGATCACGTCCACGTCGAGTTGCAGTTCCTTCCAGTAGTCTGGACTGCCGCCCAGGAACCCCAGGGCGGCGCGCTCCTTCGGATCGACCCCCGGCATGAGGTCGGCCGCTAGTTGCCTCATCACGAACTGGTCATACGGCAAATCGCTGTTCAGCGCCTTCACCACCCAGTCGCGGTACGGCCAAGCTTGGCCGCGCGGCTTCAGCCAGCTTTCTGGAACGTCGGCGTAGCGCGTCAGATCGAGCCAGGAGCGTGCCCAGCGTTCGCCGTGGTGCGGGGAGGCCAGCAAACGGTCGATGAGACGCGCATACGCGTCCGGCTTCGTGTCGCGGACGAACACATCCACCTCTTCGGGCGTCGGCGGCAAGCCGGTCAGGTCAAACGACGCGCGACGGATGAGGCTACGGCGGTCCGCAGGCGCGGACGGGGTGAGCTTCCGCTGCTCCATCGCGGCCAGCAGGAACGCGTCGATCGGCTGCTGCGGCCACTTCGCGTTTTGAACGACCGGAATGGGAAGTTTGCGGAGAGGTTGAAACGACCAGAACTGCCGGGCCTCGGGTGAAGTCGGGTCGAGCGCCGTTGCCGTGACGGCCTTCGCGCCGGGATAAACGGCCCCGTCGCGGATCCACGTTTCCAGCGCAGCTACCTGTGTCGGGAGCAGTTTGCCCTTCGGCGGCATCTGCAACTCGCCCTTTTTTGCGTGGACGGCCGACACGAGCAGGCTCTTCTCGGGCTTTCCGGGCACGACCGCAGGCCCAGAACCGCCGCCCTTCAAAATCGCTTCTCGACTGTCAAGCGTGAGACCGCCCTGCGTCTTGTTCGCCTTTGCGGAATGGCACCCGTGGCAGTGTTCGACCAGCAGGGGACGCACCTGCTTCTCGAAGAACGCGACAGCCGCGGCGTCCGGCTCCGCGGCCCGACAGCGGTCTGCGCTCAACGTGAGCAGCATCGCGAGCGTGATCGAACCGCGCATCCCGCCACCTTGTTGTTTCAATGAAGAGTACGACGCTCGGTTGTCGTGAACATTTTGGGTTGGTCGATCCCTGCAGTGAATTGAGTGTAACAGAACCAGATTCGCCGCGGAATCGATAACCGGGCTGCAAGACGATAGCAAAGGGCCGGCGCTTTCCCGCACGCGGTACAGCGGGTAAACTCTGCGGCATCTGCCTACCTCCTCCCGGTGCCCCATGCTCCTCTTCACACTCGCACTACTCGCTCCATCCGCCGACCCCGCGCCGCAGGACCAGGCGCCGAACACTTGGGTGAAGCGGTCGCCGTTGACCGGCGGCCCGTCGTCGCCGGGATTGGGTTACGAGGGCGCGTTCGCGTGGGACTCGAAGAACCGCCGCGTGATCCGCTTCGCTGGGCACAACCAGGGCGGGGGCGGTGAGCAGAACGCCGAGACGTGGACCTTCGACCCGCTCACCGCGAAGTGGGAACTCAAGGAGCCAAACACGTCGCCGCCGGGCGCGTGCTGTAACCAACAGAACGTATTCGACCCCGATCAGGGACGTTTCTTGCGATTCCCCGCGTTCAGCGGCAGCCACGGCTGGCACTGGTTCCGCGAGAACTACCAGAGCAACAGCACCGCGTGGAGCTATGACCTCGCCACGAACACGTGGCGCGATCGCCGACCGGCGCCGGCCCCGCGAATTAGCCCGCTGAGATGCGCGAGTTGGGACACCGATTATCAGGTCGCGCTGATCTTCGGGGGCGAAGGGAGCCGCGAGGGCACGCTCGTCTACGACGCGTACACGAACACGTGGCACCGGTTGAAGCCGAAGGACGAACCGGACCCGCGCAGCGGCGGGAACATGGCCTACGACGCCGCGAACAAACGGCACGTGATGTTCGGTACGCAGTTCGACAACGACCCGCTCACGTGGACGTTCGACCTCAGCAAGAACGAGTGGCGCGGTCACAAACTGAAGGGGCCGCCGACGGACCGCAACGACCCCGTGCTCGGCTACGACCACAATGGCAAGCGCACGATTGCACTCGTCCGCGCGCTCGACAAGTTCGAGGGAAAAGACCCGACCACGGGTCACATCGAGACGTGGGCATTCGACGCGAAGGCGCTCGCATGGACGAAACTGAACCCCGCACGCGAACCGGATGGTTGGAGCAATCGCTCGCGCGGCATCACCGCCATCCCGGAGTTGAACCTGCTCCTCGCGGAGTCCGTCGTGAACCCTTCGCAGAAGGTCAAGGGCATCGACCGCGAACAGCAAATCTGGACGTACCGCTACGAGAAGACCGCGCCGCCTGCGGTTCTCCCGCCCGCGAATGTCCGCGTGACGGCTTTCAAAGCGGGCGCGCAGGTTCAGTGGGACGAAGTGCGCGGCGCGAAGAAGTACATCGTGTTCGCGGGCACCGGCGACACCTCGTGGACAGCGAAGTTCGAGCAAGTATTTGAAGTCACCGAGGGGCGCACCAACCTACTCGACTTGGGCGCGGCGATGGGCAAGGTCACCTACTACCGCGTGAAGACGGTGACGACCGACGGCACGGAGAGCGACTTCTCACCCGTCGTGCGCGCACAGCCTCGCGTGGCGGACGACCTCGTCGCGTCGGTCGTGAGCGCGAAGGAGGTGCGGATTTCGTGGAAGCCGGTCGCCGGCGCGGTCGGCTACCACGTCGAGCGCGCCGCGGTGGAGGTGTTCACCGAGGACCAGCTCAAACGCCTGAAGACGGACACCGCTCCGCTCGCGGAACCGAGTGTCGGCGCGGTCCGGGCAATCGGCGCGTTCGAGCGCATTACAAAGGAGCCGCTGAAGGCGCCCGCGTTCACGGATACTGGCATTGACCTCGCCAAGCTCACGAAGGTCGAAGGCGAAGGGTCGTTCGCGCACCGGTTTGGGAAGGATCAAATCGACGACAGCGGCAAGCCCTATCGCTTCGGTGTGTACGCGTACCGCGTGCGTGCGGTGAACGCGCTGGGCGTCGAGGGCGGGCCGAGCGCGTGGCAACTCACGATTCCGTCGGGCGTGCAACACATGTTCGCGAAGGAAGACGGGACGAAGTGTCATCTCAAGTGGGCCGCGAACCCGGAAGCAGGCATCAAAGGATACCGCGTGTATCGCATGGACGGGCCAAAGATCAACGGCGCCGGTCAGAAGGTGGTGCGCCGCACGGCCGATGTAGTGAAGGAACTGATATGGACCGACGAAACGGGCGCGACCGACACCAAACGCTACTGGGTGGTTGCGGTGGACGCGCTGGGCCAGGAGGGGGTGCCATCGGCGCCGGCGTGGAGTTGGCGGCAGTACAAGAAGGTGTACGACGGGTTCACCGGTGAGTGGCACCAGTAGCGGAGTGGCCGGTCCGTGAATCTTGGCTTCCAGCGAAATGTAAAAGGAGAACCGGAAAAGGTAACACGCGAAGAGCCGAGCGCGTAGGATGGCGACCGAATCGCTCCCGTCCTCCATCGACTCGAAAGGCTCTCAACCATGTTCACCACACGCCGAGAGATGTTCACCGCGATGGGCGCCGTCGCAGCTGGTCAGGCGATGCTGACCGATGCGGTCGCACAGGAGAACAACCCGGCCGCACAAGTGGCCGATCGTTCTTCGACGATCAAGATCGCGAAGATGCGAGCCATCTGGGTCGGGCCAACCGTGTTCGTGAAGATCGAGACGAACCACGGCATCACGGGGTGGGGCGAGATCAAGGGCGTCGATCCGCGCGTCTCAAAGCCGCTCGCGGAATCGCTGTTCGAGTTGATCGACGGCGAGAACCCGACGCGCATCGAACACATCTGGCAGAAGCTCTTCCGCGCCCACCGCGACATTCGTGGCGGCCCGTTCATGATTCACACCATGGCGGGCATCGACATTGCGCTCTGGGATCTCGCGGGCAAACTGTGGAACACGCCGGTTCACCGGTTGCTCGGCGGTCCGACGCGCGACAAGATTCGCGTGTACCACACGCCGCAGGCGAAGAAGCTCCCGCCCGGCGGACCGTATGAACATAGCCTGACGCCGACCGACGTGGAGAAGATCGTTGCGAACATCAAGAACACGCGCGAAGCGGTCGGGCCGAGCGGTGCGGTGATGTTCGACGCGCACTGCGCGATCCCACCGGCGAGCCTCATCCAACTCGCGAGCGCGCTGAAGCCTTACGACGTGCTGTTCATCGAAGAGCCCGCGGTGCCGGGCAACATTGAGGTATTCAAGCGGCTGAAGGAGAAGATCACCATTCCGCTCGCGTCCGGCGAGCGCGACCGCACCATCTTCGAGTTCCTGCCGTACCTTCAACACCGGTGTCTCGACATCCTGCAACCGGACTGCTGTCACACGGGCGGCATCACGTCCATGAAGAAGATCGCCGTGTTGGCGGAAACGTTCCAGGTGCCACTCGCGCCGCACTGCACCGCGGGGTTCCTCGGCATCTCGGCCAGCCTGCACGTTACCGCGTCGATACCTCTCTTCCTGATCCACGAGTTCTACCCGGACAACGTTGGGTTCACGCTGAAGGGCATCACGCGGATGGAGTGGAAGCTCGACAAGGACGGTTACATCGGGTTGCCGCCTGGTCCGGGGTTGGGCGTGGAGGTAGACGAGAAGAAAATGGAGGAAGAGGCGAAGAAGCCGCAGACGTACAGGTGGCCCGGTGCGAAGCTCAAGGACGGGAGCGTCTCGGACTACTGATGCCGCTTGCGGCGTCGTGGGAGGTGAGTTGCGCTTCGCACATGTTCTCGCGGTTGTGTTTCGCTCATTGCTATGCAGCAGGACGATGTTGCGTCGTGTCTGTGGGTTTCGTTTGCGAGCGGCGCGGCGTCAGCCCGCCGCGCGCAAACGAAACGCAGGATGACACTGGCCATTTCCCGAAGAGGTCGAATAATCACCTTTCCGGGACCGTCTCAAAATTCGGTTCCACTACTTGGCCCACCTTCCCTGCCCTTGAATCGCGCTGTAAGGTCTTGCCTTCCGCGACGCAAGTTTGCTATCTCTTCGGCCTTTCCGCCGCGACCGGAACGTCTCCGATCTCGGCTTCACAGTAGGAGTGCATCATGCGCGCGATTCGTTTCTTCGGTCTGGTTGTCGCCATGGGTCTGGTTGCGTCGTTCGCCAACGGCGCAGATCTGAAGTCCGGTCCGGACAAGAAGATCGGCGGGGCCTTCGATGTGAACGCGATCACCGGCGAGAAGGCCGGCAAGAAGCTGTGCTACGTCTGCAAGTTCGGCGCGGAAGCCCGTCCGGCCGCCGTCCTGATCTTCACCCAGAAGGCCGACGACAACCTCGTGACGGTCGTCAAGGCCATTGACGCGGTCCAGAAGAACAACGACAAGATCGGCACCGTCGTGATCGGCGTTGGTGGCGTCGAAGCGGCCGACTTCGAGAAGATCCAGACGACCCACAAACTGACCACCCCGCTGACGATCGCCGCCGACAAGGACGGCCCGAAGGCGTACACCCTGAACAAGGAAGCGGTTGTGACCGTGGTCGTGTACCAGAAGGGTGGCGCAGTGACCAAGAACTTCGCGTTCTCGACGACGAAGGAAGCCGCCGAGAAAGCCAAGGAAATCGCCGCCGCCGTGACCGAAGCCGGCAAGTAAACTGACACCACCAGAAGACCTGGGGCTTACGCCCACAGGCTAAGAACAGCCGCCCCATCCGGGGCTAAGACGAAGACCAGGGTCTTGGTTTTAGCCCCGGATGGGGCGGCTGTTCTTAGCCTGTGGGCGTAAGCCCCA
>SXID01000267.1 GCA_005772955.1 Planctomycetia bacterium
CGGTCAGACGTGCCAGGGTGTTGCTTCAAAGAAGCAACACCCAGGCACGTCTGACCGACGGTATTCCGGCGCCGTTTCCGGTCAATCGTCAAATCGGTACTTGCCGTGGCAGTTGGTGCACGCGCCTTCCAGAAGCGTCAGTTTCGTGCGGAGCACCTTCAGGTCCGGAGTCTTCTTCGTCGCCTCGAGGATGATCTCCTTGCTCAGATCGACGGACTGCTTGCTGAGATCCTTCCACTCCTTCTCGTTGGCCGGCTTGTTACGGGCCTTCTCGTTCGGGTTGTGGAACGCGAACTCGTTGATGATGGCGGAGCGCACCGCGAGCAGTTCCACCGCGGCGAGGTCGAGTTTCACCGTGCTGCCCTTCGCGGTCCAGTCCTTCAGATCCTTTTCGATGTTCAGGCCGCTGGGTGTCTTGAGCACCTGCGTATTGCTGAACAGTTTCATCGTGGTCGGCAGATACGTCACGTCCTTGTCGATCTTGTCCTTCTCATACGGGGCGAACTTGGGCAGATCGCCGCCGGCCTTGCCGGCGCCCGGTTTGATCGTAAGTTTCTTGGCCAGCGCCGCCGCCCCCTTGAAATCTTTCGCATTCACCGCCTCACCAACCTTGAGCACGTCGGCTTTGAACGCCGCATCGCCTAGTACGTCGGCGTAAACAGCGAGGATCAAGGTCGCGGCGAGGGCCGGCTTCGCGGACCGTGGCAACGGCTCTTCCGCCTTGGCAAGGTCGTCGAGTCGGGTCTGGAGGAACTTGAGGTCCGCGTCGGCGGCCTTCTTGTACGAGTCTTTCGGCAGGTCCGGCGTGCCGGCAGGCGCGTCGGGGCTGCCGGCAATCCACAGGCCGGCGATCAACGCGGCGCAGCCGACGAAAGTGCGAAACGGGTGAGTCACGAACATGTCTCCTTGAGTAGGTGCGAACGGGCAACGCGGGGTGGGTAGAACCAGGACCGCGGCGGGCGAACCGCAGTCACGCGGGGTATTATCGCACCCGCACGGCCAAGAGGGGAGTCCCCCCGCCGAAAAGCCGCGGTTCTTCACGCCTTGCCCAGCACGAGGGAGGTCTATCACCCAGCACCCGCGAACGTGCGCCCGCGTCGCGTCGCGGCAGTGCGAAAGGATGTCGTCGTTATCACAGCCAGCATCTTGGAGCGCGTCCGCGAGTATCGGCATCGCGCTGAAGTCGCGAGAGTCGTACATCTGCCGCGCGAGCAGAACCGCGGTGTCCGTGCGCCACGACGACGAGAAGGAGATGGGACGAAACGGGTTGCCAAACAGCTCTCGAGCGCGGGCCGCGCTCGCCTCATAGACCGCCCGAGAGTGCCCAGATGCCCGAAGAACCCAGCCCAGCCACGCCGTGAGCGGCTCACACTCCGTTAACCGCTTCTTGTGCTTCCGGTTGGCCTTCCCTTCGGCTGTCTGGCTCAGCGCCTCGAACGTCTCTCGGGATTCAAAGGTCATGCATTCCAGATCGTGTCACCACACGCGACGATGAACAACTGGCGGCGTCGATATGGCACGCTATGGCTCTGCATGTGCCCCTGCATGGCCTCTGGATCAACTGAGGCGAACCACTCTCCTTCCGTCATCGTCTGTCCCTCGGTGGCGCGCTCCGCTTCGCGTCGCGGCTACGCGAGTACGCATTCCTGCTGTAAGTTAACCACATGACGACCGAACCCGCCATCATTCCGCAACCGCCGGCGTTCTACAAAGACGCCTTGGCCATTGGGACAGTCAAGCTGGCGTCGCGGTTCAACCTTGCGCCACTCGCGGGATACACCAACCTCCCGTTTCGGCTCTCGATTCGCGAACTTGGCGGCGTCGGGCTTTGTACCACCGACCTCGTCAACGCCCGCGCCATCGTCGATGGCCTCCAGAAGACGATGATGTTGCTCGCCACCAGCCCCGCCGAACGGCCCCTCTTTGTGCAAATCTTCGGCTCGAAGGCGCACGAGATGGTTGGCGCCGCGAAGTGGCTCGTCGAACGCGGACTCGCCGACGGCATCGACATCAACATGGGCTGCCCAGTGCGGAAGGTCGTCAAGACCGGCGGCGGTTCCTCCATGATGTGCGATACCACCGGCGCGACCGTTGATCTGGTCAGACAGGTGGTCGAAGCGGTGCAGGTTCCCGTCAGCGTAAAAATGCGGCTCGGCTGGGACGACGACAATCTGAGTGCGCCGTACTTCGCTCGCGAGTTCGAGAAGGTCGGCGTCACGGCGGTCACGATTCACGGCCGAACACGCGAGCAGGGCTTCGCTGGCGGCGTGAACCACGACGGGATCCGACGCGTCGTCGAAGCCGTGGAGAAGATTCCGGTGTTCGGCAACGGCGACGTGCGCTCGGTCGCGGACGCGGCCCGCATGATTAGCGACACCGGCTGTCACGGAATCGCGATCGGGCGCGGCGCGCTCGCGAACCCATGGGTGTTCCGGCAGTTCGATTCGTGGGTACGCACCGGCGACCCCGGGCCGCGCGGCACATACGCCGAACGCCTCGCGTTCATGCGTCTTCACCTACGCCGCCTCGTCGAATGGAAGGGCAGCGAGAAGTACGGCTGCGTTCACTTCCGCAAGGTCGCGACGTGGTACACGAAGGCGCTGCGGTTCCCGAAGAAAGTGCAGCAGCGCCTCGTGATGCTCTCGGGCCTCACGGAGTTTGAAGAGATCATTGCGCCGTTCGCTAGCGGACCCGCGCCCGACGGTTGGACCGAGTACGACACGCAACAGGCGCAAATCGCGGTGCCCGCCGGGCCAATCAGCCACTGGTAGAAGCAACTCGTCACCAGGGGCTTACGCCCACGGCTACGAACAGCCGCCCTTCCAGGGCTGAAGACAGAAAGCCGTTCTTAGCCAGTGGGCGGAAGCCCCTGGTGCCGAGCACCCCTAAACTTCCGATCGCTTTGCCCGTATAATCTCCTTGCACAGTCAACCCACCATTCTGGAGAGCACCAAATGACTTCGTTGCAATCACTGGCCGCCTCCGGCACCAAACTGTGGCTCGATTCCGTGGACCCGGACCTCATCAAGTCGAACCGCGAACAAGGCGCCACCGGCGCCACCTCGAACCCGATCATCATCTCGGACCTGCTCAAGACCGGTCGGTTCGACGCC
>SXID01000268.1 GCA_005772955.1 Planctomycetia bacterium
GCATCATCGCGCACATCGACCACGGCAAGAGCACCTTGGCCGACCAGTTCTTGTTGAAGACGGGAACCATCTCCGAGCGCGACATCAAGGCGCAGACGCTCGACAGCATGGATCTGGAGCGGTCTCGCGGCATCACCATCCGCATGCACCCGGTCACAGTCTACTACGAGATCAACGGCACGCGCCACGAACTCAACCTGATCGACACACCCGGCCACGTGGATTTCAATTACGAAGTGTCGCGTTCGCTCGCCGCGTGCGAAGGCGCGATCCTCCTGGTCGATGCGTTCCAAGGCGTGCAGGCACAGACTGTGGCGAACGCGTTCCTCGCAATGGACGCGGGGCTGAAGATCCTCCCCACCCTGAACAAGATCGACCTGCCTCACGCACGCCCGGACTTCGTCATTGGCGAGATGGAACAGGCGCTGATGATCAACCCCGACGACGTGCTCCGCGTTAGCGGGAAGGCCGGGATCGGCATCGAGGACATGCTGGCGGCGATCGTCGAGCGCGTGCCGCCGCCCGCGGGTAGTCCGACCGCGCCGCTGAAAGCGCTGATCTACAACAGCCACTTCGACACCTACAAGGGCGTGGTGGTCTACGTCCGGATGATCGACGGTCTCGTGAAGCCCGGTCAGCGCATCAAAATGATGCGCAGCGGGCGCGAGTATGTCATTACAGAAATGGGCCAGTTCCGGCCCGAGATGCAGAAGTGCGACGAGCTTTCCGCCGGGCAGGTCGGGTACTTCACGGCCAACATCAAGAACATCGACAACGTCAACATCGGCGACACGGTCACGGACGCGAACAACCCGACGACCGAGGCAATGGCCGGCTACAAAGAGCCGAAGCCGATGGTGTACTCCGGGCTTTTCCCGGTCAACAACAACGAGTTTGAGGATCTGCGAGAAGCCCTTGGCAGGCTCAAGCTCAACGACAGTTCTTTCACGTTCCAGCCGGAAGTCTCCGATGGTCTCGGGTTCGGTTTCCGCTGCGGCTTCCTCGGGATGCTCCACCGCGAGATCATCCAGCAACGGCTCGAAGCTGACAGCAACCTGAACCTGGTACAGACCGCGCCGAACGTGACGTTCGAGATCAAGAAGCGCGACGGCGAAGTGATGATCGTTCACGGGCCACAGGAAGTACCCGACGCGGGGTTGATCGATGAGTTCCGCGAGCCGATCGTGCGCATCAGTTTCCTGATCCCCGCGACAAACATAGGCACGCTGATGGGCATGTGTACCGAGCGTCGCGGCACGTTCGTGCGCACGGAGTACCTGAGTCAGCAGCGTGTGATTTTGGTGTACGAAATGCCGCTTGCGGAGGTGATTTATGACCTTTACGACAAGCTCAAGTCGGTAACGCACGGCTACGGCACGATGGACTACGAAGTGCTCGGCTTCAAGGAAGCGGACCTCGTGAAAATGGACATCCTCGTTCACGGGCAGAAGGTAGACGCGCTGTCGGTGATCGTTCACCGTTCGACTGCTGAACGCCGCGGCCGGCTGATCCTGAAGAAACTCCGCGAGGAGATCGACCGACACCTCTTTGAGGTGTCGTTGCAGGCCGCGATCGGCGCGCGTGTGGTGGCCCGAGAGAACATCGCCGCGATGCGCAAGAACGTGACCGCGAAGTGTTACGGCGGCGACATCACACGCAAGCGCAAGCTCTGGTCGAAGCAAGCCGAAGGCAAAAAGCGGATGAAGCAGATCGGGCAAGTAGAGGTGCCGCAGGAGGCGTTCCTCGCCGTGCTGGAATCGGATGATTAGTGCGCCATCGGATCCTGTTTAGCGTCGGCCCCGGAGGGGCCGTGTCTTGATTCTGGCCTGACAAGGCTCGGCCCCTCCGGGGCCGACGCGAAACGAATCTGGACTTCTGGCGTGCGCGACATGGATCCCACCGACACACCGCTGCCCGCCGCGCTGGAACTTCCACCACTGGAAGCCCCCATCGCGCACGAACTTCCGGTCGCGGACGCTGCCGGTTCACCTGAAGACAAACCCAAACGCACACCCCGCGCACTTCACCGAAATACGTCCCCTTTCCGCGCGCTCATCGTCGTGATGACTGGGTTCGTCGGGCTGTTCCTGGTGATGCGCACGATAGCCGTCGAACCGTTCGGCGTGCCAACCGGCAGCATGGCGCCCGCGCTCAGCGGCCACCACCGCGACGGGTTCTGCCCGCGGTGCGGCTACGTGGTGCGTGTCGGACGGCCGACCACCGGCAGCGTCACGGAACACTTCAAGAAGGTCACCTGTCCGAACTGTGACAACGGGCTGTCACTGGTAGAAGCGAATGATCTGGGTGGCGACCGACTTCTCGTGGACAAGAACATCTACGATCTACGTACCCCGCGGCGGTGGGAGATGGTCGTGTTCAGGTGCCCGAACACGAACGAGGAGTTCGGCAAGCCCTACGTAAAGCGCCTCGTCGGGTTGCCCGGGGAAACAATCACCATCGTAGACGGCGACGTGTACGTGAACGGCGAGATCGCACGCAAGGGGATCGCGGAAGTACGAGAAACCGTGATGCCGATCTTCGACATGAACTTCACGCCTCACTCCAGTGGCTGGAACCCACGGTGGTTAGTCGAGGTCGGCGGCGACCCGCGACTGCCGGTGGGCGCGGGCCCGACCAGCGCCGGTTCACCTGCGATCGAGAGCAACTCCCTCGTTCTCGATGCGTCCGACACGCCGCAATCGACAACCGCGGTCCGCTACCGGAACTGGCACCTCGATGACCGCAAGGAATACCCGGTTCGTGTGTGGAACTCCTACGACGGCACCTCGCGCCGTAACGACATGCCCGCGGCGCACGACTTCTACCTGACGTGCGAGGTCGAAGTGACCGCGGCGGTCGGCGCCGTGGGCGAAGCGTGCTTCGACTGCCGGCTCAGCGACGGCGCCGACACGGTCACGGCCGAGATCACGGTGGGGCTGCGGAAGACGGGCCGTGCGCAACTGATTCGCGAGAACCACGGCGGGTTGGGTTCCGCGAACGGCGTAGCACTCGAACCAGGACGCAGATACAAGTTGGAGTTCGCGTTTGTAGACCGCCGCGCGATCATCTCCATCGACGGCCGGGTGGTTTTGCCGCCGGCCGACCTGGAACCGGCAACGCGGCGCGAGCCGGTGTCCCGCCCGCTGCGCCTCGGCTCGCGGGGGTGTCGCGTTGTGGTGCGCGACTTGAAGTTGTTCCGCGACATCCACTACACGGCGGAAGCCAATGACTACCACGCGACGCGCCACCCCGCAGTGCTCGGCGCGCGCCAGTATTTTGTGCTGGGCGACAACAGCGGGAACTCCGAGGACAGCCGGAAATGGCCGAACCCAGCCGTGCCGGAAAGCTCCTTCATCGGTAAACCATTCCTGATACACCAACCGCTTCGGCTCGGTCGGGTGTCGGTTGGTGGGCGCGAGCGTGTGTTCCAGTCGCTCGACTGGTCCCGTCTGCGATGGCTGCATTAGTCTGGGTGGGGGCCGCTTTGCCGAGCGACACAGGATAGCCCACGTTGAAGTGTTGCGGACTTTCGCCAAGCTGAACGGACTGTGCGGTCGCGTGGCAAGCGGCACCTTCCGAAGAATTTCCGTCCGGCGCGTACGAACACAGAATGACGCCGATTCCCGCCCGGATGCTCGAACTGAGGCCCGCATGTCAACAGCCGCGACCGACGCTCCTGCCAAAGCCGCGACCGACGAGAAGACCAAACACCCGCGCGACCCGGCCCGCGAGGTCATCGAAACAGTCGTGTTCGTTGTGGTCCTCGTACTGCTCCTGAAGCTGTTCGTCACCGAGGCGTTCGTCATCCCCACCGGGTCGATGGCCGAAACGCTCTACGGTTACCAGAAAGTCATCACCTGCCCGAAGTGTGGTCATGAGTTCCCGGTCAACTCGCACGACGAAGTCGAGGTCAACTCCGCGACCAAGCGCAAGCACCCGCTCGTCAAGTTCTGCTGCCCGAACTGCCGTCACGAGGGCGAGGTGCGAGATCTGAACCCACTCCCCGAGAACCGCACCGGAGATCGTGTCCTCGTGTTGAAGCCGCTGTTCCACTTGCGCCCTCCACACCGCGGCGACGTGGTTGTGTTCAAGTACCCGGAAGACCCGCAGCAACTCCACACGGCCCAGAACTACATCAAGCGGGCGATGGGCTTCGGCGGTGAGACGATTGCGATCCACCGCGGCGAGTTGTACGTCACGACATCGCTCACCTACCGAGAAGAAGACGTCGATGCGGATGGCAACCTCCGTCACCCGCGACCCACGAACTTGCTCGACTTGTGGAAACTTCAGTACACGTACGCCAACAACAGCTCACACGCGGACACGCTCTTCCAGGCATCTCGGCAGACCGGGTTCACTGGGGGCGTGCCTGGTGGGTTCCAGATCGTGCGTAAGGGTGAAGACCAAATCCTTGCCGACCGGCGCATCGTGTGGGACAACGACAAGCAACCGGCCGACCTGCCCGCGACCGCGCAGCGATGGGTCCGCACCAACGCGACCTGGAAGGCCGACAACGAGAAGAAACCCCTTGCGTTCTTGCACAACGGCCCGGACGAGGACTGGATTCGCTACCGCCACGCGGTGTGGACGTACTCGGTTCCTTCGCCGTACCCGTGGAAGTGGCCTGGCAGTGACACTGTCGCGACCGCTGCGCGAGTCTCCGACGCAGCCAGGCGACTGAAGACCGAACTCTGGCAGCATCCCGAACAGCGCCCCGAAACCACGCTGCTCGGTTCGACCGACGACAAGACCCTGGAAATCAGTCTCTCGCTGTTCCAGGGGGTATTCACGGCTGCTTCCCCTATTCCCGGGCCGATTGATAACGTACTGGGTTACAACTCCGGCACTGACTTGAACACAAAATCCAACGAAGAACAGAGCCGCGACAACGCTGAAGGGCGTCCGCAACAACTGTGGGTAGGTGATCTCATCCTCGAGTGCGAGGTAGAACTGGCCGCGGGTGCAGAAGTGGCGTTGGAACTCTCGAAAGGCTCGGACCGGTTCCGCGCGACGTTCGGCGGCGGGAAGGTCACGCTCACGCGTTCCGGGGGCAAAGTAGGTGAGATGGGAAGCAAGCCGTGCAGGGTGACTGCGGGCACATACAAGCTCCGGTTCGCGAACGTGGACTCGCGCCTGTGGGTGTGGGTGAACGGGTCGCGAATCGACTTCGGGCCGGAAGCCGATTATAACCCCACCGAGCCAAAGGATTACGAGCCAGAAGACGCGAACAAGGAGGGCTGGACGCGGGCGAATGACATCGAGGCGCCCGCGAGTATAGGCGCCAAAGGCCAGGTGACGGCGCGCCAGATCAAACTGCACCGCGACGTGTACTACACGCGAAGCCGCCCGGCCGACCACACGGGTGCTGACATCTACTACGTCCACCCTGGGCACTACCTTTGTCTGGGCGACAACAGCGCGCAAAGTTCCGACAGCCGCTCGTGGGGCACGGTCCCTGAGCGATTGATGCTCGGTAAAGCGGTGTTCGTGTTCTGGCCCGGGTACCCGCGACCTAACCGCGTCGGATTCATCAAGTGATCCGGGGTCGCGTTGATTGGTTTCTGTAGCCGACCTCTGTGAGGCCGGTGTTACACAACTGGTGTCGCTCCGAGGTCACAGACCCCAGCTACAGACAGACATGAATCAACACGATTACGGATGACAATTTTGCGAGGTGCCGCGACTTGAGCGGCATACCGACTCACCCCGCTCCTCGGGTTTCGCCCTGTGAGGAAACCGATGGTAACCGGAGAGATCCAGATTCGCGTACGCTACGCTGAGACAGACCGCATGGGTCTGCTACACCACGCGAACTACCTCGTGTACTTCGAGCAGGCCCGAACGGAGTTGCTCCGCGGGCGGCACGCATCGTATAAGGAACTGGAGGATCAGGGCTACTTCCTGGTCGTCGCGAAGGCGGAGGTGAAGTTCAAAAGCCCCGCGCACTACGACGATGTGTTGACGATCCGCACCACGGTCACGCGAACTTCGGCCGTGCGTCTGGAGCACAAGTACGAGGTGGTTCGCGACGGAACGCTGATCGCCGAGGGGCTGACGACGCTCGCGTGCGTGGGCAGCGACGGGAAGCTCCGCGAAATGCCGCGGTGGTTGTCCGAGACTAAGTAAATTCGAAGTTCGAAGCACGAAATTCGAAACCAGTACCGGCAGGATGAGAGCAAGAATAGGGCCTGTCTTCTTTCGAATTTCGTGCTTCGAACTTCGAATTTTACCCGGAGGGGTTCGTGCGCCGGTTCTGGATCCATCTCGTGCTGCCGGCCGTGTTCGCCGTGGTCCCGGTGCTGGCTGCGGCGCTCGTCTTCTTCGCCGTCCCCGCGGACGCGCGCCGCGATTACCTCGCGCGCGTCGAAACGTCGCCCATCGACTGGATCATCATCGGCATCGGGTTCACGCTCTTCGCCGTCCAGACCATGTTCGCGTGGCGTGCGATGCGCTGGCAGGAAACCGACTTCGATGTGAAAGCCGACCGGTGGCTCAGCCACCTGTGTCAAGCCGCCGAGTGGTTTCCGCTGTTGGGCCTCATCGGAACAGTCGCGGCGATCCTTCAGACGTTCAACGCGATCACGCCGAGTTCCAACCCGACCCCGCAAGAGATCATCCGCAAGTATGCCCCGGCGATCACCGCGACCGGCGGCGGTTTGTACATGGCGTTCATCAACATCCTGCCGGTGTGGGTGGTCGCGATCGGGCGCGACCTGATCCGCTCGCTGGCGGGAATCGCCCCGCCACCTGAACCGCCGGGGGGGAAGTTGTGATCAAGCCACCCCGACGCGCCGTCACCCGATTCTTCGTTCCCTTCATCGACGTCCTGATCCTTCTGTTCGGCATCTTCCTCCTTATGCCCTTTGTGAGCGGCCCATCCACTCCTGACGCGCCAGATGCGAAGCCTGCGGCACCGAAAGAACCCCTGCCCGAGAACGTGCCCGAGCTGCAGCGCCAACTCACCGAGGCCCTTGCCCGGCTCGCGCGGATGGAGAAGGCGACCCAAGCGAGACTCAACGACCGGCTGAGCGTGCGGGTACTGCAGATTGACCGGAAGGACGGGACCCTGTACTACTTCGACCCAGACCGGCAAGAGATCCGCATCGCAGCGGATGCCCTCCGGTTGATCGACCGACAGCGGACTGCGACGAGCAAGACCGGCGGCGTGAAGGACATGTTCTTTTTAATCTTGCTCCCCACCAAGTCGAGTTACCCGACGCAGGAGCAGGTGACCCAGATTCGCCAGTGGTTCAAGGCCGTGCCGATCGGGTTCGACACGGCCAACTTCGGCGAGTAAGAGGTTCTTTCATGTTCGAGGCACTACTGGCTGATGGGGTCGCGTCCAGCGCGGGCGAGAAGATCGGGACGTTTGTCGTCAAGTGTCTGGCAGTCGGCGGCGGATTCCTCGTCGGGTACTTCCTGGGTGGCGCGATCGCATGGGCACTGGACCGGTGGGTGTTCGCGCATAAGGCACCCGAACAACTTCACAAGGCGTGTTCCATTCTCGTCGGCCTCACGCTGGCCATCGTCGTCGCGCTCATTGTCTTTGGCGACGGCGGCGCGGGGATCTTCGGGGGCGGTGGCAACAAGGGCGACGGCAAGAGCGCAACCGACTCCGACAAGAAAGGCAACACCGACCCGACCCCGCCGGCCACACCGCCCAAGAAGGACGAGATTCCGCCCCCGAAACCCGTCGATCCGGTAGTGCCGACGAAGCCGGCGGACGCGGTCGTTCGCGTCACTATCCTCGGCGGCAGCGACGTGCCCGGCGACGAGCGGTACTACCTACTCGACGACGACACGAAACCGAAGACGTTCTCCGAACTGAAGAACGCGGTGCTGGCTCGCAAGGAGAAAGAAAAGGGCACCGTGGGGTTGATGGTTCACTTCCGCCCAATGAACGCACCGTCGCTGGACCCGGTGCATTCCAGTATTTCGCAACTGACCCGGTGGGCCAAGGACTTGGCCAAACTTGACGTGACGTTCGCCGCGCCGAAGTAACCGCTCCTCCGTGCGGAGCCTCATGACCACACCTGACCCACCCTTTCTCGACGTGCCTCGCGTGTTGCTCTTCGGGCAGCGCGGATCGGGGAAGTCCGCGCTGATCGGCGCTCTCATGCAAGCCGGCGAGACGCAGGGCGAGACACTTCGCGGTGAGGTTGTGAGTTCGTCCGTCGATCTGCCTCGCCTCCGCGAGGCTGCATACAGCGGCAAACTCGAATCCACCAACACTGAACTTTCGAGCTTCACGATCCGGCTGCGACCGTGGCGCGTCGGCACGCAACGGCTCATGGAACCGCTCACGGTCATCCTCGACGACTGCGATGGTAAGGCTGCCGAATCGCTGATGGCGCACCCCGACCCGATCACAGAGCGAGCACCGGGCAGTGAGCTTGCGCGAGCCGTTGTGGAAACCGACACGATCGTGCTGCTCGTTGATGCGTCGAGTACGCGAGAGGGACTTGAAGATGCGTTCAAGGAGTTCGACGCGTTCCTCACGGTTGTAGAGCGTGCGAAGACCGACGCCCGCGCCGTCGGGGGGTTCCCGCTCTTCCTGGTTCTCACGCAGTGCGACCGTCTCGCGCAGCCCGGCGATACGCAGAAGGTGTGGGAGGCGCGGGTCAAGGAACGCGTGAATTACGCGTGGAACGCGTTCGATGAATACCTAAAGGACGCGGACCCAGACGACGACACCTCGTCGCCGTTCCTCGCGTTCGGTAGCGTCGATCTTGACGTGTTCGCGGTCGCGATCCGCCGGCCACCGTTGACCGAACAGCCCGTACCCGGGGACCAACCGTATCAGGTCGCGGAGTTGTTCCGCGACTGCTTCGCGGGTGCCAGGGCGCACCATCATCGAGTGCGCCGGTCCGAGACGCGGTTGTGGTGGACCGTTCGCATCACACTGGCGGCGCTGTCGTTCCTGTTTCTCACGCTCGGCCTGATCGCATTATTCCCGCCCGAGGTCAACGGCCCGGACCTGGCAGCGAAGGTGGACGATTACCGGCAGCAGGAGAAGCCTGCCGCGAGGCGCCTGGCCGACAGCGAGCGTGACCGGAACAAGAAAATCCTGACTCGGTTCGCGGGCGACGTCGCGTTCTCTGGTCTGTCGGACGAGCGCCGCGGGTTTGTGCAGAGCCGATTGAAGGAGATCGACGACTACGACGCGTACCGCACGAAACTGGCGAATGCGATTGCACCGGCGTCGGTGCGCCGCGTCGCAGACAAAGACCCGACGGTGCCGGACCTGGCGTCTGTGCGCAATGCGTTACTCACCGACCTCGCGTTACCAGCCGGATACTCATGGGGCGAAACGGCCGCGGCCGAACTCCGCGACAAGTGGCTCGCCGACTGCACCGCGATCGAGGCCACGCAGCAGATCCTCGGCGATCGTTACCGCGCGCATGCCCGAGCCGGTATCGCACTGAAATTGAAGCGGAGTTTCGATGAGGTCTGGCTCAGGGATGTTGACTCGCTGTTCGCGACCGCGGAGCAGCCGCCGTTCCCGCTTCACGATCCGATCCCGGGTTCGCCCGCGATCAACCAACCGCGCGGCGCGGCAGTGGCCTACGAAATTCCCTTCGAGTTCGACGAGGTATACCAGGCGCGCCGCACGTGGGATGAAACCCACAAACAGATCGCGGACCTGCGCGACCTGGCCGACGCGTTCGGCACCACGGGACCGAACCGCCCGGAGCCCGTGCTGGTGCTCCCGGAGCCGGATGGCACCAACTCCGCCACGCTCGCTACCGCGCGCCTCACAGCACTCGCGCGCACCTATACGCGCCAGTCCGAGAGCTACCCGGAGTGGGAGGTTCGTGGCGAACTCATCGGACGTGCACAGAAGTCGTTCGCGACCGCCACACGACACTTCCACAAGTTGCTCACCGTAAAAGACACCGTCGAGGGGTGGACCGCGTTGGCCGCGTCGCTCACCGAGCCGAAGTTCCGCGACTGGGGCAAGCTGCTCCACCTGCTCTCGCGGCTACAGGATCCGACCGCGGCGCAACCGGTTCCAGACCCGGTCGCGGATCTCGCGATGTTCCTTCGCGACCTCGACAAGAAGACGTTCGACCTCGACCTTCAGGGCTTCGAGCTGACGATCCCACTCGACGTAACGTTCGATCGCGTGGAACCCACCGGCCTGTTCACGGTAACGGTGACACACGCGAACCAGACGGCCGACGTGGCAAAGTTCACTGTTGGGAAAGGCACGGTTCGCGGCACAACGACGGTGTACTCGCTCACTCCGGAGGGGAAGACGAAACTCGCGTACCGCGCCGGCGAGGGTCTGGGTGCGGAACTCCCGGTGAAGGCCGGCACACACGACCTGAAGTTCGTGTGGCAAACCGGCGCGACGAACACGTTCCGCTTCGACCGGCTCTCGCAGGAGCCACGCTTGACGAAAGCGACCGGTACGGAACCCGCGACCGGCGTCCGCCTCGCGCTGACTGCCGGAAGCGTGCCGAAGTTCCCCGTTCTGATGCCGGTGAAGTGAGTACACAAGTTCGGCTGTCACGAACCGTCGATTTGGGTAAACTTGCGTAGTGCGACCCCTTCGGGGTCGACGCTAACGAACGGCGCATACGCCATGCACATTCAGGACATCTTCGCCCAACACCGGACCACGTTCAGCTTCGAGTTCTTCCCGCCGAAGACCGACGAAGCAAGCGAGGAACTGTACCGCACCATCGCGTCGATGCAACCGCTGCAGCCTTCGTTCGTGTCGGTCACCTACGGAGCCGGTGGCTCCACACGCGACCGCACACACGACCTCGTCGTGCGGATCGAGCGCGACACCAACCTCACCGCAGTGTCGCACCTCACTTGCGTCTGCCACGCGCTCCCAGAAATGACCGCCATCCTCGACAGATACGCAGCAAGCGGTATCGAGAACATCCTCGCGCTCAGCGGCGACCCGCCCAAGAACAGCACGCACGACCGCGCGAAGGACGCGTTCCGGTACGCGGAGGAACTGGTCCGGTTCGTCCGCTCGCGGTCTGGGCCTAACGGGCACGGGTTCGGGGTCGGCGTCGCGGGATTCCCCGAAGGGCACCCCGGCTGCCCGAACCGCCTTCAAGAAATGGACAACCTGAAGCGCAAAGTCGATGCAGGCGCGGACTACATCTGTACCCAACTGTTCTTCGAGAACCGCGACTTCTACGATTTCCGCGAACGCTGCGACCTGGCCGGGATCAAGGTGCCGATCATCGCTGGCATCATGCCGATCACGTCGAAGTCGGGCATGGTCCGCATGGCGGAACTCGCGGCCGGCGCACACTTCCCCGCGAAGCTCCTGCGCGCCGTCGATCGCTGCGCCGACGACAGCGCGGTACATCGGGTCGGTGTCAGTTGGGCGACCGAGCAGTGCGCGGACCTGCTGCACAACAACGTTCGTGGCATCCACTTCTACACGCTCAACAAGTCGGACGCGACACGGCAGATATACCAGAACCTCGGCGTCGAAAGTTCTGCCGCGCTGCGGGCGGGGTAACTAGTCCGTCGAACCGCCGGCGTAAGCCGTCTGGGTCGTGTCAATCCAAGGACAACCCCGACGGCTTACGCCGGCGGTTCGCCAAAACACGGTGATTGTCATGCTCCGCTCCCTCTCCACTCTCACCCTGCTCCTTCTCACGACCCTCACCGCTTCGGCACAGCCGAAGGCGGAAACCGTCACGTCAAAAGGCGGTGTGGTGGTCTGCGTTTCGCCGCCCGCGGCCGACGTCGGGCTGAACACCCTCAAGAACGGTGGGAACGCGGTCGATGCCGCGGTCGCGACCGCGTTCGCGATGTCCGTAACGTGGCCCGAAGCCGGCAACATCGGAGGCGGCGGCTTCATGATGATCGCCGCGCCCGGAAAAGACCCGACGTGTATCGAGTACCGCGAAACCGCACCGGCCGCCGCGAAGGTCGATCTGTTCGCTGACGCCAAGGTGACGTGGCTGAACCACAAGGCCGCCGGCGTGCCGGGCACAGTGCGCGGCCTCGCGCGCGCGCACAAGAAATACGGCAAGCTCGAATGGAAGTTAGTCGTGATGCCCGCTGTGGAGTTGGCGGAGGAAGGCTTCACAGTGAACGCGGCGCTCGCGGTCGGGTTGAATCGCGTCCTCGCGGATCGGCTCACTACCAACGCAGCGTTCAAGCAAACCTATGGCAAGCTCGACGGCAAGCCCTGGAAAGTCGGCGACACGCTGGTGCTGAAAGAATTGGGCCGTACGCTCAGGCTGATCGCGGAGAAGGGCGCCGACGCGTTCTACACCGGCGAACTCGCGGGGTTGCTCGAAAAAGAGATGAAGGCCGAAGGCGGGTTGATCACACGAACGGATCTGGAAGCGTACAAGGCGAACGAACGCAAGCCGATCCACACCACGTTCCGCGGGTATGACGTGTACGGCCCTCCACCGCCGAGTTCCGGCGGAGTCGCGCTCGCGGAGATGCTCAACATCCTCGAAACCTTCGACCTCAAGAAACACAGCCGCTGGTCGCCAGAAGCAACGCACCTCATGATCGAGACCATGAAACGCGCGTACGTCGACCGCGCGCGGCACCTCGGCGACCCGGACTACACCAAGATCCCGCCAGAACTGACTACGAAGGACTACGCGAAGAAACTCGCCGCGACGATCGACATGAGGAAGGCTACCCCAAGCGCCGACCTCGCGCCTGAAATCACGCTCGACAAGGTGAGCGACAGCACAACGCACTTCTCAGTGATCGACAAGGACGGCCTCGCGGTCAGCAACACCTACACGTTGGAGAACAGCTACGGGAACCGCGTCGTGGTTCGCGGTGCAGGCTACATACTCAACAACGAGATGACCGACTTCAACGCGCGCCCGGGACTCACGACGCGCCTCGGCGGTATCGGCACCAAACCGAATCAGATCGCGCCCGGGAAGCGGATGCTGTCTTCGATGACGCCTGTGATCGTGCTGAAAGA
This sequence comes from Planctomycetia bacterium, assembly GCA_005772955.1. Lineage (GTDB taxonomy): Bacteria > Planctomycetota > Planctomycetia > Gemmatales > Gemmataceae > Gemmata. The sequence goes on from SXID01000268.1 coordinate 12,941, forward strand.
CGGGAAGCCGGTGCTGATTACCGGCAGCCCCGGCGGGCGAACGATCATCAACACCGTGCTGTGTGTCGTGCTGAACGTGACAGAATACGGCATGACGGTAGCGGAAGCAGTGAGCGCACCGCGGTTCCACCATCAGTGGTTCCCGGACGTGGCCCGGTTCGAGGGGGTGAAGGATTTCCCGGAGTTGGTGACGAAACTGAAGCCGCTCGGCCACTCCGTCACGGAAGCACGGCAAGGCGACGCGCACTCGATCGGGATCGACCCCAAGACCGGCTTACGCACCGGTGCCGCGGATAAGCGTCTGGATGGAAAGGCGGTTGGCGAGTGACTGCGTGGCCTATCCGTTCGGAAAACACCGCGCCCACTCAGGCGGACTCGGCGCGTAGCTATCCGAATGCGATGGTAGCGGGGACGGCCCAGCGGACCGTGACGCACCGAGAATGAAGATGATGCCGATGAAGAAGATGCAGCACATTTGACAGGCGTAAAACATGTGATCTGCTCCCGCAGGAACCCGCGCGATCGGGGTTCTTGTACCGAAGCCGAGCACCGCTTGCGGGGTCGCGCGGGACGAATTGTTCTACGCGCCCGTTCAGAACAGTTCACGCCCCAATCCTACCTTCTTCGCGGCTTCGACGACCCGCACGGCCAACGCGACATCCTCGATACCCAGACCGAGCGACTTGAACAGCGTCACATCCTGCGGCGACTCTCGCCCGGGATAGCGACCGACGAACAGCGGGGCGAATTCGAACACGTCACTCCACTGGAACACCCCGGCCTTCATCGGTTCCACGAAGTCTCCGGCTTCCACTTTCGCCTGTTCCTTGCTGTCCACGCACACTACCCCCGCGCGGCGGAACACCTCCACATCGGTTTCCGTCTTGCCGATGAAGTTCGACCCAATCAGGTTCAGGTGCTGACCCTCGCTGACCCACTCGCCGAATAACACCGGTTCGCGGGCGTTGGTCGCGGTGGTGACGATATCGAGGCCCTTAGCGGCCTCTTCCGGCTTCTCGACCGGTACCACTTCGACCCCCGTTTCTTCCGAAAGTTGCGCGGCGAACGCTCGACGTCGGTCTGCGTCGCGGCCGTACACGAACGCCTTCTTGATCGTGCGTACCTTGCAGATCGCGAGCAGTTGTGTGCGGGCCTGCCTGCCAGTGCCGAACAGCCCAACGGTGCTCGCGTCAGGTCGGGCGAGTTTCTTCGTCGCAACGCCGCTCGCGGCGCCCGTGCGGAACTGCCCGAGGATGTCTGCTTCGAGGATTGCAGTGATGCCACCCAACTTCGGGTCGAACAGAGTGACGTGGAAATGCGAGCCAGCCTTCGAAGTGGTGTACGCCTTGAACCCGATCGCGCCGAGCGACTTCGCGGCGGCCGGCAGTACGTGAAGCATCACGTGATCGGTCTGGCACCGCTGCCGCGGGTTGTTCACGGCCTCGTCGAGCGCGAGCTTTCGGAACGCTGCGGAAACGGCCTCAAGCGCGAGATCCATTGTGAGGACGCTTGCGACTGCCGCTTCGGTCAGATAGAGGAGGGGCATGATGGCCTCCAGCGAACGGTCGGTGTAAGCCGGCCGGTCAGCTTCGCGTGTCGGGTGGTGAGTCGCTCTCTCCGGCCGGCTTACATCGGCCGTTGGCCTAACTGCCTGTCGCAAGCCATTCCTTGAGTTTCGCGAGACCCGCTTCAATCGTCGCGCGGTTGGTCGCAAACGACATCCGAACGAACCCCTCCGCACCGAACGCGACCCCCGGCACCAAGTTCACGTGCGCCTGTTCCAGGAGAGCGCCGCAGAACGTGAGCGAGTCGGTCACGGCAGTCGTGCCAAACGTCTTGCCGAAATACGCGGACACGTCGAAGAACGCGTAGAACGCGCCTTCTGGCGCTGGGATCTTCACGCCAGAAATCGCGTTCAGTAGCCCGACCGTCAACTCTCGCCGACCAGCGAACTCCTTCCGCATCTCCGCGACGCACTCCTGTGGGCCGTTCAGCGCGGCCACGAGCGCCGCTTGTGACACGCTGCTCGGGCAACTCGTCTCCTGGCTCTGGATCGTGTCCATCGCTTTCACCACTGCGGCCGGCGCAATGGCCCAGCCCATACGCCAGCCGGTCATGGCGTAACTCTTACTCGCACCGCTCACAGTGATGGTCCGGTCCTTCAGCCACGGACGGAGGGTCGCCACGCATGTCGGCTTCGCGGTCCCGTAGATAAGCTGTTCGTAAATCTCATCGCTTAGGATTGCCGCGTCAGTGGTGTCCATCGCATCTACGAGCGATTCGAGTTCGTCACGCGAATAGACCGTGCCGGTCGGGTTGCACGGCGAGTTGAGCATCAACACCCGCGTCTTCGGCGTGACCGCGGCGCGGAGTTGCGCTGGCGTCATCTTGAAGCCGTTCGCTGGCGTGGCGTTCACCAACACCGGTGTCGCACCAGTCATGCTCACGAGGTCGGAGTAGCTCACCCAGTACGGCGTTGGGATGATGACTTCATCACCTGGCCCCACGGTCGCGGCGAGTGCATTGTGGAGCGATTGCTTCGCGCCGTTCGAGACGATGACGTTCTCCGGGCCGCAGTCCAGACCATGGAACGACTTGTACCAGTTCGCGATGGCCGCTTTCACTTCCGCCGTGCCGGCAGTGGGCGTGTAGTGCGTCTGACCGCCCGCAGCCGCTTTTTCGGCCGCGGCGCAGATGTGTTTGGGCGTGTCGAAGTCCGGCTCACCCAGACTGAAGTCGAACACCTTCACGCCGGCCGCCTTCAGTTGACGGGCCTTCGTGCCCGCGGCTATTGTGGCGGACGGCTTCACGGAATTGGCCAACTGCGAGATACGGATCATGTCGCGCACAGTCCTGAAACGGGGGGAGACTAACCTCGATGGTTTATCGTACCGGATTCGCGCGACGCTGGAATCCCCTAACACCGCAGAAGCGGGAATGCACGTCGCTCAATTCGTGCAGCGCTACCCTCCGGCGCTAGGCGGTTCGGAAGCGTACACCGCGCGGTTGTGCAGGTACCTCGCCGCGTGCGGCGACAATGTAAGCGTCTGGACGACCGACGCGATTGAGTTGGAGGAAATGTGGAACGAGGCGAACCCGGCGCGTCAGCGACGGTGTGGTTGCGAATCGCACCCCGTCGCTGACGCGCCGGGTTCGCCTCCGATTCTTCGTTACCATCCCCTGCACTTCCCCGCGCGCCGCTACATCCTCAAAGCCCTCTCGCTGATCCCACTGCGCCGGTGGCAATGCCTCACGATGCCGTGCAACCCCATCTGCTACCGCATGTGGCGTGACGCCGGTTGCTACGCCGGCCCGCTCGACGCGGTCCATGCAACGGCGTTCCCGTACTCGTTCCCGATCGCTTGCGCGTTGCGGCTCGCGCGGCGCCGCGGCGTGCCGTTCCTGCTCACGCCGTTCTTGCATCTCGGCGACCCCACGAACCCGCACGACCGCACACGCGCGCAGTACACCGCGCCACATCTACGGTGGCTGCTGAAGCAAGCGGACCGCGTGTTCGTGCAAACGCGAGCCGAGCGCGACACTGTGCTTTCACTCGGCGTCGCGGCGGAGAAACTCGTGCTGCAAGGGCTGGGTGTCGAGCCGGGCGAATGCAGCGGCGGCAACCGCGACCGCGCGCGAGCCGCTTGCGGTGGCTTGGGCGAAGAAGTGGTGATCGGGCACCTGGCGAACAACAGCGTCGAGAAAGGTACCGTCGATCTGTTGCGCGCCGCGGAACGCGCGTGGTCAGCGGGCACCCGTTTCCGCGTCGTGCTGGCCGGACCGGAGATGCCAAACTTCCGCGTGTTCTGGAAAACATTCGCGCCGAAGGATCGCGTGACGCGGTTGGGCGTACTCAGCGACGAACAGAAGCGCGACTTCCTCGCGGGCATCGACGCTTTCGCGTTGCCGTCGCGTTGCGATTCCTTTGGCCTGGTGTTGCTGGAAGCGTGGGCGAACGGGAAGCCGAACTTGGTGTACCCCGCCGGCGGCCCGGCGGAGATCGTGCGCCACGAAGTCGATGGTCTTCACGCCGCGTGCGGCGATGTCGCGGAACTCGCCGCACAACTACGCCGGTTGGTCGCTGACGCGGCGCTGCGGCGCGCCCTCGGTGACAACGGACGGTCACGCATCGCTACCGAGTTCCGCTGGCCGGACAGGTTGGAGTTGGTCCGGCAGACGATGCGAGAAGTGGGCACCGAATTCCGTCAGATCGTGTAGTCCGCCTCGAAGATGCGGGCCGATTTGGGTGTGACGAACACAGTCTCGTTCTGCTTGAGCGCCAGCGCGCGGTAGCGGTCGGGTGTGAGGTCCACGTTGATCATCAGGCCGAAGTCCTCAGCGAGCAACCGAACCTTCACGACCGAGCCGGCGGGATTTATGTGGACGATCTTCCCGAGCAAGCAGTTCCCGCCTTCGGCAGTGCGCGAGATATCGAGTTCGTGCGGGCGAACGTAGGCGTCGGTGCGGCCGTTCTCGTTCGCGCCGAACAGTTTGGCTGGGAGTTCCACGCTTCCGGTTTCGCCGAGCAGCGCCCGCCCGCCTTCCACGCGCACCGGCAACTTGTTCACGTTGCCCAAGAAATCCATCACGAACTCGTTCTTGGGGTGCTCGAACACGTTCATCGGCGCGCCCTCTTGCTCAACGCGACCCTTGTTGAGCACGACCACGCGGTCAGACACCTCGAACGCTTCCTCCTGATCGTGCGTGACGAAAATGCTGGTGACGTGAAGTTCGTCGTGTAGGCGACGGAGCCAGTCGCGGAGTTCGGCGCGCACCTTTGTGTCGAGCGCACCGAAGGGTTCGTCGAGTAACAATACCTTCGGTGAGGGCGCGAGCGCCCGAACCAGTGCGATGCGTTGCTTTTGGCCGCCGGAGAGGTTCGCGGGGTACTGCGGGGCCTTCTCTTCGAGCCGCACAAGGTGGAGCAGTTCCATGACGCGCTCGCGAACCTTCGCCTCAGGCCACTTCCGCACGCGCAGGCCGAACGCAACGTTCTCGAATACGGTCATGTGCCGAAACAGTGCATAGTGCTGAAAGACAAACCCCACGTTGCGGTCGCGTGCGGAGTGCTTCGTGATGTCAGCGTCGCGGAAATGCACGGTGCCGGAATCGGGCACTTCCAGACCCGCGATCACGCGCAGGAGCGTGGTCTTCCCGGACCCGGACGGACCGAGAAGCGCGACCAACTCCCCCGTGGGGCAATCGACGCTCACGTTGTCAAGCGCGGTGAATGCACCGAACCGCTTCGTCACGTTTTGAGCTGTGATAGACATAAGCGGAGACCAGGGGACTGAGAACTGACAACCGAGAAGAGACAACAGTAGTCAGGAAGAATCTGCTTTGTCCTCTAACTTCTGTCCTCTGTCCTCTGTCTTCTGTCCTCTGACGCGCCCCTCGACCCACACCTTCAACAACAGCGTAACGACGGCGAGCATCGTCAGCACGGACGCGAGCGCGAACGCGGCCGGGCTGTTGAAGTCCTGGAACAACACTTCCACTTGCAGCGGCATCGTACACGTTTCGCCCGCGATGCGCCCGGACACGACGTACACCGCGCCGAACTCACCCACCGCGCGCGCGTTGCAC
>SXID01000035.1 GCA_005772955.1 Planctomycetia bacterium
GGCCGCTGGCCTGTCACCACGACTGCCGCAGTCACCAAGTCCTCTCCGCCCCGCAAGGAACCGCTGATGGGCGTACCGTCTGATCTAATCGTGTCCGTCTCGGGTATTCGCGGGATCGTCGGCGCGGGACTGACCGCCGAAGTCGCTGCGCGATTCGCCGCCGCGTTCGGTTCCACCGTCGCGGGGCAGCGCGTGATTCTGTCGCGCGACGGCCGACCCAGCGGCGAAATGCTCCGTCACGCTGTACTTGCGGGGTTGCTCGGCGCGGGCTGCATCGTCGAAGACATTGGCATCGCTCCCACCCCCACGTGCGGCTTCGCGGTCAGGCAGATGAACGCGGCCGGCGCGATTCAGATCACCGCGAGCCACAACCCGGCACCGTGGAACGGGCTGAAGATGTTCGGCCCCGACGGCGCCATTCTTCCCGCTAACGCAGGAAAAGTGATTCGCGACCTGTACGAATCCGGCAGCTTCGCGCGATCCGCGTGGGACGGGATCGGGTGCGTTCGCGTGCCGTCAGACGTGAGCATCGATCACGCGCGAGCAGTGCTCGATACGATCAGCGTCGCAGCGGTCGCGGGTCAGCGGTTCCGCGTGTTCCTCGACGCGAACGCCGGCGCCGGCGGACCGCTCGGCACACGCCTCCTCTACGACCTTGGCTGCGACCTGATTCAATACGGCTGCGAACCCACCGGCCTATTCGCGCACGAACCGGAACCGATCCCCGCGAACCTCACCGATGTGGCCCCGTGGGTCAAGCAACATGAGTGCGCCGTCGGGTTCGTACTCGATCCAGATTCCGACCGGCTCGCGCTCATCGACGAAACCGGCACGTGCATCAGCGAGGAGGCAACACTCGCGCTCGCGGTGAAGTACCGGCTCCGACAGCAACCCGGTGCGGTCGTTATCAACATGTCCACGTCGCGCATGTCACAGGACATCGCTACGCAAGTGGGGTGCCGGTGCTACCGCTCGGCGGTAGGCGAGGCGAACGTGGTCGAACTGATGCGCGCGACGACCGCGGTCATCGGCGGCGAGGGCAACGGCGGCGTCATCGACCCGCGCATCGGCTGGGTACGTGACCCGTTCGTCGGCATGGCGTTCATCCTCTCGTTGATGGTCGAGGAGAGGAAACCGTTCTCGCAACTCGTCGCGGAGTTGCCGCAATACGCGATGCTGAAGACGAAGTTCACCGTGTCGCGCGAACGGCTGCCCGAAGCGATGGCCGCACTCCAGGCACGCTGGCCAGACACACGCGTGAACCGCGACGACGGCTTGCGCCTCGACGGGCCTAACTGGTGGCTGCATGTAAGGGCAAGCAACACGGAACCGGTGGTGCGAGTGATCGCGGAAGCGCCGACCGCGGAGCTCGCGAAACAACTCTGCCATGAAGCCGGCGCGGTCGTGATGGGCTAATCGTGATTGGCCGCTCGCGGCTTCGCGAGGTCTGCGACGCGCGAGCGTTGCCCGGAGCGCGTAAATCCGTTATCCTCAAATCGACCCGGTCGGCCGCGGGAGGGTTGCCCATGACCGCCGAAGAACTGGAAACCGCGCTCGAACGCGCCGCGCGATGGCTGCGAGTCTCGGAGCGTGTATGCGTGCTGACAGGCGCCGGTGTCTCCGCCGAGAGCGGCGTGCCCACGTTCCGCGCGAGCGATGGACTCTGGGAAGGACACCGCATCGAAGACGTCGCGAGTCCCGAAGGTTGGGACCGCAACCCGGCGCTCGTGTGGAACTTCTACAACGCGCGCCGCGCGAACGTGGCGACAGTGAAGCCGAACCCCGGTCATTTCGCACTCGTCGCAATGGAAGATCGCTGGGACGATCGCTTCTGTTTGGTGACACAGAACGTGGACGGTCTGCACCTCGAAGCCGGTAGCGTGAACGTGCTGGAGATTCACGGCAGCCTCCGAAAAACGCGATGTCTGGGGTGTGGCGCAGTCGCGAACTGCGGGATCGAACCGCTGAGCGACACGCCCGACTGCTCCGTGTGTGGTGGCCGACTGCGCCCGCACATCGTCTGGTTTGGCGAAGGCCTCGACGACGACGTCTGGATGAAGGCGCTCGAGTCCGCGGACCAGTGCGACACGTTGCTCGTTGTCGGCACGTCGGCAGTGGTTCACCCGGCCGCTTCGCTTGTCCCAATCGCCCGACGCAAGGGTGCCACGGTGATCGAGTTCAACCTGACGCCGACCGACGCAAGTGTTTATGCAGATGTCGGGCTGTACGGGCCGTCCGGCGTGATACTCCCGAAGTTGTTGCAGCGATTGGGGTGATACCGATGCCGGCTCAACGACTCGACGGGAAGGCGGTGGCCGCGACGATGCGATTGGAGATCGCGTCGCGCGTGGCCGAACGCACGCTTGCGGGCAAGCGTGCGCCAGGCCTCGCGGCCGTGCTGGTCGGCGAAGACCCGGCCAGTCAGCAGTACGTGAAGAACAAGCACAAGGCGTGTCAGGACGCGGGACTCGCGACCGCCGTTCACCGTCTGCCCGCGACCACATCACAAGCGGAACTCCTCAGCCTCGTCGCACAACTGAACGCAGACCCAAGCGTTCACGGCATTCTGGTGCAACTGCCGCTGCCGAAACACATCGAAGAGGCCGCGGTGATCCGAGCGGTTTCACCTGCGAAGGACGTGGACTGTTTCCACCCGGAAAACGTGGGATTACTCGCCGCTGGGCACCCGCGATTCTATCCCTGTACCCCGCATGGCGTGTTACAGTTGTTGAGGCGCAACGGCATCGCGACCGCAGGGAAACACGTGGTGGTTGTGGGGCGGAGCAACATCGTCGGCAAGCCACTCGCACTGATGTTGATGCAAAAGCCGACCGCGACCAACCCCGCGGCCGGTGATGCGACCGTGACCGTCGCACACACCCGCACGCAGAACCTCACGGAGGTGTGCCAACTCGCCGACATCCTGATCGCCGCGGCCGGAGTGCCCGCGATCATTACGCCGGAGATGGTGAAACCAGGCGCGGCGGTGGTCGATGTGGGCACGAACAACGTCGCGGGCAAATGGTGCGGCGACATGCACGAAAGCGTGTGGTCTGTAGCGGGGTGGGTGTCGCCGGTGCCTGGTGGCGTCGGCCCCATGACAATCACTATGCTCCTCTACAATACGCTGGAGGCGGCAAAGCAGATCGACGGATAACGTGGCCTAAACACGAGGGCACCGAGATTTGTAAGTTTTGAAACGCGACCGCAAGGGAGCGGCAGACGTAAACCGCTCTCTTGCGGTCGCGGCTCGTTAAAAGGCAACAAGCTACTGCGGCCCACATTATGAAACTTGAGGAACTGAGCCGACTGCTGCGCGAAACCGACCCTGCGGCGGTGCTCGTGAACCGTCCCGTCCTCGACCGAGTAATTCTGAACGTCACCGGAACCGCGTGGGTGGTCTGGCAGATTCCGCACGGGCACTGCTTCGTCGTCGATCGCGCGACCCTCTACAAGCACGTCGAACCGGAGGACCTCGGCCTCCCACACGGCTTCAACCTGCCCGACATCGCACTCTTGCTCGAACGGCCCAGCGCCGAACAACTCAGCGGACCCGTCAGCGACCTGCTCGGCCGGTACTGGCGGCTGCTGTTCCACGCCTCCGCACACCGGGAACTGGACGCGAAACTGGCCGGGCTTACCGAGACAGGACTGCGCGAACGAATCGAAGCAATCGGGCCGGTGGCGTTCGAGGAGGCGCGGAACGTTCTGATCCACGACGGGTTGCTCACCTCGCGTGCGACCGACCGCGAGGCGTACATCGAGTTCGTCGCATACTTTCTGGAGCTTCGGTACTTCAACCCCGCGCTCGTGGCGGTCTGCTTCCCGAGCCTCCCGCCCGAGGCCGTGGTCGAAGCAGTACTGGCGCGCGACGTTGACGGCGCGGCCCTGTTCTTGGGCAGCCGACTGCCGGGCGCGGCTAGCCCAGAGCCGAAGACCGACGACCAGTCGGACGAATCGCACGACTACTACCGTCGTCTGGAACGTAGCGCCGTGCGCGCGTCCAAGGCCGGTGACGTGGTGGGCGCGGCGATCTTCTACACACGGGCGGCGCGCGTTGCCCCCGGTTATCTGACCAGTCCGACCCAGGGGCAGGCGCGTGAGGAACTCGGCAAACTAGTGGACCGACTCCACGCCGCGCTCAAGCTCAGCGACGGCGACGTCGAGGCGTGGAAAGGCACGCTGCCGCGGTTGTTGGACAAGGCCGACCAGGGGAACCGCCCGGTCGAGGCAGCGCTGCTCTACGACATCCAGCGTGCTTGTCTCGACCACGAACAGAAGATCTACGCACTCGACGTGTTCGAGTGGCTGAAACACCTGGGTAACAAGCCGATCAAACGGGAACTGGCCGGGCAGCGGTACGTCCGCGTCCCAGCACAGTTGCGCAGCGCCGTCCGCCAACTCACCGCGGCGCGGCTCACCGACCACGACCGTAAGACGCTCGCCGAGTTGCTCCGTAACGCACTGGACCAGGCCGAGCGGCAACTACGAAACCAGTTCGCCCCGCTGCTCACAACGGCCCTGCACGACGCCGGGCTGCGTCCGATCTCACTCCCCGAGCGGGCCGCCGTCGAGAAGACCGTGGAGGAACTGCTCGACCGCATCTCGTCTACCGGGTATCTGTCGTTCGGCGACGTGCGCGACGCGATCGCACGCGGGCAGATGAAACTCCCCGACCTGAGCGGCCCACACGAGTGCTACCGTGGTGATCCGCTCCTGCGACTCGACGACCGGCTCGCGGACCGGCTCGACGGCGTATACCGCCGGGCGGAGTCTTACACCTGCGGGCTGGAGAAGGTCACCGCGCTCAACTTCGGCACCCAGACCGGGCGCTGGCTGACCCGGAACGTCTCCCTCCCGTTCGGGGCCGCGTTCCTGTTCGCCCAGTTCGTCTGGCTGCTCGTCTTCGAGCGGGCCGCGATGCAGGCCCGCGAGGCAGGCGAATCCGCGCCTTCATTCTTCGAGGGATGGAACCTGGAGTGGTGGTTCCACGTGGCGTGGGTCGGGCTGGGAGTGTTCCTGATCACGGTCGTCCGCTCCGCCTCACTGCGCGCCGCGTTGGCCAGAGTCGGGCGGCGTGCCTACCGCGTGAGCCGGTTCGTGTTCTGGGAGGTTCCGGGTCTGGTCTGGTCGAACCGTTTGGTCCGGGCGCTGGTCGGGAGCGTCCCGGTACAGTTGGTGCTGAACTACGCGTTCCGGCCGCTGGCGGTCTGCGCACTGATATGGGGGTTGCCGCTCGGGCTGTGGGATCTGGGTTCCGGCGGTGGGCTGGAATGGCCGGCGCGGGTACTCACGTTCGGCGCCGTCGCGGTCATCGTGAACACACGGTTCGGGTGGCGCATGGAGGCCGCCCTGTTCGAGGTCGCGCGCCGTGTCCTCGAACTGATCCCCTCCGTTCCGGCCGCTCTGCGCTGGCTCAACGACGTATTCCGCGAACTGGTCGGCGCCCTGGAGTGGACGCTCGCGCGGATCGAGGACGGGCTTCGGCTCCGCGGGCGCGGCGGACCCTTTGCGGTCGCCGTGCGTGCGGTCGCCGGGGTGCTGTGGATGCCGTTCGCATTCCTCATCCGGTTCTACACGGTCGTCCTCATTGAGCCGATGATTAACCCGCTCAAACTCCCGCTGTCGATCCTGTTCGCGAAATTCATCTACCCACTCCTGCTGCTGTTCCCTGGGCTGCTCCAGGCGGACCAAACGTCGGTGCTGGGGTACTCCTCGCCGCTGGTCGGTCAACTGGCCGCGTACCTGACGGAACCGGGGGCGTGGCTGCTGGTGATGGGAACGCTATGGCTGTTACCGGACGCCTGCACGTTCCTGTTCTGGGAGATGCGCGAAAACTGGCGGCTGTATCAGGCCAATCGGCCGGAGGCGCTGCGTGCGGTGTCGGTCGGGGACCACGGCGAAACGGTGCGCGGGCTGCTCCATTGGGGGTTCCACTCGGGCACCGTGCCGCGACTGTACGCGCGGCTACGCGCGGCCGAGCGCACGGCCGCACGCACTGACGTGTGGCGCGACGCGCGGACCTACCGCGCCGCGCTGCGGGCGGTCGAAGAGGCGGTGCGGCGGTTCGTCACGCGCGACTTCGTCGAGGTGCTCAACGACGGTGATTCCGGCTGGACCGGGCCGCGGTTAACGGCCGGACGCGTGCTCCACGGAACGAACCGCATTCGATTCGAGCTGACGGCTGAGGCTTTCGGTGAGTCGGCGTGGCTCGAATGGGAGGATCAGTCCGGGTGGCTGGTCGTGCGGTGGGCCGCGCCGGGGTTCCTGACCGCGCTGACCGACGAGCAGGCCCGCGTGTTCGCCAACGCGCTTGCGTACCTGCACAAGCGGGCTGGGGTGAACCTCGTCTGGGAACAGGTGCGGGCCGCGATCCCGAAGGAGGCGCAGCACGCCGACATCTCGCCTGAGGGGCTGCTGGTCTGGTACGGGGCACGGGATTCGACCCCCATACTGTACGACATCGCCGACCTGGCGCTGCGACTACGCCCGCGAGTGCCTGGACAGCGACAGCCGACCACCGGGCCAACGCTCGACGCCTCGCGCCTGCTGTTCGACCGGACACGGATCACCTGGACCGAATGGACCGAGGTCTGGCGCGCCCCCGCTCCCGGCGACAAGCCACGCCGCCTCGGCCCGACGGACAACGAATTCGTCCTGCTCCCACCGCGGGCGGAGTCGACGGCGCGCCCGGCCGCGCCAGACGCACCACCGGCCGAATCGAACGGTGCGCCCGCGTTGATTCCACCCGGCGAGACGGAAGTGTGATACCAAGTCATGCAGAAGGGACAGGTACCCGCTTGACTGTCTCAGACCTTCAGCCTGCCCCACGAGAAGAGCCGCCGCGTCACAACTGCAGGAACGGGAGCGCGGTCGCGGTTGGCTTGTTCGCGGCATCCGCGACGGTCTTCGCAAGCGCCATGTACGACCTCGCGATTGCGGCGTCCGGGTACTTCCGCACGATCGGTTCGCCCTGGTCGCAGCACTGCGCCACACGCGGATCGATTGGCAGTTCGCCGAGGAATGCAACGTCGCTCTCTTGCGCGAGCCGCGCCCCGCCGCCCACACCGAAGATCGGCGTCTTCGTCCCGGTCGCGTCTTCGAAGTAGCTCATGTTTTCGACGATACCGAGAATCGGCACGCGAACCTCACCGAACATCTTCACACCTTTCCGTGCGTCGATCAGGCTGACTTCGCCGGGTGTGGTAACGACTACCGCCCCCGTGAGCGGCGCACTCTGGCTTAGGGTGAGTTGCGCGTCTCCGGTGCCAGGCGGCAGATCGATGATGAGGTAATCGAGTTGACCCCAGTCGATCTGCGTGAGGAACGACTGCACCGCCTGCGCGACCTTCGGGCCGCGCCAGATGACGGCCTGATTCACATCCACCAGGAAGCCCATGCTCATTAGCCGGATGCCGTACTTCTCGATGGGGAATACGGTCGTCTTGGGATCGACCATGCCGAGGCCGAACATGATCGGCACCGACGGGCCATAGATGTCCGCGTCCATCAGCCCGACAGCGTGGCCGGATATGTGGAGCGCCATCGCGAGGTTCGCGGCGACGGTGGACTTGCCCACGCCGCCTTTACCGCTGGCGACCGCAATCACCTGCTTAACGCCGGGCAACGAGACTTTCGATGGCATCTGCGCGTTCATTTCTTATCTCCGAGTTCGCGAAGCAGCGTGAGCGGGTAAATGCCGGTGTCGTGGCCATCGTTCCACGCGATCTTGTACGCGTAGTGGCCCACGGGTAACATCGCGAGCGGCAGCGGCGCACCGGCCTCGACCTCTTGCGATGTCAGAATGCGGAACGGGTCGGCCGGCTTCTTGCGTTCCTCGATGCACGTGGCGCACGGGCACTTCGCGCGGAGTGTCTTCCAGGGCACCGTGGTTGTGATGCCGTCGTTCCATTCGATCTTCAGCAGGTCGCCCTCGCGCTTGAGGGTCACGGGGGTCGGGTCGGTGGCCATGTGCTTGCTCCGCACGGGCGCGGCGAGGTAACAGAAGTGATTGTAGTTATCCGCGTGAAAGCGAAGAGGTTTAGCGTCGGCCCCTGTGGGCAGATGCTAAACCTCTTGGGCACAAGTCGCCTACATCGCACCGAAAGCTACTTCGATTGCACGGCGGTCACGACGACCGCTTCGCCCTCGATCTTCGCGTTGTAGGTCACCGTCCAGCCCGCCCCTTGTTGGGTTGACGACCACGGGAACGCAAGCGGCCCCTTACCGTATTGCGGCGACTGGAGCACGGTCATCGACTTGCCCGCCTGGACGGCGCGGATGTCGAGTTGGTACTCACGCCTGCCCCCGTTCAACCCAAGCGGCGCGGGCGGCAGTGGCAGGTCGGTACGGATCGTCTGACCGACCATCGCGAACGTGCCGGTTACCATCGTGATGCTCGCGGGCTGCGGCGTCATGCGTTCCTGTGTGAGCTTCACGCGAGCGATCGCGTCCGAACCGCCAGCGGCCTTGTTCGTGGCCTTCGTATCGCCGCCCCACACACCTGTTAGCTTCACCGTGCGTTTGTCCTGAGAGACCTCCACCTTGAGGTTCTTCAGACTCGCTGGTGCATCCCCGAGTGTCGCCTCCGCGACCGTGAAGCCAGGCCGGGCGGCGAGTGTTTTTGTGAACGCGGTCGCGGTTTTGTCGCCGGGCACGGACACGGCGACGGATTCCGTTGTGGTGATGCGCTCGACCTTGTTCCCCGTGTCGGTAACCTTCAGCACGACCATCGTGGTTCCGTCGCGGGGCGCTTCGACCTTCGTTGTTGTGGACTGCTTCGCACCGAACTTACCGTTGTGCGCGACGAGCGTGATCGGGAACGTGCCCGGCTTCTCGAAGGTCACGAGGCGGTCGATCTTCCCGCCAGCGGTCACTTCCACGCGGCCATCGCCCAGGTCCCACACGCACGAATCGGCTTGCGCAACCTCGGCTGTGAGCCTGAACGTGGCTGGTGCGATCGAAGTCGAGACGGGTTGTACCGCGAACGCGCTAATCTTCGGCGAGGTGTCGGGCGAAGTGGCCTTCACTTCAACGGGTACGGTGCGTTCGTTCTCATCGCCCACGAAGTTGCGGACCGTGAGTTTGACGCTGTATGTGCCAGACTTGGCGAAGGCATGCGTGACGTCCTGTTCCGCCGCGAACGGTTCGAGTGGCGTGCCATCGCCGAAGTCCCACCAGCCGCTTACGCCGGAGGCGCGGTTATCGCACGTGAGGCTCAGCCCGTCGGCGCTGACGGAGAAGTTCGCGACCGGCTTTGTCGGCTTCACGACGCGATCGACAACCGCGGTCCCGTAGGTGCCGAGAGCGCCGCCGCCAAGCCCGAGCAGGCCGATGAGTGCCGCCTTGAGCCACCCGCCGGATTTCGCGGATGCCGGTGCGGGTACAGTGGCGGGAGCGGGTTGCGACATCGGTCGGTCCTCCGTGACCGGGCAGGGTTATTGGATCGCGGAGGATACGCCGGAATTGAAGCGCGTAGCAAGTCGAGATCAAGGGAACTGGCGGTCGCTACTCGTCGGGGAATACCAACACGTCCCGCACGTGTGCAAAAAATGGCTGGCCGAAGAAACGGAGGTCACGCCCGTCGGGATACTCCAGCATCTCCGGTTCCACGAAAACCGGGTGGCCGTAGAGGCAGCGACGCCTCCACATCCGAGTTGTTCCGAACGTCCAGGCGAAGTCCGCGCTGGTGACAATCAGATTGGCGTTGATGTTGTGGAGTCTTGGCACGCGGGCACATCTGCACCGCCAGCCGATGAGCGAGTCGACACAGAGGACGTAGAGATCACCCGGCGTTTGCCGTTCGTACGCCGCGAGAGCGTGTCTGCACGAGAGGCTGCAGCGCACGGCGCCGAGTCGCGAGAGGACGTCGGATTTGCAGACCGAATGCGGTGGTTTGGGGTCCAGTGGGTAAGCGGTATTCCAATCGCGCCAGAATTGCACGAGGGTTCGTCGGTCGAGTTCCTCGATCCGCGCGCGCTGGCCGAGAAGGGCATTCCGAATCGTCTCGACCGTCTTGTGCTCGACCAGCCCAAGCAACGGTCGCTCCTCTGGTTCCCGCCGAACAATCGGGCGCAACGGCCCAGACCATTTCGACGGCTGTTCTCAGTCGCCCTGACCTTTTCCAATGCCGTCGGTGTCTTTCTTGTCCGCTCCGGTCGCCTCCTTGCCAAGGTACATGACGAGGCCGAGAGCGCCCCCGATCGCGCTGCCGATGGTCCCTTCCTGAGAACTTGATTCCAGTCAATGTCTGGCTCACCGGCGTTTCCGTGCGAGGAGTTTCGCCACGATGCTCGGGCCGATCTGTTGGAGCGGCAACACTTCGACTGCGGCTCGCTGATCGACTGCTGCCTTCGGCATCCCGTCCTTCACGACACTCGTGGCCTCATCCTGGGCAATCGTGTGCCACCCCGCGGAGCGCAGCCGTAACAGCCCGGCGGCCCCATCACGGCCCATCCCCGTGAGCAGTGCCGCAAAACCCAAGCTCGTGCTGTGGACCGCAGCGCTGGTGAACAACACGTCCACTGACGGGCGGTAGGGCGAGTTGCGTGGGCTGGCCGTGTATCGCAGTTGCCGGTCGGCACCGAGTTCCATGTGGTCGTCAGTTGCCGCGACGTACACGATCCCGGCCAGCGGCACGTCACCGTCTTTCGCTGCCCGCACTGGGAGCCGGCACCACGTCGCGAGTTGTTGCACCAACCCTGGCGCGAAGTCCGCGCCGATGTGCTGGCTGATGAGGACCGCGGCCGGGAAGTCGGTCGGGAATGCGCTGATCACGTGAACCAGCGCGTCGGGTCCCCCGGTGGACGCGCCCAACAGGACCAGCGTAGGCAACACACCGGACCCGGAACTAAGTGGGGCCAAAACCACGCTCGACCCACTCACGTCGTTGAGCGCGCACTCCAGTTTCAGCAGTCGCGCGACCAGTTTCTCGTGGTTCCGAATGATCCCGCTGGGACCGAGCGTGGGCGTGTCCACCGCATCCACACCACCCGCGCCGAGCGCCTGGAACACGAGCGGGAAGTTCGACGAGATGCTCGAAGTCACGATCAGGATTGGGCACGGCGACTGCTGCATGATCTGGCGTGTGGCCTCGACCCCGTTGAGTCGGGGCATGACGAGGTCCATCAGGATTACGTCGGGCCGGTCCGCGGCAGACTTGCGCACCCCGTCGTCGCCGTCCTCAGCCGTCCACGCGATCGTGTAACCCGGCACAGCGACG
Organism: Planctomycetia bacterium; assembly: GCA_005772955.1. Lineage (GTDB taxonomy): Bacteria > Planctomycetota > Planctomycetia > Gemmatales > Gemmataceae > Gemmata. The sequence goes on from SXID01000035.1 coordinate 11,222, forward strand.
ACGACACGCCGCAGCACCTCTCGCACTAGCGCCAAGTCATTCACGATCCCGATACGCATCGGAGTTGTCCCTTGTCATTGCATTGTCACTGGCGTGGCTCGCGCGAATCTTCAATCGCGGTTCACGAATGACAAACGACAAATGACTACCGACCACCGGGGGAGCCGATCAGTTCGACTACCGCTTCGATGAACCGGTTGTCATGGAAACTGCTCTTGGTGAGGTAAGCGTTCGCGCCGACCTCCAACCCGCGGATCCGGTCTTCCTCGCGTTCTTTATATGAAACGATGATAATGGGTAGGTCGCGGAGCCGATCGTCGGCCCGCACCGCCTGAACCAACTGTATCCCATTCATGCGGGGCATGTCGATATCACTCACCAACAGGTCGCACCGCTCAGCCCGCACCTTGTTCCACCCATCCATGCCGTCCACTGCGACCGCGACCTCGTACCCCTTGTGCAGCAACAACTGGCGTTCGACCTCACGCACAGTAATGGAGTCGTCCACGACAAGCACGCGTTTTTTACGCCCCTCACTGGATTCGCGAGTCTCGCAGCGGACAAGCGAACCCGACTGAATGAACTGATCCATTGACCTGAATAGGTCTTCCACATCAACAATTAAGACGGGCGAACCGTCGTCGAGAATCGCGGCGGCGCTCAGGTTGGGCACTTTGCCCAGACGCGCGTCGAGTGGGCGAACGACCAGGTCTTGTTCGCCGCGGAACGAGTCCACGACCAACCCGTAAACGCCGGTGCCGTCGCTGAGTAACACGATGGGGATGTCCGTTCCTGTGGGCGTCGGGGCGGGCATGTCCAGTAACTGCGCCGCCAACACCAAACCAACGTTCTGTCCGTCCACGGTAACGAACTGCCGGTGTTCGAGGGATCGCACGTCGTCGCGTCGCACACGGATGAGCTGGTCGATACGCGTGTGCGGGAACGCGTACGGTTCGCCGGCCACGTCGATCACCACGGCGCGTATCACCGAGAGAGTGAGCGGAAGTTGCAGGTGAAACGCAGTCCCGGCTCCGCGAGTCGTCGTGATGCGGACGTTCCCACCAACCTTGCGAATGGTGTCCTGCACCACGTCGAGACCGACCCCGCGGCCAGAAAACTCGGTGACTTCAGACGCCGTACTGAAGCCGGGCAGGAAGAGGAATTCGAGCAGTTCGGCCTCGGTAGACTTCACAACCATCTCAGGCGAGTTCAGCCCGCGTTCGACGATCTTCTTGCGGAGCCGGTTCAGGTCCACACCGGTGCCGTCGTCAGCAACCGACACGAGCAGCATCCCGGCCCGGTGCCTCGCCTCGAGTGTGATCGTGCCCGTGCTCGGTTTCCCAGCCGCGATGCGCACATCGGCTGCTTCGAGTCCATGATCAATCGCGTTGCGAATCAGGTGCGTGAGCGGTGATTCGAGCTTTTCCAGGATGTCGCGATCGACCTCGGTCGTTTCCCCCACAACGACCAGACGCGCCTCTTTTCCCAGCGTCCGGGCCATGTCGCGAACCATGCGGGGAAGGCCGCGAACGCCGTCACCAAACGGCCGCATCCGGCTCGCAATGACCTCGCGGTAGAGCCGGGCGTTGAGGTCCTCTGCGCGGGCCGCGTGCTCGTCAAAGGCCGATGTCTTCTCGCCCAGTTCTTGCCGGCACGTGCCCCACTGACGCCGGGTGTCGGCGATCAGGTTTGCAAGTTGGTCCGGTGGCATCCCACCGGCGGCGGCGTGGTAAGTCGTGTCGAGCATCGCGGCCAGCAGATCCTGCTGCTTCCGCATCTTGAGAAGGGCCGTGGAGAATGACGGGAGCCACCGTGCCTGCACGAGCGATTCGCCGGCCAACCCCATGAGCCGGTTGAGGCTCTGCGCGCTGACCCGCACCACGGGTTCCGAGGGCAGGGTCGCTGTCGAGCCCGTCGGGGGTGTGGAGGACTGGACGTGTGCGGGCGATTTCTCTTTGACCTCTATCCTTGGAGGAAAGAGTGGCACCAGTTCTGAGGGGTAAAGGTCAGCGAGTGGTCGAACGCTCTCTGTTTTCACAGAGGACGGCGTCGCACCGGCTCCCTGCACCTCCGACTGTTTGGGAATGGGAGAGGGAGAGGGAGAGGGAGTGGGCGAAGCCGAAGGCGATTGCTGACACGCACTCGCGGCTTGAGTGAACGTGTTTGTGACGGTCGCGAGCGCGGCCCGCGACGCCTCGATCCATACGGGGAAGGTTTCTTCGTCTGTCGCGAGCGCGCCAGCGAGCGTTGCGAGCGCGTACCGGGTCCACTCCGGCACGAACGGCGGGAACGGGGTGTTCGTCTCGCGCGCTGCCCGTAGATACGCACCGACCGCACCGGCTACGTCCGCGACTGGTACGCACTTCACGAGCCGGGCTGCGCCGCGGAGTTGCTTCAGACGCTCCAACACCGGTTCGACGGCTGTCGGGTCGGTGAGCAGGTGCGGGAGCACCTTCGCGACCGCGTGGAGGTGTTCGCGTGCCTCCTCGCGGAACAGGTCGAGCATCGAGTGATCCGCACCCAGCGCGAACGGTTCGGCGGGAATGACCGGTAGCTCGAACGCGGGCGTGGGGGGAAATGGCGAAACATCTATCCCCACCCCCTTCAAGGAAATAGACGCGAGAACGGGAGTGTCTTCTACCCCCACCTTGGGCAGGGAGTTTGGGGTAGGTTGTCTCGCTTCTCCCTCTTGCTTTGTCGCGCGGGTGGGGAGAGGTTCAGCTTGCTTACCCTCGGCAACCGCCACCAACAACGGTTCCAGGGCGGCCACTGCGGCGACGTTGGCGGCTTCCCACGAGGCGGTGGTGTCTTGCGTGAGAGTCGCCAGCCCTGCGAGCACGTCTGAACCGCGCAGCAGGATGTCGATGTCCGCGGGTCCGAGGCGGATCTTGCCGTCCTGCGCCGCGACGAGAGCATCTTCGACGACGTGCGCAAGCCGCACAGCGGTGTCGATCCCGACGATACGCACCGCGCCCTTGATGGAGTGCGCCGCGCGCATGAGTTCTTCGAGCAGCGCAGGGTCACTGGGCCGCGACTCGGCCGCTACTAACCCAGCGCCGAGTGTATCCGCGTGAGCTTTCACCTCTTCGCGGAATAGCTCGAACATGGAAGCGTCGATGCCAGTCATCGGAGCCGCTCCCGCAGGGTTTGGAACAGGCGTGTTTCGTCGAGCAACCCGACCGATCGTTTCGCGTGGGGGAACACGCCCCGGGTCAACTTCCCGTGCGAGCGAGCGAGTGTCGGTGCGGCGTTCGTGAGATCCGGGAGCAGCACGCGGTGAACCTGATCGACTTCGTCGGCAGCGAACGCCCATACTTCGGTTTCGCGGCGAATAACGACTAGTCGGCGCAGGTCCATGTCGCTCTCCTGCGGTTTGGTGGCGCCGAGAATCAGGTCGAGACGCATGCACAGGTGTAGTTCGCCCCGGATGTTTACCATTCCCGCGAGCAAGCCGGCGCGGTGTGGGATTCGGTGTAGCAGGCGTGTGCGTGTGACCTCGACCAGCACCGCGACCGACAACGCGAGCCACTCGTCGCCGAGCCGGAACACGAGCACACTGGACTCGTCGCCATCACGGGTGTCGTCCCGAGCCGCGAGACGGGTCGTCCACTCCGCGAGGTAGCCGGTCGGCGAGGGTGCGTCGAGGAACCGTCGGCCGGCGCTGGCGAACACCGGGCAGTTGTTGCAGTGCGTGACCTTGAGGAGTTCCGGGCACGACCGGTCTCCACGCACGCCGATGCTGTTCCAGCACTGGTCTTCCGGAGGGATCACGTTGAGCGGCTTCGCGATCATGTTCCCTCCGGCGGCGCGAGACGCGCGAGGCGATTGCGCAGGGCCGCAGCGCGAGCGGCGTTCCCCCGGCGTTCGCACAACCCAATCATGTGGCTGATCGCTTCGACGTGGTCGGCGTCGAGGTACAGCGCCTTGCCGAACGCATCGTAGGCCGCATCCGCGTTTCCGGCGGCGAGGTGGACCACACCCAACAGCGCGAATGGGTCGGCGTCACCGGGACGGAGCCGGAGGATCTGCTCACATGCGGCTCGCGCGTCGGCAAGTTGGCCCGAATCGGCGAGCCGGCGGGCCGCTGCGAGCGTGCCCTCCTTCGGCGTGGCGAGCGTGGGCGGTGTCGCGGGCGGGGCAGGCGCAGCCGGTTCGCGTGCGATCGCCTTTGGCTGTCCGCCTTCGCCCCCGTTGCGGCGGTAAAGGCCGAACTCCGTTGGCCCTTCGGGGACGAAACGCCCGGCCGGCAACCGGTCGGCCTCCGCCGGCGTCACGCACAACCGGCCATCGGCCGTGAGCAACCGGTCGATGTTCGCCATCGCCCGCTGTTTGGCGTCAGGTGTGAAATAGATGAACACATTGCGGCACAGGATCAGGTCGTAGGGTCGCTCACGTTGCAAGAAGAGCGGGTCTGTAAGGTTACCTGGAAGGAACCGCACCGCAGCGCGGATCTGTGGGAGTATCTCCCACAAGTCGCCCGTCTTGCGGAAGTACGCTCGACGCGGGTCCGGGCCAGGTTCGCGGAACGCGGACGCGGAGTAGCGCCCTTCCGCCGCTCGCGCCAGGTTTCGCTCGGACAAGTCGATGGCGTCAATGGTGCAACCGGGCGCCGTGCCGTGGGGGTCGTGGGATGCCATTGCCAGAGAGTACGGTTCCTCACCGGTGCTACACGGGGCGCTGAGAACACGCGCGATGGCCTTGCGACTCAGGACGAATGTCGTGAGTCGGTCGAACAACGAGTGGCCGCCGCGGAAGAACCATGTTTCGGGCACCACAAGGTCGGCCGCGAGCGCGTCGCGCTCGGCCCTTTCGGTTATGAGTCGGGCAGCGTAAAGCGCCGGGTCCGCGATACCGCGCGCAGTCATTCGAGCCTCGACGGCGCGAGTGAGCACGTTCGGCCCCAGGGACTCGACATCCAACCCCAGTCGGTCGCGCACGACCTGCTCGACGGCGGCGTTCACGACTGGAACCCCACTTCGATCAGACCGCCAGAGCCGGCCGCGACCTGCGCGAGGAGCCAGTCCGGGTCGAGTAGTCGAAGGATACCCTGTCCGTCCGCGAGCGCCGGCCCGAGGCTCGGGCGTCCCGGTGGGCCGGGGATCGGCGTTGCCAGCCCTGGTCGGATCTCGCGGATCTCGGCTACCTGGGTCGCGAGCAACCCGACGAGCGATTCCGGAATGTCGAGCGGATACGGAAAGAGGATGATGCGGCTACTCAGGTGCGGCGGGCACTCCCCGACACCCGCGAGTGCGTGGAGGTCCACAACCGGGACGACTCGCCCCCGGTACACGAACACACCCGCTATCCACACCGGCGCGCCGTGGACTGTGGAAAGTTGGACACGGGGCACGACCTCGCGGACGCGGCGAACGTCCACTGCGACTTTGTCCGGGCCGACCTGGAAAACGAGACCTAACATGGGACAGTTTTTGGTGTTTGGGTATTCGGTCTTCAGTCCAACTTCGTACTTGCAACGCCGTCACCAAACACTGAACCCCGAACGCTACGTTTTGAACTGCGCGATTTCCTCATTCAGTCCTTCCACCGAAGTACGGAGGTGCGCCGCGGTCCGCTCAAACTCCTTAATCGACTGTGCACTGCGGTGAGTTGCGTCCGCGATCTGCGTCATCGCTTCGTTGATCTGCTGCGCGCCGGTTGTCTGGTTCCGCATTCCCTCGTTCACCAGTTGGAACCGCCCGCTCAGGCTCTGCACCTCGGTGATGATCTCCCACGTCATCTGGTTGATTTTCGTCACCTGGGACACCCCGGATCGCACCTCGTCCGCGAATTTGTCCATCTGCATCACACCCGCGCTGACCGCGTCCTGCATCTGGCGTACCATCGTCTCGATGTCGAGCGTGGCAACTGCGGTCTGATCCGCGAGGCGGCGGATCTCGCGTGCCACCACGAGGAACCCGCGTCCGTACTCGCCGGCTTTCTCGGCCTCAATTGCGGCGTTGATAGACAGCAGGTTGGTCTGATCCGCGACTTTCGTGATTGTTGTGACAACCGCGTTGATGCTGTCGGCCTTCTCGCGGATCATTCCCAACTTCGTGGATACAGAGGCAGTCGAGTCAACAAGATGCTTCATCTCGGTCGCCATCTTGGTGGTGTTATCGCGCCCGCGTGTGGCGAGGTCGGCCGCATGGCTCGCGGTTTGGCTCACCTCGTTCATCGTGCCGGAGAGGTCTTTGCTGGTCGCGGTCACCTGACGTACGGATGCCGCGACCTCGGTCGTGGACGCGCCGAGGTTGTTGACCGTGATTTCCTGGTTCCGGGCAGTCGTTGCGATCTGCGACGCGATGGAAAGCAGTTGAAGGCTGGACTCGCGCGCCTTGCTGACGATACCCTGAATTTTGCCCACGACGGCGTTGATGCCCTCGGCCAGTTGTCCCATCTCGTCCTTGCCATCAACTGTGAGCCGGGCCGTTAGATCCCCGGCTCCGCTGGCCATCTGTCGGACGCGAGCGAGAAGCAGATTCGCCGAGGTTGAGATGCTGCGGACGATGAGCCACCCGACGAGGCCGAAGAAAACGAGCGCCGCGAACGCGATGGTGACGGTTAGACTCTGCCAGAAGTTGATCCGGTCGGTGGCTTTTGCCTCTTCAATCTCGGTGCCGGTATCCTCCCGAACGGCCGCTTCAAGGACGAGCCGGTGATGTTCACGGTAGAGCGGGCCGAGCTGCTCCCGAAGTACCTTCGTCGCTTTCGTCCTGGCCGCCGGCTCGCCCTTGGTGAGGGGGAAATAGTCCTCGTTTGCGACCCTGAAGAAATCGGCCGCCGGTTGGTGGGCGGTGACCTCGACGGCCTGTCGGACCGAGCTGTCGCGTGGCAGTTTCTGTATCCAGTACTCCCGGCGCTGGTTGTACTGTGTTTCGTATTCCTTGAACTGCGTCGTGAGCCGCCGGAGTTCGGCCGCGTCGGTGGTCCCTTCCATCTCGTGTAGCATCAGGTAGGGTCGGCTGATCAGCAACGGCGGCGGCATCATGTCGATGACTATGTCCTTCCGCACGGTTAACTCCTTGTGGACGGGGCCGCCTACGCTGTACTTGTTGAGGAGGTAAGCTCGCCCACCGAGAATCGCCGCGAGCGTGAAGGTGTACGCGACTAACAGGGTGTAGAGTTTCGTGCGGAGTGAAACGTCGCGGAGGCGGAACATGGGTGCAAGCTCGTGTGGAGCAGAAGTCCTGTAAAGGCGATCGTACCCGCCTGGTGGGATCAGTCCAGCGGGTTATCCCAAACGCCGGAATTTACCCACTTTAATTGCTCGCGCCGACGGTATAAGCGCTCAGAACCGAACGTCCATCATCGAGAAATCGTCCGCGAGTACCTCTTTCCCGCCCAGTTCGCGGACGTAATCCAGGTGTCGCCCGATCAGGTCGCCGGCAACCCCGAGTTCGGTCTGGAGGCGTTCCAGGAAATCCGAAAACGGCCACATCGCCCCGTCAACCTTCTCGATTTCCAGGATGCCGTCGCTGAACACGAGTAGCCGGGCACCTTCGGTGAGTGTGGCCGTGCGCGTCTCATAGGGCATCTCCGGCATCATGCCAACGGCAGGCGAGTCGGCTTCGAGTGAGTGGAGGACGCCGCCGGACAGGAGCAGCGCGGGCGGGTGCCCGGCGTTGCAGTACGCGAGGGTCTTGGTCGCGGGCTTGTACACGCCATACCAGATGGTGAAGTACTTGCCGTCTTGCCGGTCCATCTGGAACATGTCGTTGAGTTTGGTGACGACCGCGCCGGGGTCACGCGGATCGGCGCCGGGGATCGAGTTGGACGAGAGCACGTTCCCGGCCGACACCGCAAGCAGCGCGGACCCGACCCCGTGCCCGCTCACGTCCAGCAGGTAGAGCGCGAGGTGCTTCTTGTCGATCCAGTGGTAGCCGAACATGTCGCCCGCGAGTTGCGTGGACGGCACGAATTTCCACGCGACTTTGATCGCGCCAGTGGCGAGCGGCGCGGGCAGCAACGACTGGACGTAGCGCGCGGCGCGGGCCAGTTCTGCGGCCATTTCGCGCTGGGTCTCCGCAAGTTCCTGATACGCCTCATTCCGTTCCAGAAGCGCGACGTAGCCTTTCGAGTGGTACTTGATGCGTGCCACAACTTCGAGTTTGTCGGGCAGTTTCACCATGTAATCGCTGGCGCCGAGTGCAAACGCCTTCGCCTTGACGGTGGGCTCTTCCTTGCTGGAAAGCACGATGAGCGGCACCTCGCGTGTGCCTGGGTTGGCGCGAAAATATTTGACCAGTTGAAGCCCGTCGATGTCGGGCATCACGAGGTCTTGCAGAATGACGGTTGGCTTGAACTCGTTGGCGGTCTCGATGGCTGCGGCTGGGTCTGGGCAGAACCGGAATTCGAGTTTCGGTTCGTCGGCGAGCATACGGCGCACGGCCTCGCCGACCATCGGTTGGTCATCAACGAGAAGAACCTTGATGGGATGCACTTCGAGCATCGTCCTATTTGACCCTGATAAGATGGGTAAAGGAAAGAGTTAGTTTAGCCGTGTTTGCGGCAGTCCGGGCCAAAAGAAGCGATTATGTCGGTTTTGCGGCATGATATCTGGCAGGCGCAGAGGGTAGCGTACCTCGCGCGAGTCTCTCCGTGGGCGGAAGAACGCACCGCGAGGATGGCTCGCGGTGAGAAACACCCCGTCTACGACTTTCTGTTTGAATACTACTCGTGGCGCCCGGCGCACCTGTTGCGGTGGACTCCGGGCTTTGGCGTAACGCTCGAAGGCGCAACCCGTGACGACATTGCCTGGGCCGAGTTCGTGCCGAGTGACAACGGGTTGTCACTGCCCGCGAGTGCTTTCCCGGAACATCGTGGCTCGTACCTTCAGTGGGCGGTGGATTACCTGCGTGTTGTGCTGGCACGCGAGCCGTCGTTCGCGTGTCTGGGCTTGCACGAGTGGGCAATGGTGTACCGTGACCCGAACGTGCGGCACCCTTCCGTTCCGCTGCGCCTGTCGCGTGATGAGACGAACGCGGTGGTGGATTCGCAACCGCTGTGCTGCACGCACTACGACGCGTTTCGCTTCTTCTCGCAGGACGCGGCGCCGCTGAACCGCTATCCACTGAAGCGGACTTCGACCCCCGATCACGATCAGCCGGGCTGCATTCACGCGAACATGGACCTCTACAAGTTCGCGTTCAAGATCGCTCCGTTCTGCCCGTCGGATGTCGTCGCGGACGCGTTCGAGGTGGCGCGCTTCGCGCGCGAGATCGACATGCGTGCCAGCCCTTACGACCTGATCGCCTACGGTTTCGCGCCGATTGAGATCGAAACGCGAACCGGGCGCGAGGAGTACGTCGAGTTGCAGCACGAAGTGTATTTGCAGGCGCAACCGGTGCGCGAACGTGTGCGAGAGGTGTACGAGAGGCTGCAGGCAAGCGCAGCGTAGCCGCTTCCCGTATTCCGCGGAGGGGAGCGCGCCGCGTAAGTTGCGCGCTCCCTCCGCGAAATACGGGAAGCGGCTACGCGGTTATGCGTCACTGAAAAATCCACACTACGGCGCTTGCTCTCACTTCCACCGTTGTTTACAACCTCCCTACTTCCGAGACAGACGAGGGAAATCGTTTAGCTCATTCCTCTACAACAGGGTGATGTTGCGTCACCCGAGCGTTTGCCTTGCGATACGACGCGAGGAAGGCCGTTCCAGCACCGCTTTCGCGCCACAGGTCAGGTATTAAACGCTCCCCCGTATGCTCTCGGAAGTAAATCAGGAGCCTCTCCTTATGGCGGCTGCTCTTACTCTTGAAGACGTCCGCAAAGCATGGGACGCCCGCGACCCACGGCTCATCACACTCATCAAACAACTCTGCACCCAACCGGTGCCGGCGCCCGAAACGCCGATCCGCGATGGTGCGCTCACGTTCGACAAGTTCCTCTACCAACTCCGCGACTACCGCTACCGGCAGAAGTCGAAGGAAGAACAGGCGCACTACCGCACCGAGACGCTCAAGGCGCTCGAAGACCCGAAAGCGGAAGTGCCGCTCGCGGACAAGTTGAAGGTCCACGAGGTCATCTTCGCGCTGTGGGAATCGAACGACGGACTGGCGCGTGATTACCTTCTGCGCATCATCGCGACCGTGCCGCTCGTGTACGGGCCGTGGAAAGCCATCAAGCGGATCTTCAAGGAATCCGAAGCGAAGAACGACACCGAGATCTACGGTGCGATCGCCGTGCGTCTGGACATGGCGCACGCGGGCGCCGCTTACGGCAAGCAGGTCAGCGGCGCGACGATCGCATACTGCGTTCGCCGCGCGTGGCGCTACCTCCGGCGCGTCGGGCTGCACCTCCCCGCGACATACCCCGATGTCGCGTGCGAGTTCCTCGTCAACTACACCGACGGCGTGCGGCTCAACGGCTCGTGGGTGTTCAACCACATCCTCTATCACGACTCGAAGAAGTACGGGCGGTCCAACTTCCGGTTCGGTTGGAACGACAAAACCGCGGACCCAACCAACCTCAAGAACCGCGCGTACGGCGACACCTGGAAGCGCAGTCACCGTCCGCTGTTCTCGCTCCTCGAACGCGCGAAGTGCGACGCCGTCCGCGATTACGCCACCACCGCGCTGAAGACCGACTTCCGCCAGGTTCTGCGCGACACCGAACCGAGTTGGGTCGTGCGGTTGGTCGCGGTGCCGAGCCGCGCGATTCACGACTTCGTCGTGTGGCTGCTCCAGAACGTGCCGAAGTTTGAACAGTCCGCGTTCCGTACACTCGGGCTTCACGACGCGGTGCTGAAGTTGTTCGAGTCGCCGTCGGCGGATGCGAGGAAGTACGCCGCGGGTTACGCACGCACGCACGCACGTGATCTACCCGTCAGCGAACTCATCAAACTCGCGAACAACGACAACGACGACGTGCGCAAACTCGCGCGCGACCTCCTCGGCGAGAAAGACCCGCGGACCGGCGTGGGTCTCAATGCGTGGGGGCAGTTGCTCGAAACCGATCACGGGCACAAGTTCGCCGCGGAGTCGATCACCAAGAACTTTGGCGCGGAGGAACTCACGCCCGAATGGTTTTCGGGCCGGATGCTCTCGGACAGCGAGGCCGCGTTCAAGTTTGCGACGCAGCTGTTGCCAAAGGTTCATAAACGTGAGGAACTCGGGGCAGCGTTCTTCGCCACACTGCTCCAGAAACTGGACCCGGAGGACGACGACAAGACCGAGCGAGTCGTGGACTACGCGGCGGCCGAACTCGCGAAGTTCGATCTGAACGCGCTCGCGCCGGACCTGCTCAAGTGGATCGCGCTGTTCCCGGCAACGAACGATTACGTCATCCCATGGGTGAACCAGGGCAAACTGAAGGCGCAGACGCTCGGCATGGACTTCTGGAAGTTGCTCGCGTTCGCGCCCGACTGGGACGCGAGTCCATGGCTGGCAAAGTTCAAGGTTGATAGCGGTGCTTGGGCGAAGGAACTGACGTTCGACGAGGGACGTGCCGCGAACGTGCTGCGGTGGTTCGCGGACGTACGCAAGTTCACGACGACCGAGTTGAGTTTCGATTGGCTCATGCGACTGGTGGCACGCAGCGAACCGCTGTACCACGACTTCGCCAGTGACAGGTTGATCCGCACATTTCTTCCTTCTGACTTCGCGCCGACGCACGTCACGCCTGCCGCAGCAGGTGAGCTTCAATCGTCTGGGGTGACTGCTGACCTGAAGCGGGCGTCGTTCCTGTTCACTGGCAAGATGTCGTCGATGACGCGCGACGAGGCCGAGAAGCAGGTGAAGGGCGCGAACGGTACCGTCGCCGGGTCGGTGTCGCCCAAACTGCACTACCTCGTCATCGGTGATGACGGCTCGCCGCTCTACGGTCAAGGCGCGAAGGGCAGCAAGCAGACGAAGGCCGAGGAGTTGAACGAGAAGGGTGCGAACATCAGCATCATCTCGGAGACCGCGTTCCTCCAGATGGTGAGCGGGCAGCGGACCACGGCGCCCGCGAGCACCGACGCGGTCGCGGCGGGCTGCGAGCGGCTGTGGCAACTCGTGATCGCGCCCGGACCCGCGGACGCCCCAGTAGGACGCTTCGCACGCGAATACGTGCGGCGGCACCACAAGGACATCGCGCAGAAACTCACTGACAAGCCGGTCGATAAGGGCGCGGAAATCCCGGTTGCTTTCTTGTCGCTGGAACGCGTGTTTACGCTGTTCAGCGAGAGCCGCAAGCCGCTGCGTGAGTTCGCGCTGGAACTCGCGAGTTGGGAGTTCGCCCGCTGGAATCCCGGTGTCGATCACCTCGTTGCGATGGCCGACATCCCGTTCATGGACGTGCGCCGGTTCGTCGCGAAGTCTCTGCTCGCAGAAGACACGCCGCCGAACCGCCCGTTCCGGCTCGACCCCGCGAAACTCGAAGCGAGTGCCGTGTACCGATTCTGCGAATCGAACGACGAGGAGACACGCACACTCGGCATGGAACTCATCAACCGGCTGCCGAAACTGCGCGTGCCGGAAGAACTGTTTCGCCTCTCCGAAAGCCCGGACCGGAAGGTGCGCGCGTTCGTGATTCGCGCGCTCTGGACAGTCTACCGCGACCGTGGCCTGACGCCGGACTGGGAGCCGCCGCTGCCGCCGACGCCGACCGTCGGTGCGAAGGCGAAGAAGGACGCGGAGAAAGCCGCGCAGAATCGCGGCGACGGCATCCCACACAAGCCGGAACAGTGGCCTGCGGCGAGGCTGACGCTCAGCGAGTTCTTGCGGCGCATCCTGTTCGAGATCCCGCCAGGGCGCCCGGAGAAGTCGCGCGACGCCGTTGAGGATAGCGAACCGAACCCCGCCGACCCGAACGCGAAGAAGCCCGACAAGGTGGTCAGCGTGAAGCCACTCCCGGCGCGCCGCGCGAAGCTCGATCTGGTCGAAGTCATGCGCGACATGGGCCTCGAAGACAAGGAGTTCGGCGGCGGCATCCTTCCGCTGCTGGACGAGTTTATGCTGTCTCGCGGTCCGAGTGAACGCGCCGCGTGCCTCGTCGCCGTGACACGCATCCGGCACAAATTCCCCGAACTGAAGAAGGGGGACGCATAACATGGCCTCGCAAAAATGGACCCCGCTGATCGCCCGGTTCCGCAACCTCCTCACGGTTTTTCGCGCGCTCGCGAAGAACAAGAGCGAGGCGGGCGAGGACAAGTTCGATGAGGTGTGGAGCGCCCTCGATGACGTCACGTACTCGTTTCCGGACGACACCTACAGCGAACTGACCGACGAATTGAGCGCGATCAGCGACCTGGAAGAGGGCGTCGATCCCGCGACCACCGGCACGGTCGCGCCCCTCGCCGGGGGCAACCTCGACGCGACTGTGGCCGACTTGCTCAAGCAGATCGAGCGCCTCAGCGACGCGGTCAACAAACTCAGCAACAGCGACGAGGATGAAGACATAGAAGACGGCGATGAAGACGAGGGAAACGAGGACGGAGAAGGTGACGAGGACGGAGAAGGCGACGAGCCGGAGGAACCGAAAGCAACCAAAACGCTCGGCGAGTCTGGACCGGGGAAGTCGCAGACGTATCGCGGCAACATCCGCGCCATGGTCGGCGTTCGCGAGTCGCTTGCGTTCGTCACCGTTCACCCGGAGGGCGTGCCAACAGCGATCTACTGGCTCGACGTTGACAAGCTGAGCATGCAGCAGGACGCGCTGCCGTGCGGCGGCGTTGCGCTCGCTGCCGACGGCAACACGGTCTACGTCGGCGGCACCGACAAACGCCTCTATGAGTGCGGCAAGAAGGCACCGAAGGTACTCGCGGGGCCGTTCGCCAGCGACATCGTCGCAATCGTTCCCGTCGCGAAGGATCGCATCGCGGTGATGCACGGCAAACAGATCGCCATCATTTCGGACAAGGATGGCAGTGCGAAACAGACCATCGAACTGCCGGACACCGGAACGTGTCTGAGCGCGGACAAGAGCGGGTTCTGGCTCGCGGCGGGCACGACGAAGGGTATCGTCGCTGTGTTCGATGGCGAAGGCAAGGACGAGTTCGAGCCGTCAGAGTCCGCGAAGTTGCACGACGGCACGGTAACGGTCGTCGCGTTCGAGCAGGAAGAACTCCGATTCTTCTCCGCTGGTGCCGACAACAAACTGCTCACCACGTTCGCGCGCGGCAGCCTGGAGCCAGAGGACAAAGGCCGCGCGAACACGCACGAGGACGTGTTGACCGCGCTCGTGTTCGTGCCCGGCGACCGCATTGTGACCGGTTCGCGCGACACCACGCTCAAGAACTGGCCGCGTGGCGGCGCGATCAAACCCAGCACGCTGAAGGACACGGTCGGTCGCATCATCGGGTTGGCCGTCGTCACGGTGTACAACCAACCGCACGTCGCCTGTGCTTGCGACGACAACAGCATCCGGCTCATCAAGCTCGCGACGGACGGCAAGTTCCCGGACGACGAGGTTGTGACCGCGAAGGTCACCGGCGCGGCGGACTGGGTGCAGAACGAACTCAGCCAGAAGCACGACCCGAAGCGCCGCGAGAAGGCGCTCAAGGTTCTCGCGGAGTGGCAAGATTCGACCTCGATTGACATCCTGGGGGAGCAACTCACGCGCGACCCCGACAACAAGCTCCGTGAACTGATCGCGGAACTGCTCGTCGCGAGCGACAACCCGCGAGTTGGGAAGATTCTCGAACTCGCCATCGGCCACAACGACGGTAAGGTTCGCGTGATCGCGTTTGAGGGGCTTCACAAGCGGTCGAGGGGCGACCTCGGACCAATCGACTTGGCGTTGAAGACCGGACACGCGGACGTTGGCATCAAGGCCGTGAAGGCGCTCGAACCGCTCGCACGGGCCGACGACCAGGCGTTGACGCGCCTCGTGGACGCGCTGAACGCTTCGACGTGGGACGTGCGGAAGGCCACGCTCGCGGCGCTCGAAACGGTGTACGACGCGAAGGCGCCGACCGCGAGTCTCACCGCGCTCGGCTCGAAGTACGGCGACGTGCGGCGCGAAGCGCTGCTGCGCACGTTCGAGCGCGGACTGCTCGAAGACCCGGCGGTTCAGTCCGCGATTCGCCGCCGGCTCGAAGACGAAGACGCGGGCGTGCGGAAGGTCGCGTTCCTCTTGTCGGTGGAATCGAAGTCCGATCTCGCGTCGGTGCTGCGCGCGCTCGACCCGGAATTACACCGACAGTTGAAGGAACTCGAAACGCCGCCGAAGTCCGACAAGGACAAGGCCGACAAGACCGAGAAGAAGGAAGAGGACAAGACCGTGCCGGCGGTCGTCCCCGGTGCGAAAGAGAAGCTCACGCCCAACGACTACGACACGCTTCTTCAAGCGACCGCGAGCCGCGCGCTCGACACGTGCTTGCGTGGCGCTCGCGGCCTCGCGGTGTTGGGCGACCCGCGCGCGTTCGGCCTGCTGTTGCAACTGAGCCGCGAAGAGGACGTGAACGCGCGCGTTGATGTGTGCCGCGCGCTCGCGGCCCTCGACGACGAACGCGCCGTGAACCGGCTCCGTTCCATGCTGTTCGACCCGCAGGCTTCGGTGCGCGACGCCGCGTACACCGCGCTCGTGAAGATCTTCGACAAGACTCCACTCTCGGTCGCGGAATCGGGCCTCACCGCAGCCGAAGAGGACGTGCGCCGACGCGGTCTCGAAACACTCATTCAGACGATCAAGAAGAAGAAGCCGACAGCGCACGGCGAACCGGGTTGGGACTTGCTCGTTCGCGCGCTCAACGACAGCGCTCGCGGGGTGCGCAGCGAAACCTTCAAAGCCGCTCTGAACCTGAAGATCGGCGGCGGCGGTGCTGACACGCTCCGCTTCACGCTGCAATCGATTCACCCGGACGTACGCCGCGAAGCACTCACCGAAGTGACCGCCCAAGAGAAGGAAGAATGGGCGGCACCGCTGCTGTACGAGTTCTTCAACGACGCCGACCCTGGCCTTCGCAAAGAAGCGTTCGAGTTCGCGACCAAGAAGAACAAGGAAATCGCGGTCCTCGAAACGGCGCTCAAGTCGCGATTCCCTGATGCGCGCAAGCTCGCCGTCGAAGGGCTAATCAAGAAACACTCGAAGGCGGCGCAGCAAATTCTGCTGAACGCGATCGAAGACGCGGACCGCGACGTGCGGTTGCTCGCGGTCAATGCGCTTGTGGACGATGACGCGAAGGCGCCGCTCAAGGAGGCGATGAAGAACGACCGCGCCGACATCCGCGTTCGTGCCGCGGCTGCGCTCGCGAAACACGGCGACACTTCGACCTATCCCGTGCTGACAGCACTAGCTGAAACGTCCGAACCGCAACTGAGCGAGCGCGTTTCGGACTGGCTCGACGCGACCGCAAGCGCTCTCTTCGGTCTCGGCGAACTCGGCGACTCGCGTGCGTTGAGCCTCGTTCTTCCGCTGACGGACAGCATGCACCCGAGGCTCCGCAAGGCCGCGGCTCACGCGCTCGTTTGGGTCGCGAAAGCCGACATGATGCCCGCGCTTCGCGGCGCGCTTCAGAATTCCGACCCGGAAGTGAAGTACCGCGCCGCCCTCGGCCTCGCGTACCTCGGAGACGCGACCGTCGTGCCGCTGATTCGCTCGGTCGAAGGCAGCAAGGTCGTCACACCGGCGGAGCAGTTCACCTCGACCGTGTCGCTCGGCGCTGCGGCCGGTGTGCAGGGGACGGTGTACCTCGACAGTCCGGAAGAGAAGCTCCGCGGCCGCGCGTTGCTCGCGGCGATCCTTCTGGAATTGAAGCACACCAACGGGCAACCCGAGAAGTGCATCGAGTGCATGTCCGCGAAAGGTGCGCGGTTCCGCCTAACCGGTGCGCAGGCACTCGAAGCGTTCGCGGATCGCGCCGCGTTCCACGACTTCGTGATCAAGGAAGTGAACGACCGCGGCGAGGACACGCCGTGGAAGGTTTCGCCCGAAGTCGTGGACGACCTCGCGAACCTGCTCGCGTTCGCAGAACCTCAGTTGAAGGCGAAGACCGCGCTTCTGCTGTCGCTGTTCGACATCAAGGAGCAAGCGGAGTGGAACGCGGCGTGGAGCGTTCACAGCGCCCGGTTCGCGGCTGAAATCAAGACCGCGCGCGAAGCGGGCGTGAAGGCCGGCGTGCCGGTGAAGTCGAACCTCACGCCGGAGCAGTTGCGCGAACTCGCGTTCGGCGGCTACGTCGGTCTGGTGCGCGAACAGGGCGCGAGCGGTGGCAGTCAACCGATCAGCAAGGTGCGGCAAACGGCTCTGTCGCGTATCTTCGCCATTGCGTCGAAGGACGCGACCTACAGTCGCTCCGCACAACCGGTTCTCGCTCAGGCGATGGGTGACCCGAACCAGCCGGTTCGCACGCAAGCGTTCGAGCACCTTCAAGCGCTCGGCATGGACAAGGCGCAACTCGGTGCGGAAGCACTTGAAGCCGGGTTCACCGACCTGGGCGTGAAGGGCTTGGAACTGCTCACGGACGGCACCAGTGCGAAAAAGGGCGAAGCGGTCCTCGAACGCGTGATGCTCGCGCGGTCCGACGAACTCTCCATCGAAGCCGCGAAGTTGCTCCGCGACCGGCGCGGCAAGATCGTGGTCGCGCAGAAAGCGATCGACGCCGTTCACGAGCCGATGCGCTTGACCGCGGTCGAGTGGCTCGCGTCGGAATACGAAGCGAGCGCGGAGGCGCAGAAGTCGCTTCGCGGCGCGGTCGAATCGCGTTATCGGAAGGTGCGCGAGAAGGCCGCGTTCGAGTTGGCCGGCAAGAAAGACCCGGTCGCCTACGACACGCTCGCGAAGTTCCTCCGCGACGCCAGCGACTACGGCCGCCAGAACGCCATCGTTCAGGCGCTCCGCGGACTGGGCGACAAGCGCGCCGCGGACGCGTTCATCGACCGCGTCGAGAACGACCCGGCCGGCACCGCCGAAGTCGAAATGCTCCTCAACGCGGCGGCCGAGTTCCGCGTGCCCGCGACCGCAGACCGCTTCTTCCTGTTGCTCGACAAACTGAAGAACTGGCAGGAGACGCTCAACGGCGCGAGCCTCACCGTCAGCGGGCACGACCAGTACGTTGGGGATTCCGACGACGACAATCCCAGCGACCGCGCCGCGTGGATGAAGGAACAGCACCCGCGACACGACGCGATTCTCGCGCGGCTTCTGGAGAGGGCGTTCACTGCGGGCGATCCGGACTACATCACCGGCTCACTGCTCGGACCTGCGCGTTGGTCGCTCGGCAAAGACGTGGACGCGGTATTCGCCACGCTTTGCACCAGTCCGAACGTCGAGCTGCGCGACGCCGCTATCACGGCTTACGGTTGGCGGGTCCGCAAGCGCGGGGCTTCGCCCGAACCGCTGCTGAAGGCGGCGAAGCACAAGAACCCGGTCACGCAGTTCTACGCGGCGGAAGGTCTCGCTAGCGGCGGGCGCGTCGAAGGGATGCAGATTCTGCTGTCGGGTATCGAGTATCTCGAAGAAACGAGTCATCGGGTTCGCGCGGTGAAGGCGCTCGGCGAACTCGGCGACCCGCGTTCGGTCGATAAGTTGCTGCTGCTCGCCACCGAAGACGGCAACCCGCTTCAACAAGCCGCGACCGAAGCCATCGGGCACCTGAAGAAGTCGCCGCAAGCCGACGTGGTGTTCAGGCTGTTGGAGAAACATGCGAAGACAGCCGGCGAGCTTTCGCAGCGCGCGTTGGTCGGACTGAGGTACTTCGACACGCCGAGCGGGTGGGACATCGTTCGCGCGAAGGTGAACGCGAA
>SXID01000269.1 GCA_005772955.1 Planctomycetia bacterium
CACCGCGTAACACGGCGGATTCCACCGGCACGCCGAGAACCGGTAGCGTGGTCTTCGCGGCGCACAGCCCCGGCTGGTGCGCCGCGCCACCGGCCCCGGCGATGATCACTTCCAGCCCGCGTTTCTCGGCCTGTTCCGCATAGGCGAACAGCAGATCCGGTGTGCGGTGCGCCGACACCACGCGCACCTCAAAGGGGATGTGCAGCTCCGTCAGCACGGCGGCCGTGTGCTGCATGGTGTTCCAGTCCGAGCGCGACCCCATGATGACCCCGACCCGCGGTGTTGGCCCGGCGGAGGACGGCGAGTTGGGCGTCGGGTGTTCGTCGTTCATGACGTTGCGTCCGGTCGTGATGTGATGGTGCCTTGACGACGCGATTGTATCCGCTGCGCGCGTTCCGGGAAGCGTTGGGGTTGTGCCGGCAGCGCGGCGCGGTATACCGCCGGCCTTCATTCGGACAAGCGAGGCGAGTCATGCGCGGGTTAATGCTCCGGGCGGTGCCGGTGTGTTTCGTGGTGTTCGCGAGCGGGTGCTTCCTCATGCCGAGGACACCCAACCCATACGCCGACCCCTCGTCCCAGCCGACGCGAGCCTACTGGCAGAAGGTCAACTCGATTCTCGCGGAGAAACCGACGAGCGGCGAACTGCTGGCCCTGGTCGGGTTGGTGCGCAAGCAAACCGACGCGCTGCGCGAGTTGCCAACGGAAGAGGTGGACGCGGACCTCGTCGCGGCCGTGAACAACGTCATCAAGTGCGAGGACGAAGTGCTTCGGCGGGCCGAGATGGCGAACAACGATCCGGGCGTACTGAAGTCGTCGCGAGATCTGGCCGTGGTGTTCGCGGATGCGAACCGCGCCGCGGCCGAGGCCAAGAAACGCGTGAAGGCGCTCCAACCTACGCTCAACACGCGCCACGGCGGCGGGTTCTCGGTGACGGGTGGATGAGGTGTCGTAGGTCGCGGTCGAGGAGGCTTTGTGACGAGGCCCGACGGCCAGAAGCCTCCGCGTCTCTCGCTTGTGTGCCTTTGCTTCGCAGAAACGCAGCGCACATTCGCCGTCGGGCCTCGTCGCAAAGCCTCCTCGACCGCGACCTACAAGCACTTGCTAGTTCGCGCCGGCGGGTTTGCCGCCCGCCGTCGGCGGGTTCGCGGGGAACCGCAAGAACGTGGCGTCCTCGGCCACGTTCGGAGGGGGCAACGCCGGGGCGAACGCGGTCGAGGTCATCGACGGGTTTCCCGGCTTTGAACTCGGGTCGTGGAAGTTGTTCGACGGCGCGAGACCCTTGACTGGTCCCTGGGCCTTCAGCAGTTCGTTGGTTTTGGCGAAGTAGTTCAGTGATACCTTCACGTTGTACGCGCCGGCCTCCTGCGGGGGGCAGTCGAAGTGTAGACCGATAGGCATCTGGTAGAACGTGTTGTTCGCGATCACACCCTTCGTCGGGCGCCCACCTGGGCGCACGAACACGATCCCGGCCCCGGCGGAAAGGTTGTAGAACCGGTTGTTGGACACCTCGAAGTCGAGCGCCGGCCCGTCGACGCGGACCCCGGCCCGCCCCGGCCCCTCGAAACGGCTGTTCTTGATCGCCACGAACCTGTTGTCCAGCGGTCCGGTTGCATACAGCAATACGCCGGCTTCGCTGCTCGGCGTGAGGACGACGCGCACGCGGTCGAGTGTCACCGGGCGCCCCTCCGCACCCGCGAGGTTCCACAGGTGGACGCCAGTCTTGAGGACATTGCGCACGGTCACGCCTTCGAGCGTCACGCCGGCCGAGTTGCCGTTAACCTGGATTCCAAGATCGGCCTGTCCCTTGCCGTCGAACTCCACGTTTCGCAGCCGGACCCCCTCCACTCCGCTCGCGTCGAACATTGTCCCGCCCTTTGCCGCGTACTCAATCACGGTTGGTTTGCCGTCGGCGGTCGCGGACTCGATCGTGATGTCCTTGTGCTTGAGCTTGTCGAGCACCAAGGCCCGTTCGGTGATCCGCGATTCGGTGATGACGATGGTGTCGCCAGGGTGAACCTTCGCGAGTGCCTCGCGGACCGAGCCGAAGGTGTGCTCTCCGGGGGTCTTCGAGACGGTGAGCTTCCGGCTCACCCCTGGGTTCGGGGTCGGGGTGTTCTGCTCGGTCTTGTTGAAGAACGCGAAGTACACGCCCGCTGCGGTGCCGCCGAGTACGAGTGCGCCGACGAGCGCGAGGATCAGAACCTTTCCCTTGCCGCCGCCGGCGCTCGGTTGACGCCGCGCGACACGCGACGGGCGTTCGTCTTCGGACGGCGGGAGTTCGGCTGGTTCGGGATTCACGGTGTTGTCGCGGGCCGCAGTCTGGGTGTCGTCGTCGAGCGTGGACCACACTGCCGGTTCGGGCCCAGCCGGCGCGGTCGGTGGTGGAGTCGCGGTGGTGATCGCGGTCGCCGCGGTTGCGAACGTGGGCTGCCCGGCGAACGGGTGTGGCCGTGCGGAGCCGCCCGCGAGAGACGCGGGTCCGGCCAGCGTCGGCCCGGCATTGGGGGTGCGCCCACCCGCGCCGCCGGCCACGGCCGGCGACAGCGTGGGCATCTCACGCTCGGCCGGCGGTGGGATCGGCGACGCCACCCACCTCGCTAACGCGGTCATCACCTCGGACGGCGTCTGATACCGCTTCGCCACGTCCTTCGCCAGCATCCGGTCGAGGACTGCGACCAGTTCGTCGGGCACCTCGGAGCGGAGCGCCTTGACCGAACGCGGCGGCCGGTTCTGGTGCCAGATTAGCTTCTGCGCAATCGACCCCTCGGGGAATAGCGCGCTGCCGGTGAGCAGGAAGTACAGAGTCGCGCCCAGCGAGTAGATGTCCGCGCGGATGTCCACCGTGTGGCTGTCCATCGCCTGCTCGGGAGCCAGATAGTCTGCCGTGCCAAGCACGTTCTCGTCGTTCTGCCGGGTCAGGTTGTCGTCCGCGTCGTTGGTCAGTCGGGCCAGGCCGAGGTCGAGTACCTTCACCACCCCGGACCGATCGACCAGGATGTTGCCGGGCTTGATGTCGCGGTGGATCAACCCAATCTCGTGAGCGTGCTGAAGGCCCACCGCGGCGCCGTAGATGTAGTGACAAGAACGAGTGATGTCGAGCGGGCCGAATTTCTTCACGAGGTCTTGCAGGTTGGTGCCGTCCACCCACTCCATAACGAGGAAGTGGAGGTTGTCATCCTGGTCGATGTCGTAGGCGCGGACGATGTTCGGGTGGTCAACGGCAGCGACCGCGCGCGCCTCGCGGTAGAACCGGTCCAGGCTCGCCTTGTCCTCCGCCTTGGGGACCGGCAGTACCTTAACCGCGACCCGTCGGCGCATCAGTTTGTGCTCGCACAGGAACACGGTTCCCATGCCGCCGGAGCCGAGCTTCTCCAGAACCTTGTATTTCCCCAGACTGAACCGCTTGTACTTCCCTTGCAGAAGTTGTTCGGCCTGGAAGTAGGTGAGGATCGCGTCGCGGACGAGGAGCTGTGCGAGTTTGGTCGGGTCAGCGGGGAACGACGAAGTCTCGCGCAACTTCTGGACGTAGGCGCAGAGTCGTGCTTCTTCGACGAGGCCGCTCTTCTGGACGAAGTCCAGGAGTTCGTCCGCGGCGGTTGGTGCGGGCATGGGACATCTCCGGTGCAAGACCGGGCGGGGCGAACGGAGCGTCCAGGCGCCGAGCGAGCCGCATGAGACAGCGCGGGACCGCCATAAGTATAGTGTACAGCAGAACTCCGGGGTACGGATTCCCCGGTTCGTAGTGACCCGATTCATCGGGTCACTACGAACCGGATGTCACGGTGCCCGCGGGCGGAGCCGTCTCCTTGTTGCCCTTACCGAGCTGATAGGCAACCACAAGACTGCCCACGAACAGGACGGTGACCGCGACCGCGACCGCGACGAGGAACCAGGTCTGGCGCTGCGCCGGTGGGTGGGGTGCATCGCGTGGGGCACGCGTGGGGCGTTCCTTCGCTGTGTTGGACTCCGCATTCGGGCGAGAGGAAATCGGGGCAGTGGGCGAGGTACTCGCACGGCCGGTGGATAGGGCCCCATGTACGTGGGCGTTCGACTTGTCTCGCGGGGTTGTCGCTGCGGTTGCGCCTGGCGTGGGGAACGCCGCGTTACTGGCGGTTGCCACGGAGTCGGCTGGACGTGCCTGACGCACCTTCGCTGAACTCTCGCTCGCCCGCGCGAACACGCCGCGCCCGGGGCCGAACAGCACACGCGCCAGCGGTGGGTTCGTGCTGGTCCCGGACCGATCCAGGGCTGGCGGCGCGGCCAGCGCCCGCACCAACGGGCATAGCGACGGCATCTCGCGATCCGGCGGCGGGCCAGGCGGTTCGTCGGCCCACTCCTCCAGTGCTTCTGCGACCTCCATCGGCTCCTGATACCGGTTGGCCGGATTCTTCGCCATCATCTTCCGTAGCACGTCCAGCATGCCGGGTGGCACATCGGAACGGAACGTTTCCACCGGGCGCGGCTCGCGCGTCTGGTGGGCCGCCAGTTTCGCCGCGATGGTCCCGTCCGGGAACGGTGTCTGCCCCGTGAGCATGAAGTACAGCGTGCCGCCTAGCGAGTAGATGTCGGCACACACGTCAACAATGTTGCTGACCGCTTGTTCCGGTGCGAGGTAGTCCGCGGTGCCGAGGACGCACTTGTCGTCGTACTTCTCGGTCACGCTGTCCTGCTGCTTGTTGAAGAACCGCGCCAGCCCCATGTCGAGAACCTTGATCACGCCGGTGCGGTCGAGCAGCAGGTTCCCGGGCTTGATGTCGCGGTGAACCATGCCGAGTTCGTGGGCGTGCTGCATCCCGACTGCGGCCTGCGCGATGTAGTGCGCCGCGCGAAACGGGTCGAACAGTTTCTTCTCCTGCGAGTATCTGGCAATGACCTCCTGGAGACTGGCGCCGTCCACGTACTCCATCACGAGGAAGTGGAGTTTCTCGTACTGGTCGATGTCGTAGGCGCGGACGATGTTCGGGTGGTCGAGGGCCGCGACCGCGCGGGCCTCGCGGTAGAACCGTTCGAGATTGGAGTGATCGTCGAGTTTCTCAACGGGTAGCACCTTGAGCGCAACGAGGCGCTTCATGAGTGTGTGTTCGCACAGGTAGACGGCGCCCATGCCGCCGACGCCGATGAGTTCGAGGAGCCGGTACTTCGCTCCGATGGTGAACCGCTTGTAGCGGCCCAGTTTGATCTGCTTGGCCTGGAAAAACGTGAGTTGCGCGTCACGAACGAGAACCGCCGCGGCCTGATCGATGGTCTGCGGGTCGCCGGTCGCACGGTTCTGCCCGAGGAGGTCATCGACCTTCTTTCCTGGTACGAGTCCGCCCTTGCGAACCAGTTCCAGGAAGTCGGGCACGGTAACGGGTGCCGGCATTGGTGCAGTCCTTCGGCTCGGTGCGAGGCGGCGCCCGGCGGGGTTGTGCGTGATAATCTGAGTGGCACGACTGGGGAGAGCAAGGGAGCAGTTCGGTTTTTCCGCGAATTCTGTTACGGCAAAAGTTCTGGTCGGAGCGACCGGAACTCGCTTGCCTGTGCCGACTGGACGCGCACGGAACGATGCAGTTGTTATCATACCCGAACGGATCCGACCGAGGGAATTCACATGCGCCATGCGATTGAGACCTCAACCACCGTGAAGGCGGTCTGTCCGCACGACTGCCCGGATACCTGCGGAATGGTCGTCACCGTGGACACTGCCACGGGGCGCGCGATTGACCTGCGAGGCGACAAGGAGCACCCCTTCACGCGCGGGTTCCTGTGTCAGAAGGTGAACAACTACCTAGAGCGTGTGTACCACCCGGACCGCTTGTTGCACCCACTCAAGCGAGTTGGGCGAAAGGGCGAAGGCAAGTTCGAGCGTATAAGTTGGGACGAGGCGGTTCGCACCGTCGCGGCGCGGTTCAAGGAGATCGTAGCTTCTGACGCCGGTCCGCAAGCGATTCTGCCATACAGCTACGCCGGCACGATGGGCAAGCTGATGTACAGCAGCCTCGATCGGCGTTTCTTCCATCGGCTCGGCGCGAGTTTGCTCGACCGCACCATCTGCGCGACGGCGGGCGCGGTGGGCTGCGACGTGACGCTTGGCACTCGCGCAATGATCGACCCTGAAGCCGCGGTGAACTCGCGGTACATCGTGAACTGGGGTTCTAACACCTCGGTCACGAACATTCACTTCTGGAAGGTCGAACACGAGGCTCGCAAGCACGGCGCGCGGATCGTGACCATCGACCCGTACAAGTCTCCGACCGCGCAGAAGTCCGACTGGTGGATCCCGATTCGGCCTGGCACCGACGCGGCGCTCGCACTGGGCGTGATGCACATCATCTTCCGCGAAGGCTGGCAGGACGACGACTACCTGACGGGCCACTGCATCGGCGCGAAGGAACTGCGTGAGCGGGCGTTGAGGGAGTATCCACCGGCGAAGGTGTCGCACATCACCGGCCTGTCGGTCGAGGATATCGAACGGTTTGCGCGCGAATATGCACGCTCACAAGAACTGTTCGGCGGTCCGGGTCTGATCCGGCTCAACTACGGTCTTCAGCGGCACGGCGGTGGCGGAATGGCGGTGCGCACCATTGTTTGCCTTCCGGCGCTTACGGGGGACTGGCGCCACGCCGGCGCGGGCGCGTTCCTCAGTACGAGCAAGGCGTACCCGTTCGACGATCATTATTTGACGCGCCCGGACCTGATCCCCCGCGGCACTCGAACCATCAACATGGTAAACCTCCCTGAAGCGCTTCACGGAGAGTTACCAGGTCCGCCGGTGAACGCGCTGTTCGTGTACAACTCGAACCCGGCCGCGGTGAACCCGGACCAGTCGCGTGTACTCTCCGGCCTCATGCGCGAAGACCTGTTCACGGTGGTTCACGACCAGTTCCAGACGGACACCGCTGACTTCGCGGACATTGTGCTGCCGGCGACGACACAACTCGAACACTTCGACATTCACAACAGCTACGGCCACCTTTACGTGCAGTCGAACAACCAAGCCATCGCGCCACTGGGCGAGTCGAAGCCGAACACGGAAATGTTCCGCTTGCTGGCGCGGGCGATGGGCTTCGAGCCGGAGTTGTTCGAGGAATCGGACGAGGCAATCGCGGCGCGGAGCATCCGGGATTTTTCTTCTTCTGCCCTTCTCCCCTCGCGGGAGAGGGTGGCGAGGCTTTGCGAGCCGGGTGAGGGGGCGTCGGCTCACACGGACCACGCGAAGCTGTCTTCAAATGCTTCGCTTTCCCCCTCACCCGTCGGCGAAGCGTCGACACCCTCTCCCGCAAGGGGAGAGGGCAAAGAACAGCCGGAAGCGCTCAACGGCATCACGCTCGACGCGACGAAAGCCGGTCCCGTGCGGCTGAATCTCCCCGCGAACTGGGCACCATTCGCGGAGGGCAAGTTCCCGACGCTATCGGGCAAGTGCGAACTCTATTCCGAGCGTGAATTGCGAGCCGGACGCGACCCGCTGCCGCACTACGTTCCGCCGCACGAAGACCCGCAGACGAAGCCCGATCTGGCCGCGAAGTACCCGCTGCAACTGCTCACGCCGCCCGCGACACCGTTCCTCAACTCGACGTTCGTGAACGTGGACACGCTAAGGAAGTACGCCGGTGAACGCACGCTGGAGATTCACCCCGCCGACGCCACCGCTCGCGGCATCACGGATGGGCAGATGGTGACCGTGTTCAACGGTCGCGGGCGATTCCGCGCGAAGGCCTTCGTCGGTGAGAGCGTGAAACCGGGCGTGGTAGTTTCGCTCGGTCTGTGGTGGCGGAAGTTCACCGACGACGGCGCGAACTGCAACACGACGACGAGCACCGCGACGACCGACATGGGCGGCGGGGCGACGTTCTTCGACAACCTCGTGGAGGTGGCCGCGCTGTGACCACGACCATCGACCAACTCACCCGGCGCGACGATTGCTTCCCTCTCGTTCGGCTCTTTCGTGTTCGCCCCGCTCACGAGTTCGATCACACCACACAGGCTCCACTCGTGTCGCGTGGTCCCAACTCGAGTGTCGCATTGAGCCATTGTGTGAATGAAACCGCCCACGTCGTGGCGATTGACGACCACGGCGGCAGTTGGTGGAAGTGGTAGAGTAGCGGCATTTGTGGCCCCTTTGTGTGTGATTCTACCCGGCCACGAGCGCGCGATCGAGGTCGGCACGGAGGTCGGCCACGTCCTCGATACCGACGCTCAGGCGGATCAACCCGTCATCGACGCCGCGAGCTTCGCGCACTTCTTTCGGGATGCTCGCGTGCGTCATCGTCGTGGGGTGACACACCAGTGACTCGACACCGCCCAAGCTCTCGGCGAGGCTGAAGAGCTTGGTGCGCGTGAGGAACAACTTCGCGGCGGGAATGCCGCCGTGCAACTTCAGCGAGATCATCCCGCCGAACGACTTCATCTGTTTTGCTGCTACCGCGTGGTTCGGGTGGTCCGGCAGACCGGGATAGTACACTTTCGCCACGGCGGAATGTGCCTTCAGCCACGGAGCGAGTGACATCGCGTTGTCACAATGTCGGTCCATACGTACCGCGAGCGTCTTCAGCCCGCGCAGCACGAGGTACGAGTCGAACGGTCCTGGCACGCCGCCGGCCGCGTTCTGGTAGAACTTGATCGGGTCGAGCAAGTCTTTCGCGCCGACGACGCACCCTCCGACCACGTCCGAGTGACCGCCGAGGTATTTCGTGGTGCTGTGAACCACGATGTCCGCGCCGAGCGTCAGCGGGCGCTGCAGGTACGGCGAGGCGAACGTGTTGTCCACCGCGAGCTTCGCCCCGTGCTTGTGGCTAACTTCCGCGAGCGCCGCGATGTCGAGGATTTGCAGCAGCGGATTCGTTGGCGATTCAATCCACACGAGTTTTGTCTTCGGCGTGATGAGTTTCTCGAAGCCCGCGGCGGAATCATCATCGGTGTACTTCGCGACCAGCCCCCACGGCTTGAAAACCTTGTCGAGCAGTCGGAACGTGCCGCCGTACAGGTCGGCCGACGCAACCACTTCGTCACCGGGTCGCAGCAGCGCACCGAACACCGCGGTCGTCGCGGCCAACCCGGATGCGAACGCGAGTCCGCGCTCGCCGTCTTCGAGAGACGCGAGCGCAGTTTCGAGTGCGGTGCGGGTTGGGTTCCCGCTGCGGCTGTACTCGTAGCCCTTGTGCTGACCGGGCGCGGCCTGCGTGTAGGTACTCGTCGCGTAGATGGGCACGACAGTCGCGCCGGTCGCGGGGTCCGCGTCCTGGCCCGCGTGGATGGCCCGCGTGCTGAAGCCGTGTGTGTGATCGGTGGACATGAGATTCCTTTCGTGGGAGCGCTTGCTTGCGAAGCCGCGAGCGGCTTCGCGGCGTTATTTCTTCTTCTTGGTGAGCCGTTCGAGTTCATCGACGAGTTTCTTGCCTTCCTTGCCCACCGCCGAATCGGGCGCGTCGCTGATCAGCACGCCCCACAGTTCGATGGCGCGCCTCGCGATGTCCGGCTTGAGTTTCTCGTACTGCGACCCGGCCGGGATACCGTTGAGAGCGTAGTCGCCTAAACCGCGTGCCTCGGCCGCGATGCTCTTTCGTTGTTCCGCGAGGTCGTCGTCTTCCCACGGGCGTTCTTTCTTGCTGTCGTATTCGCCAAGCAGTGTGAGCGCGGCTTTGCCCGCTGTGAGGTCGGGCCAGCGGCCCGCCACGCCCTTCACCAGCATCAGCCCGCGGTACTGCGTTGGCTTCGCACTGAGCAGTTGCTTGCCTTCCTCGAAGACTGCTTTCGCCAGCTCCTCGCGCGTGATCGCACCAGTGGGTGTGGCGCGCGACAGCGGCGATTTCTTCGCGGCACTCGCGCGCCGGTCAGCGTCCTCATCGAGCCACTTCACCACATCGGTGAGCGTCGCGGCCGGTGGCATCGCGTGTCCCATCTTCGGTTGCGTCCAGACCCGCGTGCGGATGCCGATGTCTTTCCACATCACGCCTTTCCAGCGCTCGACCTCGCCGCGATTGAAGTCCGTTTCGCCCGTAATGAGTGCCGCGCTAACGCGGTCCGTGAGCCGGTGACGCAACCAGGATTCGTCGCGCAGGTCGCCCGCGGCGCACACGGGGAGGATGCCGCCGAAGTATTCCGGCAGCGCGAATCCAATTGCACATGCGATTCGGGCACCGCCGGAGAACCCGGAGATGTAGGTGCGGTCCGCGTCGAGCGGAAGTTGTCGGCGTACGTCGTCGAGGCAGTCGAGCGCGATGCGCACGCGCTTCGGCGGCGGCACGTTGTTCCCGGCTCCGCGCAAACCGATGAACACGAACCCCTTCTCCTTGCACACCGCCTCAAATGCTTTCCAGCCGGAGGGTTCGTCGCCGGACGAAATGAAGATGATTGCGGGCGTGGGCTTCTTCGGGTCTTTGCGATCGGGTACGAACAGTTCGTAGGTCTGCTTCGCCGAATCGTAGCCGTCTCCGAGCATCTTCGCGGGTGGGTCCGCGAGGCTCTGTGTGGACACGACGAACGTCCAGTCGAGCCGCGTCGGGCCGCTAACGGTTGCCTTCGCGGTGTACCCGGTCGCGGGCGGAGCCGCAGTCGCGTGGGTTGCGAATATCGCGAGTGCGATGGCGAACAGAGCGCGAATCATGGGCGGGACTCCGTGAGCGGTTCAGGAGATGCGGCCGTGTGCGCATGCTTCCGCATAGGTGGCTTCGAGGTTGAGTTTCAGGTGTACCGCGCCGCGCACCGCGAGTGGCACGGCCGGTAGCGGAGCCCCCGGCGCGACTGTGTGGTGCCACACCGCGAACTGTTCGGAGCCGTTTTGCACGGTCGGGTGCACCGCGAGAATCGGTGAATCGGTGCCACGCGGGCGCTTTGTGATTGGGTACACGCCAGTCAAACTGTGAAGGTGTGTGGCCCAACTCGCGGGACCGGGCAGCACGTCCACAATGACGACACCGGCACCGCTCGACATGCACCCGGCCGCACGCACCGCGAACGCGAGTGACGCATCGGAGTCGGCCTTATTATCGGGCGTGACGAACAACACAATGGCCGCGGTGTTTCCGTCGAGCGTATCGACTACCTGAACGGAGACGCGGTCGGTAAACCGCGCTGGTGCGAGGAGCGTCGGCGCGGTTTCGACGGGCGCCGTGAGCGCTGCGACCGCTTCCGTGCTTCGCGTGCGTGCGGTACAGTCCGTTTTCGTCGCGAACCGATCCGCCGGCAGTTGCGCGATGACCGCGTCGGCGACGACCTCGGACCAACTTACGAGGAACGCGAGCGGTTCGCGTTCGTTATTCGTCCAGTCGATATTGAGAAGCGGCACGATGAATCCTCTTCGGTGTTCGGATCATTCTACTTGCCGCGGAAGCTGTCCCAGTAGTGGATCAGGTCGATGCGTGTGACGATATCTATGACCGTGCCGTCCTGTGTGGCCAGCACGCCGGTGTAGCCCGCGAGCAGCAACCGGTATGCTTCGTCGAGGTGCGTGCGGATATCGAGGGTCGGCAGCGGGCGCGCCATTAGCTCGCTGATCAGAACCTTCGTCGGGTCTTTGCCGTCGTGCAGAATGCGCGCGAGCGAGACTTCTTGAACGCTGCCGACCGGCTTGCCCGCGTCCATCACCGGGAGTTGCGAGATGCCAGTCGCTTCCATCAACTGAATCGCTTGCTCCGCGGTCACGTCGGGCACGATGTGGACCAGCTTCCGCTCGCCGCGTTTCTTCAAGAGGTCGCCGACCGAGTGCGCCGGTGCTTCTGCGAACGTGAGGTTGTTTGCTGACAGCCAGCCGTCGTCGAAGAACTTGCTCAGGTAGTTGCGCCCGGTGTCGCAGCCCAGCGCGACGACGAGTTGCCCCGCCCCGAGCCGGCGCGCATATCGCAGCGCCGCGGCCACGTTCGTGCCGGTGCTGCCGCCGAGCAGCATTCCTTCGCGTCGGGCCAGTTCGCGCGCGATGAAGAACGACTCCGCGTCGCCCACGCGAACCCAGTCATCGACGTACTTGCTCGAAAACGTCTTCGGCACGAAGTCCTCGCCGATGCCTTCGACCTTCCACGGCTTCGGAGTGCCGCCGGAGAGCACGGAGCCTTCGGGGTCGGCGCCGACGATCTTCACGTTCGGGTTCATCTCCTTGAGGTACTTCCCCACGCCACTGACCGTGCCACCGGTGCCGACGCCGCACACGAACACTGTTACCTTGCCCTTCGTCTGTTCCCAGATTTCTGGGCCGGTGGTGCGGTAGTGAACCTCGGGGTTCGCGGCGTTGGTGAACTGGTTCGGGCGCCACGCGCCTGGGATCTCGCGTGCCAACCGATCCGCGACGCCGTTGTAGCTTTCGGGCGCGTCCGGTGCCACGTTCGTGGGCGTGATGACGACTTCCGCACCGTATGCCTTGAGCAGCAGAATCTTCTCGTTCGACATCTTGTCGGGGAGCACGAAGATGCAGCGGTAACCCTTCACGGCCGCGACCATCGCGAGGCCTACGCCGGTGTTGCCCGCGGTGGCTTCGATGATGGTGCCGCCGGGCCTCAGCGTGCCGCGCAACTCGGCTTCCGCGATCATCGCCATCGCGACGCGGTCCTTGACGCTCCCGCCGGGGTTGGCGAACTCGACCTTCACCGCGACCTTTGCCTGCAGCCCCTCGGTGAGTCGGTTAAGCAGCACGAGTGGCGTGCGGCCAACGGTATCGAGAATGGATTCGAGCATGTGGAAGCTCCGTGCGGGAAGGTGATGGTGTATTGTCCGGCGCGTGGTGGTGCCTGGGCAAGGGCACACTTCTTCCGCCGTTCGCGGCTTCGCGGGCGATTTCAGTGTGCGGTTGTAAGAGCGCCCGCGTAAGATCGGACCGCTGCGTTCGCTGCCTGAATCGCGAGGGTTGTCATGAGTGTCGCTCACTGTCCCGGTTGTCAAAATCGCCTCACGCCCGACGACCCGTTGGGGCAAAAGTTGGAATGCCCGCGGTGTCGAACGCTGGTCACTGTGGGGTTGAAGAAGTCGCTTCCAGATGCCGTCGGGCACGCGGACACCCTCCTGCAACCGCTGGGCCAGGTGGCGGTATTGGCTGCAGGTTCCGCACACGATCCCGACGCGGTTCCCGGTTACGAGATGCGCGGCGAACTCGGTCGCGGCGGAATGGGCGTGGTGTACCGGGCACGCGACACCCGCCTGAACCGCGAAGTCGCCCTCAAGATGGTCCTGCACACCGACGCGAGCCGCGCGACGGTGGCCCGGTTCTGGGCGGAAGCCGAGGTTATGGCCGCGGTGAAGCACCCGCATGTCGTCCAGGTGTACGAGTTGGGAGAACACGCGGGCCGCCCATTCATGGCAATGGAGTTCGTGAGCGGCGGGTCACTGGCCGACCGCCTGACGCGCGGTCCGCTGTCGCCGCGGGAAACGGCGGAACTGTTGGCGAAGGTCGCGGAGGGTGTGGGGGCGGCACACGAGGCGGGGATTGTCCATCGCGACCTGAAGCCCGGCAACATCATGCTGGACGCGGTCGGCGAGCCGAAGGTGATGGACTTTGGCATCGCGAAGCGAGAGTCGCATGTCATGACGCAGACGAACGCGATGATGGGCACGCCCGCGTACATGGCACCGGAGCAGGCGGCGGCGAAGGCGAAGTTCGTCGGCCCGCCGGCGGACGTCTGGGCGCTGGGCGTTATCCTGTACGAGTGCATGGCCGGGAAGCGGCCCTTCGTTGACGAAAGTGTGTGGGTGTTATTGGAGAAGATCACAACGGAGAACTCGCCGGCGCTGCGAATGGTCGTGCGGGGTGTGTCACGCGACCTCGATACGATCGTGTCGAAGTGTCTGTCGAAGGAGCCAGAGCACCGGTACGCGACGGCGGCGGAGTTGGCGGCGGACCTGCAGCGGTTCGTACGTGGCGAGCCGATCGCGGCGCGGCGGGTGGGTTCGGCGGAGCGGTTGGCGCGCTGGGTTCGCCGCAAGCCGACGATGGCAGCGGCCTACGGTTTCTCGTCGCTAGCGGTGATACTCGCGTTGGTGGTGTTCGTGGTGTTCGGTTTCTGGCGAGAAGCAGAGAATGAGGCACAGTTGGCATTGGCTTGGACATAGAAGGCAGAGCATGAGGCGATCCGGCTGAAGGGCATTGCCGAGACGTCGCAGGCGGCGGAGGCCGAGGCACGCAAGACACTGGTTCTCACACTCAAGGGGCACACGGGCTTCGTAATGTCCGCGTCGTTCAGCGTGGATGGGTCACGCATCGTCACTGGCAGCAATGACCAGACGGCGAAGGTGTGGGATGCAACCCCGCTCGACCGCGAGTTTCAGCCGCGACCGGTCGCGCCGCCGCCACGCCTCAAGCCGTAATCGGCCGCATTTTCTCTGTTCTGCGGTTGGCGTGGCGCGCGCTGGTGGCGTACAGTGAGCAAACGGTTCGCTGCCACTCGCTAACGTCGTTCCATTATGAGCCTGCCCAGCCAATCCGTTGCGCTGCTCCAAGCGGCCCGCGACCTCGTGAAGAGTTTGCCGGCCGACGCCGTGCTGCTGCTCACCGAAACGTCCATCGACTGGGACGAGGTCAGCCGCATGCTGTCGGGGTGCAAGCTGTTTGTCGCGGCCGAAAACCCGGCGCTCACGAAGTCGCTGCGCGAGAACCCCGACTGGACCGTCATCGACCTCGACCCCGAACCGCTCCCCACCCAGGAGCGCATGAACGCGGCGCTGCTGAAAGCAGTGACCGAAGACCTACTGCAGCCCGGTTCGCACGTCGTCGCGATCTACAACGGTATCGCCACGCTCGAAGACGCGCCCGAGCCGGTGGACAGCCTGAGCGTCATTCACCTCGGCGAACACCTCGAGCGCATGACATCGCAAGACCTTCGCATCCTCGGCGACGCGGCGCCGATCGATGTGCTTCGCGCGGTCGTCGATCTGGCAACGGAGATTGGGCGTGAGGGTCGCGAAGGACAACCGATCGGCACCATTCTCGTTGTGGGCGACACGCGGAAAGTGCTGAGCATGTCACACTTCCAGAACTTCAATCCGTTCCGCGGGTACTCGCGCGCGGAACGCGACGTGCGCAAGCGCGAGGTGCGCGAGCAGATCAAGGAGATCGCGAAGCTCGACGGCGCGATTCTGATCGGGCGAGACGGAATCGCGGAGGCCGCGTGTCTGCACCTGGGCGCGCACGGCGCGAACGTGCGGAAAGGGTTCGGTAGCCGGCACACGGCCGCCGCCGGGATCAGCAAACAGACGACCTCGGTCGCGTTCGCGGTGAGCCAGTCGAGCGGGAGCGTTCGCGTGTTCCAGGGCGGCGAGGAAGTACTCCACATCGAGCCACTGGCCCGACCGCACGTGTGGCAGCCGTTCAAGCTCGAAACGCAGGAGCCGGAAGAGAAGGTGGAAGACGAGGTGTCGTGAGAGGTAAGCCGTTAGCGAAGCCGGAAGCGGCTTACCGGGGGGGGGTATGTTCTTCGCTTCCACTCCATTAAGATAGGCGCATGAAGGTCGCCTCTCGTTAACTTCGGAGTCACCCCATGTCACTTCTATTCCGCAACGCGCTCGCGACTGTTGTGGTCGGTATGTTCGCCGCGTTCGCGCCCTCCGCATGGGCCGCAGCGCCGGTGCCGCCGGACGCGGGCAAAGCGATCACCTTCCCGTTCCCAGCCAAGGCGCCCGTGGTGGTGCAACTCACCGGCATCGGGGCCGCGCGCGAACGGCTCTCCGCGATGCTCAAGGCCGCGCTCCCGGACGACATCGCCACCATCGACAAGCAACTCGACGACGGTCTCAAAGAACTGTTCGCGGAACGCAAGCTCACGGCCATTCCGAAAGAAGGCCGCGTGTACCTCGTGGTGAATAACATCGAGAGTCTGTTCGAGAACACGCCCGCGGTGTCGCTGCTCGTGCCGGTGACCTCCTACAAAGAATTCCGCGCGACGTTCCTCACAGCCGATGAGCGAAAGACGGTCGAGGAAGGCAAGGGCGTCGATGAAGTGAAGCTGAGCGTCGCGGGCGCGGAACACGCGATCTACATGGTCGATCTGAAGGAGTACGTCGCGCTCACGCCGGACAAGGGCACCGCCGACACCTACGCGACCAAGTTCACGCGGGCCACCACCGCGAGCATGCCGCCCGAACTCGCGAAGTCGTTCGTCGGCGCCGACCTCGCGCTGTACGTGAACCTCGATGTCATCAACGACCTTTATGGCGAGCAGATCAAGGGCTTCAAGGGCTTGATCGACTTCGGCATTCAACAGGCGCTGACGGGCGGCATGTTGCCGGGCCTCACCAAGAAACAGATCGAAGTCGCGAAGACAATGGTCGAAGGGCTGTTCCAGGCGGTCGCGGATAGTCGCGGGTTGGTGGTCGCAGTGGAGTTCCGCCCTGAGGGGTTGAATCTGCGAGTGCAAGCGCAGTTCGCGGACGATACCGCGAGCGTGAAACTGCTGAAGGCCGAGATGCCAACCCCGCTCGCGGAGGTGAGCAAACTCCCGGCCGGATTGGGCCAGTACACCGGCTCGAAGTTTGGGAAGAAGTTCGTCGAAATGATGCGGGGGCTGAACCTGGAGTTCGCGCCCGCGGAGGACGACGCGAAAGGTAACGAAGCGATCGAGAAACGGCAGGCGGCGCTCACCGCGGCCGGTCCGCAAGGCGAGGTGTCCGCGTCGGGCACGCCGGACGCGTCGCTGACCGTCGCGAAGTACACGGAGCCGAAGAAGGCAGTGGACGCGCTGATCGGGTGCTACGAGGCGATGAGTGCTGGCGGGCGCATCCAGAGCGCGGTGCTGAAGGACGCGCCGAAGGTGACGAAGGATGCCCGGAAGCACGCGGGATTCACATTCGCGGAAGTGCGGCTCGCGTTCGACTTCGAGGCGACCGTGAAAGACCTTCCCGAAGGTTTGAAAGAAACCACGCTTGGGCAGCTCAAGCGGACCGTGTCCGAGAGGATGACGATGTGGCTCGGCACCGACGGCAAGACGGTGATTCAAGTCGCCGCGAAGGACTGGGCCACCGCGACCGGGTTGATCGACGACTTCTCGGAAGGCAAGAAGCCGGTTGGCGACGCGGTCGGGTTCATACTCACGCGCAAGAACCTGCCCGCTGACGCGAATCTACTCCTGATGATGGAGACGGGTCACACGATCACGATGTTGCTCGACTCACTCCGCACGTTACAGGACGCGGTGCCGGGCTTCCCGAAACTCGGGAAGGTTCCGCTGCGGAAGGACGACCCCACGTTCATCGGAATCGCGATCATGCTGAAGGGCGATACCGCGACCGCGACCTTGTTCATCCCCGGTGCCGCGATCGCCGCCGGCCGCAAGATTGTTGCCGGGTTGCTGACGAAGATTGAATGACGAATGGCCAATGACTAAACAGAAAGGCTCTCCATGTCCGCACGATTAGCGTTCGTTACCTGTGCCCTCGGTTTGTTCCTCGCTGCCGGGTGTGGTCCCGCGAAACTGAACGAGTCGAAGACCCTGTCGGTCGAGTCCGGGGCGCCCGTCGCGGTTGACCTGGTCGCGCAGCCGAAGCCGCAGAAGGTCACCGTTGAGTTCTCGTCTGCCGAAGAAGTGTCCGTGTTCGTGATGAAAGAAGAGGACGCGAAGGGCGAAGAAGGACTGCTCAACGCCGACGTGAACAAGGCCAAGGCGTTGGCGACGAAAAAGGGCAAGGGCGAGACGTTCACCGTGGACGTGCCCGCGAACACCGCGGTGCGCGTCGTCTTCTTCACAAGGAAGAAGACGGACGTGAAGGTGAAGCTCACCAACTGATCAACACGGCCGCTGGCCCTTCAGCCAGCGATTGAACACGGCTTGCCCGCGAGCGTAGTCGTTCACCCACTCCGGGCGCGGCACGACGCGGTCGCGGAATTGAACCATCGCGGCGACCGCGTCGGCCGCGGTGTAGGGTTCGGCGATCCCCAGTTGCTTGCGAAGGTAGCTCTCCAAACCCGCGAGTGCCGTGACCGCGGCGCCGAGTGCTGGCCCTTCGTCGGACACGAGCCGTTCGAGCGGCCGGTTCAGCGTGCTCGCGAGAATCTCGCACATCAACTGACTCTTTGCCATCCCGCCGGAGACGGTGATTCGCGTTACGACTTGGCCCGCTGCTTCGTGTTCGCGCACGGCGCGAGCGAGAAGGTACGCGAGCGCCTCAAGACATGCGCGCACGCGTACGGCGCGGTTCTCAGGCTCTGCCGGGCACCACTCCACGCGCGGCGATTCGACCCCTACGGATGGTTCCGACAGGAGGAACGGCAGCACGCACGCGCCGCCGCACAGCGGTGGCACGTCTGTTGCCGCTTCAATCTTGTACCAGTCCTTGCCCGCGACTTCATCGAGGAACTGCGCGCCGTTGGAATAGCACCGCATCCAGAGATACGGTCCCCAGTTGAGCTTCATCGCGTCGAGCGTGCCCGACTGCGGGAGTTGCGCCGAAGACGAGTTCACGACGGCGGAGTTACCGAGGATGATCGCGACCTGTCCGGCCTCCACGGCGCCACCACCGATCAAGCCCGCGGCCTGATCGTCGAGCGTCGGGAATACGAGGGGCCGAATGCCGGTGGGCAACCCGGCGTCCGAAGCCATGTGGCTCGCAAGGGGGCCGATCGGTTCGTTCATGTCCACAATACGGGGCAGCGCGTTCCAGGCGAGTTCGCGGTACTCCGGGCGCGCGATGGCATTCAGCATCTCCTTGCGCCACGCGTTGGTGCGCAGGTCCATGATCCCGGTCGAAGCGGCCGACGATACGCTGGTGCAGTCGAATCGGTCGGTGAGGTAGCCGGCGGCGAGCGGGCCGTGCGGGAGGATGTGGGCGGTGCGATTCCAGTCTGCCTCGCTCAGCGTGTATTCGTCCTTGACGAGGTGCGAGAGGGAGTATCGCACGGCCCACGGCCCGCCAGTCAGTTCCTTTGCGCGAGTCTGGCCGCCGAGCCGCGCCAGCCCTTCGGCGTGGTACGGCGCGAGCGTCTGGTCGTTCCAGCAGATCGCGCGGCGCACCTGCGAGTCCGACGGCCCGAGCCGACCGGCCGTGTGGTGGGTGGCGGAGATGCCGCACGCGGCCCACCCGCTCATCTGGTCGAGGTGCTCGAGCGCGTCGGCCATCAACCGC
Source organism: Planctomycetia bacterium (assembly GCA_005772955.1). Taxonomy (GTDB): domain Bacteria; phylum Planctomycetota; class Planctomycetia; order Gemmatales; family Gemmataceae; genus Gemmata. Next base: position 19,012 of record SXID01000269.1, read on the forward strand.
GTCGCGGCGCGGGCCTGCCCTTCGAGTTGCATCAGGTTGAGTTCGGACACGCCGCCCTCGGTCCACAGGTCGGTGGGGAGCCGGGTCTGCGCGAGGATGTTTCCGCGCAGGTCGAACGCGAGTGCCTTCACGCCGCCGGTGCTGAAGTCATACCCCACGATGATCGCGTGCGGGTTGACGCAACGAAACGATTCGGGCATGGAAGAGTCCTGGTTTGCGCGGTGTGGGTGTTGCGATTGTTACCGGAAAGTGTAGCGACTCACGCTCAACCTCGCGCGCGGTATTATTCCGGCGTAGGGGCTGGAATCGGCACGCGGCCAGAAGTTCAATACACTGCTATTATCCGCTCCACCATGAGGGACTACCGTGACCGACAAACCGACCGCCAAACAGCAGGTTCAGGCTATGTTGGATCGCGGGTGGCTGTGGCGGGATGCGTATACCGATGTGTTAGTTCACCCGCAGGACTACACCCTCTTTGCGACCTACGATCGCGCCTCCGACACCCTCACCTTCTCCCCAGCACTCATCGAAGCGCTCGCGCTGGTCATCCCGACCCCGGCTGGCCGCAACCCCCGCTACTGGCGCGACGAGCAGAAAGCCAAGCCCAAGACCGTCAAGCGCTGACCCCTTGTCTGCCAAGAAACTCCTGCGACGGCGTGCGAAGCCCGGAACCGGTGATTCCGGTCGTTTTGGGTTTGCGTATCGGACGGTGCGCTCTATGTTTCCGCAGCGAACGGTTTAGTGCGTTTTTGGCACTGAGCCGGGGGGCGTGTGCCGGCGCGTTCCGCGCGCCACACCTTTCATCCTCGAAAGGGCAAACTCGCCGCGAGGCGAGGGCGCAAAGCCACGGACCTGCGACTACCCCACAACACCGGTCGCAGGTCGCCTGGTTGCCGAAGGGAATGGCGGTGCAACACCTGTCCATCCCTGTGGCGCGCGTTGGGGTTACACCCAACGCGCGCTTCCAGCGTCGCGGGACACGGCTCAACACCGGCGTCGCCGGCGCACACCCCTGCTATTCCTCACACATCGCGATTCTGACAACCGGTGGTGAGGCTGACCGCGTCGTCGCAATCCAATCTGGGGAGAATCACCCTTCTCTCCAACGAGAGCCGTTGACGTGCCCAAGAGTGTTTCTTGCGCGTGCCAGGGGTACACGGACTGAAAGCAGTGCTTCGGGAAATCGGCTTACGAGTTCGAAACCAGTCCTCGCGGCTGGATGCCGTTCATCTGTCCCGATTGCGACGGTACACGTGAAGTGATCGTCGAAGGTGCACCGCGACCGTGCTTTACCTGCCGCGGCGCTGGCGCCGGGGACCCAACTGTCCCGCCACGCGACCCGAGTACGCGTGGCCTGGTTCGCAACCTCTGGCGCGTATTCTTCGGCGGTTGACTGCAACCATCTTGCGGGCACTTGTTCTCCATCGCGTGTCCGGGTATCACGGTAACAACCGTGACTCCCGGAGTGGCCGCATGAATTCGTTTCTTCTCTCCCTCGCACTACTCTCTCCCTCGCAACCACTCAAAGTTGATCCCAACGACGTGGGTGTGTTGCCGCTCGGTGCGGACGGCAAACCGCTCAACCTCGACTTCGAAACCGGTGACCTGAAGGACTGGACATTCGACGGCGGCGCGTTCAAGAGCCAGCCGATCAAGGGCGACACGGTGAACGCGCGGCGTGGCGACAACCGGAGCCGGCATCAGGGGCAGTTCTGGATCGGCGGTTACGAGAAACTCGGCGACAAGCCCATCGGCACACTCACCAGCGCGCCCTTCAAGGTAACGCACCCGTGGGCCAGTTTCCTCGTCGGCGGTGGACCGCATACACTCGAAACGTGCGTCGAGATTGTCAGCGGGAAAGACGTGATCTTCCGCGCGTCGGGGACAGAAGTCGAAGACATGTATCGCATGGTGATCGACCTTGCGAAGCATCAGGGGAAAGACATCCTCGTCCGCGTCGTCGATAAGCACACCGCGCACTGGGGCCACATCAACTTCGACGACTTCCGGTTCCACGAGAAGAAGCCGAACTTCCCGGCACGCCCGAAGGCGGAACCGCCGACACCGGCGGACACCTACAAGCACGCGGGCCTGAAACCGCTCGACGCGGCCAAAGCCATGACCGTACCCGACGGCTTCAGCGTTACGCTGTTCGCGGGTGAACCGGACGTGCATCAGCCGATCGCGTTCTGCATCGACCACCGCGGGCGTCTATGGGTCGTCGAAGCGTACACCTACCCGCGACGGCACCCCGAGAAGGGGCCGGTACTCGCCGAGAAGGACAAGGCGCTCGGCGACAAGATCCTCATCTTCGAGGACACCGACGGCGACGGGAAGTTCGACAAGAAGACGGTGTTCTTCGAGGGGCTGAACCTCGTCAGCGGCATCGAAGTCGGCTTCGGCGGCGTGTGGGTCGGGGCGGCCCCGTACTTCCTGTTCATCCCGCACGACGAGAAGACCGACAAGGCCGGCGAGCCGAAGATTCTGCTCGACGGCTGGGGCTATCAGGACACGCACGAAACGCTCAACGCGTTCATCTGGGGGCCAGATGGCTGGCTCTACGGCTGTCATGGCGTGTTCACGCACAGCAACGTCGGCAAGCCGGGCGCGGAGGAGAAGGACCGCACCAAGATCAACGCGGGCATCTGGCGCTACCACCCGACGAAGCACGTCTTCGAGGTGTTCTCGCACGGCACCTCGAACCCGTGGGGACTCGACTACAACGCGAACGGCGACTTCTTCATCGAAGCGTGTGTCATCCCGCACATGTGGCACATGATCCAGGGCGGGCGCTATCACCGGCAGGGCGGGACGCACTTCAACCCTTACACCTACGACGACATCAAGACGATCGCGGTCCACCGGCACTACGTGGGGGCGACACCGCACAGCGGAAATGGGCGCAGCGACAGCGCCGGTGGCGGTCACGCGCACTGTGGCTTGATGATCTACCAGGGTGGCGCGTGGCCGAAGGAGTACAACGGCAAGCTGTTTATGGGGAACCTGCACGGGCACCGCATCAACGTGGACGTGGTCACGCCGAAAGGCAGCGGCTACGTCGCGGACCGCAACCCGGATTTCTTGCTGACGAATGACAAGTGGTCGATCCCGATGAACTTCAAGTACGGCCCGGACGGGAACGTCTACATGCTCGACTGGTACGACCAGCAGATTTGCCACCTCACCAACCCGGAGAAGTGGGACCGCACGAACGGGCGCATCTACAAGATCTCGCACAAGGACGCGAAGCCAGTCAAGAACGTCGATCTGTCGAAGGCAACACTCGCCGAACTCGTGAAGTACCAGGAGCACGAGAACGAGTGGTACGCGCGCACGGCGCGGCGGCTCATGCAGGAGCGGGTTAGCCGCGACCCGAAGGGGAGCGCGGAAGTGCGTGCAGACCTCGTAAAGCTGGCAACTGAGCACAAGGACAACGCGATTCGCCTGCGCGCGCTGTGGTCGCTGCACGCTATTGGTGAATTTAACGAAGAGGCGAGATTCGCCGTGTTGAACAAAGGTGACGAGCAATTGCGTTTTTGGGCTGTGCAATTGCTGACTGAAGCTAAATTCTCGGGGATCGCTGCCCTCTGCCGGGGATGCTTGCATCACCAGATTTCTACCCCGATCATCCGGCGGGCTGTTGCATCGGCGACACCAACGTTAGCAGTCAAGGAGCGATGGGCCATTCTTTCCGGGCTACTCGACAACGCAGAAGACGCGGCCGACCACAACCTTCCTTACCTCTACTGGTACGCGCTCGAACCGCTGTGCGCCGAAGACCCCGCGAAGGCGCTGAAGCTCGCGGCCGAAGGCAAGATTCCGATGGTGTTCACGTTCGCGGCGCGGCGGGTCGGGGCGCTCGGCACGCCGGAAGCATTTGACCTACTCACCAAGTCGATTGCCGAAGCAAAGACCGACGAACAGCGCGTCGCGTACTTCCGCGGGCTGCAAGAAGGCGCGAAGGGGAAGCGCGCGCTGCCGATGCCAAAGGACTGGGCCACCGCGTTCGAGGCGCTCATGAAGTCGCCCAACGCGGCGGTGCGCCAACAGGCGCTCGGACTCGCGGCCGTGTTCGGCGATAAGACCGCGCTCGCGACCCTGCGCCGGGTGATGACGGACGCCCAAGCGGATGTCGCGGCCCGGCTCGCGGCTCTCACGGCGCTCGTCGATGCGAAGGACACGGAAACCGCACCGCTGCTGCACGCGGCGCTCACGAACAACGACTTGCGCACTGCGTCGCTCCGCGGGCTGGCCGCGTTCGATCACGCCGAAACGCCTAACGCGATCCTCGCACAGTACGGCAACTTCACGCAGAACGAGAAGCGCGACGCGGTGGCGACGCTCGCGTCGCGCGCGAGTTACGCGAAGGAACTCATGAACGCCATCGCCGCAAAGAAGATCCCCGCCACTGATGTACCCGCGGAACTCGTCCGGCAACTTCGCGGGTACGAGGACGCGACCATCGACAAGCAAATCGCCGACCTGTGGGGAGTGGTGCGCGAGTCCCCGGCGGAGCGCAAGGCGCTCATCAAGGAATGGAAGGCGAAGCTCACGCGAGCCGGGATGCCGGCCCCCGACGTGAACCTCGGCCGCACCGTGTACGCGAAGACGTGTATGCAGTGCCACACGCTCTACGCGGTCGGCGGCAAGGTCGGACCCGAGATCACCGGCGC
>SXID01000270.1 GCA_005772955.1 Planctomycetia bacterium
ACCACCCGCCCGTGCACGACGGTGAGGCGGAACGGGCGGCCGGCGGTGGTGAACGTCAGCTTCTCGTGATCCAGGCCGAGCTGGTGCAGGATGGTCGCGTGCAGGTCGTGCATGTGAACCTTGTTCTCGGTCGCGGCGGAGCCGAACTCGTCGGTCGCGCCGAACGACAGCCCCGGCTTGAACCCGCCGCCGGCCAGCCAGACCGTGAACCCGCCGGGGTTGTGGTCGCGCCCGGTGCCGTTCTTCTCCGCGTAGGGCGTGCGGCCGAACTCGCCGCCCCACCACACGATCGTGTCTTCCAGCAGCCCGCGCCGCTTCAGGTCCGCGAGCAGCCCGGCGATGGGCTTGTCCACGGCCCGCGCGTGCTCGCCGTGCTTGGGCAGGTTCGAGTGCTGGTCCCACGCGGGGTTCGCGCTGTTGTCGCCGTAGGTCACTTGCACGAACCGCACGCCGGCTTCGCTCAGGCGGCGGGCCATGAGGCACTGCTTGCCGAAGTTGTCGGTCTCCTTCGTGCCGATGCCGTACAGCTTCTGCGTCTCCTTCGTCTCCTTCGCGATGTCCATCACGTCGGGCGCGTTCTTCTGCATCCGCCACGCCAGTTCGTAACTCGCGGCTACGGCTTCCAGCTCCGCGTCGCCCGGCTTCGCCTTCAGTTGCTCGGCGTTCAGCTCGCGCAGCAGGTCGAAGTGTTCCTGCGTCGCGCTGGTGGAAAGCCCCGGCGCGAGGTTGCGGATCGTGGCGTCGGACGCGGGTCCACCGGCGCGGCCGACCGGCGTGCCCTGGTAGATCGCGGGGAGGAAGGCGTTGCCGTAGTTGCGCGCGCCGCCGTTACCCGCGCTCGGGGCGATGCTGATGAACCCCGGCAGGTTCGCGTTCTCGCTGCCCAGGCCGTACAGCGCCCAACTGCCGAAGCTGGGGCGCACGAAGTTGGTCGAGCCGCAGTGCAGGAACAGCGTGGCCGGGCCGTGCGCGACGCCCTCGGTGCGCATCGAGTGGATGAAGCACAGGTCGTCGATGACGCCATTCACTTCGGGAAACAGGTCGCTGGCCCACTTCCCGCTCTGGCCGCGCTTGGCGAACTTCCACAGCGGCTTCATGACGCGCTGCGAGCTGCCGCGCATCCCGGTGTTGGCGATCACGCGGGCGTCGTCGAACTTGAGCTGCTTGCCGTCGTCCTTGTCGAGCGCCGGCTTGTAGTCGTAGGAATCGACGTGGCTCACGCCGCCCTGCATGAACAGGAAGATGACCCGCTTGGCCTTCGCCGCGTGATGGCCCTTCTTCGCGGCCAGTGGGTTCGCCGGTGCCGCCGCGCGCGCGTCCTGGGCCGCGAGGCCCGCGAGCGCCAGCGCTCCGAACCCGCACCCGGTGTGCGACAGCCATTCGCGACGGCTCAACATCGGCGGTTCTCCGCGAGCGGGCGATACGGACAGCGTACCCGACCCGCGCCGCGGTGCCAACGGTCGGCGCGGAAGGGGCGAGCCACTTAGGGTTCGTCCGTGACCACGACCGGCGCGGTCTTCGGGGCTTCCAGGTCGCTCACGTCGAACCGGTTCTCGGCCTGAAGCTGCTTGAAGATGGCGACCGTTTCGCGGATGCCGTCCACGAGCGGCGTCTTCGGCATCGGCCCCAGGTCACGCTGGAGGCCGTCGTCGGACAGGTCGTAGGCGATGGCGATTTGTGTGGTGCCGAAGGTCACCAGCTTCGCCGCGTCCGGCAGCACGGTCGAAAGGGCCGCGTGGAACTCCTGCATCGGGATCACCGCGCCGCGCAGGTTGTAGCTTTTGGCACCGCTGTAGGGCCGTTCGAGCGAGTGGACGAACACCTTCGCCACGTCGTCGACGTACTGGAAGTCGGTCCAGCCGCCGAAGTTGATGTGGTACGGGCGGCCCAGCAGCACGGCCTTGATCGCCTTCGTCGGCTCGCTGGTCATGCCGAGGTCGCGGCCGACGCCGTACACGGTCCACGGCCGCAGGCCCACGCTCGAAATGCCGTTGTCCTGGAAGTAGATGCGGGCGTTGCCCTCGTTGCAGCACTTGAAGACGCCGTAGTGCGTGCTGGGCACGAGCGGCGCGTCGTCGCCCTGCGAACCGGCGGGGTACTTGTCCGGCCCGCCGAACACCGCGGCCGAACTCGCGTACACCAACCGCTTCACCTGATCGCCGGCGGCCTTCACTGCTTCAAACACCGCGAGCGTGCCGAGCACGTTCACCTTCGCGCCCAGCATCGGGTCGGCCCGGCACGTCGGCACCTGCAAGCCGGCCAGGTGGATGATGTGCGAAATCTGGTGCGACGCGATGGTCGCGGAGAGCGCCTTCAGGTCGCACACGTCGCCCTGCACGAACGCGACCTTCGCGACCTCGCTTTCGGGCAAGATCAGCCGCAGCCGGCGGGCGTCCTCGCGCAGGTCGAACACCCACACCCGCGCGCCGCGCGCGAGCAGGTTGCGGATGATCCACGCCCCAATGAACCCGTACCCGCCGGTAATCAGCACGCGCATGAGAGTCTCCGGGCGAACGGCCGGCGTCAGCCGGCCGGTGAGAGGTCGAACCGTTCAAGAATGCTATTAGTTCTGTCGAATCGCGACGCGGGGTGGAACCGCACCGGCCGGCTTACACCGGCCGTTCGCCGTTCGTCGCGTCCCCCACGGTTTCCTGGGCGACCTTTGCCACGGTGACGAGCTTGTCCTCGCCGTTGAGGTTCATCACCTTCACGCCCTGCGTGTTGCGGCCGACGATGCGGATGTCGTCCACCTTGCTCCGCGTCACCATGCCGTCCTTCGTGATGAGCATGATCTCGTCGCCGTTGCGGACGCTGGTGATGGCGATGACCGGGCCGTTTTTGGCCGTCACCTTCACGTCCTTCACGCCCTTGCCGCTGCGCCGCTGGAGCCGGTAGCGCATGCTCGATGGGTCGCTCTCGGACTCGTCGCCTTCGGCGATCTCGATGTCGGGATCGCTCGCCTCGGGCGCGGCCGAATCGTCGTCGCCCTCGACCTCGCCTTCGGGCATCGCGGTGTTCACGCCGAAGGGGGTGCGCTTACCGTAGCCGTTTTCGCACACGGTCAGCAGCAGCCCTTCCGGGTCCGCGACCACCATGCCGACCAGCGCGTCGTCCTTGCCCAGCTTGATCCCCTTCACCCCGCGGGCGGTGCGGCCCATCGCCCGCGCGTTCGACTCGCGGAACCGGATCGCCATCCCCTTGCGGGTGCTCAGCACGATCTCGTCGCCCGGCTTCGTGAGCGCCACGTCGATCAGTTCGTCGCCCTCGTCGAGCGTCAGCCCGATGACGCCGCCGGCCCGCACGTTGCTGTACGCCATCAGCTCGGTCTTCTTCACGATGCCCTGGCGCGTCGCCATCATCAGGTACTGGTTCTCGACGAACTCGCGCACGGGTACGATGCTGGTGATCTTCTCCGCGGCCTCGGCGTTGAGCGACAGCACGTTGGCGATGCTGCGGCCGGGGCTGGTGCGGCTCGCGGTCGGGATGCGGTACACCTTGAGCCAGTACATGCGCCCGGTGTTGGCGAAGCAGAGCAGGTACGCCTTCGTGCTGGCGACGAAGAAGTGTTCGACGAAGTCGTTGTCGCGCAGGCCGCCCTGCACGCCCTTCCCGCCGCGGTTCTGGACGCGGTAGTCGGTCAGCGGCATGCGCTTGATGAAACCTTCGTGCGAAATGGTGACGACGTTCGGCTCGTCCTCGATCAGGTCTTCCATCTCGACGTCGCCGCTGTCGCCGGTCACCTCGGTCTTGCGGTCGTCGCCGTACTTCGCGGCCATCTTCTCCAGGTCGTCGCGGATGATGCGGTGGACGTTCGCGTCGTCGGAGAGCAACGTTTCGTACCCGCGGATCAGGTCGCGGAGCGTGATGTACTCCTTCAGGATCTCGTCGCTTTCCAGGGCCGCGAGCTGGCCGAGTTGCAGCCGCACGACGGCTTCGGCCTGCTGCTCGGTCATGCTGTATTCGGCCAGCGCGCCGAGCTCCCGCTGGAGCGCGCCGAACGCGGCGGCCCCGAGCGCCCGCTCCATCAGGCTCGCGGGCACGGCCAGCCCTTGCAGCCGGACCTTCGCCTCGGTGCGGTTGGGCGACGTGCGGCAGATCTTGATGACGTTCTCGATGTCCGCGATGGCGATGAGCTGCCCTTCGAGGACGTGCCCGCGCCGCTTGGCCTCGCGCAGCAGGAACTCCGTCCGCCGCTTGATGACGACGACGCGGTGGTCGAGGAACTTCTGCAGCATCTCCTTCAGCGTGAGTTCGCGCGGGCGGCCGTCCACCAGCGCGAGCATGATGATGCTGACCGTTTTCTGGAGCTTCGAGAACTGGTAGAGCTGGTTGAGGACGAGGTGCGGGTCGGCCTTGTTGGTCAGCTCGATGACGAGCCGCACCGGTTCGCCGTTGCGGGCGCTGGACTCGTCGCGGATGCCCTTGATGCCCTCGATCCGCTCGTTCTTGACCAGCTCGCTGATCTCCTCGGTGAGCGCGTTGCGCGTCACCTGGAACGGCACCTCGCGAATCAGGATGGAGGCACTTTTCCCCTTCCCGCCCTCGGTCACTTCGGCGCGGGCGCGCAGGGTGATGCGGCCCGCGCCGCGGGCGTAGGCGTCGAGAATCCCCTGCCGGCCCATGATCTGCCCGCCGGTGGGGAAGTCCGGGCCGGGGATGATCTCGATCAGCTCTTGCAACCCGGTGCCGGGTTCGTCGATCAGCTTGATTCACCCCTTGCAGACCTCGCGCAGGTTGTGCGGCGGGCTGTGCGTCGCCCTGCCGACCGCGATGCCGTCGGAGCCGTTCACGAGCAGGTTCGGGAACTTCGCCGGCAGCACGAGCGGTTCGCGGTACTTGCCGTCGTAGTTGTCGATGAAATCGACGGTGTCGCGTTCGAGGTCTTCGAGCAGTTCGCCCGCGGCTGGCGTGAGTCTTGCTTCGGTGTAACGGTGGGCAGCAGGCGGAAGCCCGGCGATGGAGCCGAAGTTCCCCTGCCCGTGAACGAGCCGGTATCGCAAGTTCCAGTCCTGGGCCATGCGGACGAGCGAGTCGTAGATCGAAGCGTCGCCGTGCGGGTGGTACCGCTTCATCGTCTCGCCGATGATACCGGCGCACTTGCTGGTCGAAGAAGATGGCCCGAGGCCGAGGTCGTTCATCGCGACGAGGATGCGGCGCTGCGACGGCTTCAACCCGTCGCGTACGTCCGGCAGCGCGCGGCTGATGATGACCGATTGTGCGTAAGTGAGGTAACTGTCGCGCAGTTCATCTACGATGTCGAGCGGGTTGACGACGGCGAGTGCGGCGGGTGGGTCATTGGGATTGGTCGGGGGTGTTTTGGCGGTGGCCAAAGAAGGCTCCTTCGAGTGCGCTCCGCGGCCGAAATGACGGCTTTTTCGTGACGACTGACGTTCCGCGAAGAACTGTGGTATTTTAGGAGAAACGGCTCTTACGAACCAGCACCGTAGCCCGCGATGCGGCCCTTTTTTCCGGGTCCGAAGTTCAATCTGGGTAGACTGTTCGGACGGGCCTCGAACATTGCGTTGCGGAACCTCAACCCGACAGGATGTGTCATGCGTTCAATTGTGCTATTTGCCAGCTCCGCCACGCTCGTGTGGTGCGGTGTTGGCGCGGCCCAACCGACCCCGAAAGATGGTGCGAAGGCGACCGCCGCGGCGGAGTTGACCCGCACGAAGGCGCTCAAGGCGAAGGTGAGTGTCGCCTTCACGGACGCGCGGCTTGGCGAGGTGTTGAAGGAGTTCGCGGCGCAGGCCGACATGCGGTCGGATGCGCTGGTGATGTGGGCGTATGGTCCCGGCTTCCCCTACTCGCAGAAGGTGACGTACGCGTGCAAGGACAAGACGATTGAGGCCGCGCTCGACGAGTTACTCACAAAAGCCGGGGGCGGTTTGGGCTACGTCGTGGTGTCGAAAGAGGGCGACAAGCGCGACGGCTGGGTGCTGCTGAACACGACCGGTGAACGCGGCACCGAGTTTCCGCCCGCGACCGCGGAGGAAGAGGCGGCCGCGACTGAGCGCCTCACGCTCGCGAAGAAGTTGATCGACGGCAGCAAACCGGACTCGGCCAAGCCGGTGCTGGCGCTCATCACCAAGAAGTATCCGAACACGAAGGCCGCGGCCGAAGCGAAGCAGTTGTTGGAGAAGATCGGGAAGTGAAGAAAAGTAGTAGTGGGTCTGCGCTAAAGTGTCACAGGCGTGGCGCGGGTTGTCCCGCCCTTACAGGGCGAAAACCAAGACACCACGCCTGTGACACTTTAGCATCGACGCACTAGTAGGCACACTCCGTGTGCCGTTGCGATACCTCGCGTGAAGCGACGGCACACGGAGCGTGCCTACTACTTTGGGAGACCATCCGTGAGCGGCATCTGGGGGAGCCGTGATGTGCCGTGGATCCCACCGGAGTTGGCGGATCCAGACGGTTTCGTTGGCGTTGGCGGCGACCTGAAGCCGCCGACGCTGCTCCGCGCCTATGCGGATGGCGTGTTCCCGTGGTTCAACGACGGCGACCCAATCTTGTGGTGGTCGCCGGACCCGCGCGGCACCATCGAACTGTACGCTGACACTTCGACGCACCCGGACGCTACGCCCGGTTACGGTGGGCTTCACGTCTCGCGCCGGCTCGCACGCACCATTCGTTCCGGGAAGTTTCGCGTCACGGTGAATCAGTGCTTCGAGCGGGTGATGCGCGAGTGCGGCGAGCGCCGACCCGAGGGCACGTGGGTGGACGCGGGTGACATGTTGCCGGGGTACGCCGAACTGCACCGACTCGGTTACGCGCACAGCGTGGAAGCGTGGATCAAGGTCGAGGGTGAAGATCCAGACGCGTGGGAGTTGGCGGGCGGCACCTACGGCGTGTGCATCGGCGGGCTGTTCGCGGCGGAGTCGATGTTCTACCGCGTCACGGATGGCTCGAAGGTAGCACTGGCGGCACTCGTGCAGCGCTTGCGTGACCGCGGCTTCGCGCTGTTGGACGTGCAGATGAAAACAGAGCACACAAGCACGATGGGCGCGAGTGAGATTCCGCGCGCCGAGTACCTGAAGCGATTGCGGAAGGCGATCGCGATGACCGGCGTGAGCTTCGCGTGAGTTGCTCAGGTTCGGCCTTGCCAGTATCCCGGCTCGCGGCTGGCGTGAGTGACGGCCACAACCAATACGTCGCCCGACGGTTCGACGCGATACACCACGCTGTACGGGTATCGTCGCAACCCGGCTTCGCGGAACTCGTCGTCGTACCATCCGTACCGGTCCGGTTGAGCGGCAATCACGTCGATGACGTGATCGACCTCGGCGACGAACCGCTGCGCGGCCGACTGGCTCCGCTGCTGATACCACGTGATGGCCGCTTGGTATTCCTGTTGTGCGTCGGGGTGGAAGGCGACGTTAGCCATTGGGCGAGTCACCGGCGTCGAGTTGTGCCTGAACCTGTCGGCGCACCTCGTCCCACGAAACTGGCTTCACCTTCCCGGAATCGACCTCGGACGCACGGCGACGAAGTTCCGCGGCCCACTCAGGGTGCAGCGAACTCGGCGGCGACGTCAGCGAAGCCGCGAGCAGTTCGGTCAGTTCCGCGCGCTCCGACTCAGATAGAGCGAGCGCGGCGTCCAGTATTTCCGCGACCGTTTGAGACATGCCCCCACCTCGAACAAAGAGACTTCTATCGCTGCTTGAATGGTATCACGAGGCGTGGAGCCAACCAATCGCGACTTCGTGCGCGAGGTCCGCGAGGTGTTCGAGCAAGTCGGCTTGCGTCTCACCTTGCGTCCAGTAGTCGGGATAGTCTTGCAGGTAGCCGAGCCACGCGTCATCTTCCTGCCAGTAAACGTACTTGATCGTTTGCACCTCCGCAATCGCGGGTGGCGATGTCGGTTACCTCCCCCACGGCCTTATCTTAGTTGTTGTCCAGCACCTTGCCCGTCCCGCTACAGGTGGGGCACTCAATGGCTGCTGATCCGGACCCACCACACGATTGACACGGGATTGGTCGAACGCCTCCCCCGCCCCGACTCCCGGACCCCCTACAGACCGCGCACGGCCCAGTCTTGCGACCCGACCCGCTACACGCTCCACAGTTCTTCTTCCCCGTCTTCGGGCCCTTCGTGGTTTCTCCGCAACCCGCGCACGCGAAGACGCAAGGGATACAAGTGGACAACAGGAACAGTCGCCGGTCACAGACACTTAACTGCCTTCGACGTGCCATCGCTGCCTCGCTCAGGTTGGGTCACTTAACTTGTGGTGTGAGTCGCGTTAATGTTCAGGTCGGTCGCGCAACGTACCCGATCACCTCGCTGCTCGCAACGCTCTACTCCCCCAAGCCCTTATCCCATTCGTCCATCTGGCGTTCGAGTTCCTCGAACGTGAGGCCGGTTGGCGGGGCCGGTGGCGGTTCCGCGGTGCGGTCACGCGTGTGACGCAACGCTTCCTCCAGACGCCGAACCCAGGTGGGTACGTCCAGGCCCACGCCACTCACGATCGCTTCCAGAGGTTCAATCGCGACACGCAATCGCGCGAACGCGGGGTTGTCTTCCGTGAAGCCGCCGCGCGCGGATTCGGCCGCGAACGGCACCTGCGCCGCGGCACGGTCGACCTCCAGCCGCCGCGTGAAACGCTCTTCCAGGCGGTCGCGCACGGTGCGGAGTTTCACGCCGTAACGCGTCTCGCGCTCGTTCAACTCGGTCAGCAACTCGTCGGATAGCTCCACCGTCTTATCGGCGATGAAGGTGCGCCAACGGCCCGCGAGCGCCTCGTAACCGCGATGGCAGAGTGCTTCGTGAGCGAGAGCAAGAGGGCGCATCCGCCACGCGAACCGGTCGTAACGCACCTTCAGACGCAACATGTCCAGCAAGATGTGGATGTTCTCGCCGTAGTCGGATTGCGTCGTCGTCGTGTTGTAGTCGCGGTACTCGTCGTAGTGCTCGATCAGCGCTTGAAGCACAACTTCCGCACTGCGCGCGGTGCGAGTACGGTCGAGCGTACCCGCGTCCCAGTCGGTGACGAGCTTCGGGCGCTTTGAGTGGCCGTCGTTGGTTTCGATCTCGTGATCGAGCCACGCGGTCACGCCACGCGCTAAGATGCCGCGCATGTTGGAGAGACCCAGGAACGGCACCGTGAACAGGTCGCTGCCGTACTTCGTCACGAATCCCTTTATCGGTTCCCAGTCGTCGTCCTCGCTCACCGTTTCCAGCACCGACAACCGCAACGATTGACTGTGCTGGTGCCACAGGTTCTGGAATTCAGTCGCGATCTTGAACAGCGCGTCGGCCAGCGGGCCTTCTTCGCCGGTCGCGTCCTCGCCCCACGTCGAAGCCGCCGCGAGCAGCGTTTCCACCACGCCCGTTAGCGCGGTGCGGAACAGTTGGTCGAAGCTGCTCACGCGCCGCCCTTCGGGCGGGTTGTTCCACTCCATCTGCCGCGCCAGTTTCGTGAGCTGGAAGGTTTCGCGCAAGAGGCCGAGTCGCGGGAGTCGCGTCACGAGGTCCTCGAGCACGCCGATCGCGGTCTGCGACTGCAGTACTTCGCGTGGCTTGCCGCCGTCCGATGGCGGGCAGTACAGCAGCGGTTCGCTTCGGAAGTGCGTGATGAAACCGGGTAGGAACGAACGAACACCCGCGCCGTCGCCACGACCGATCGCGCGCTCGATGCGGACAAACAGCGTTTCCCACGGGGGCGGTGCGAACTCTTCGGCAACAGGGGGCTGACGCCCCCCGCTCGCCAACTCGGGGCCAGGTGAACGCACAGCCGCGAGCGCGAACGCGGCCCGGCGGACATCCACGCACGCCGACACGCCGAGATCGAGCAGGTGACCCTTGATCGCGCGGCGGCGGTCGAACTCGATCATCCCCTCGTGCCCGCCAGACGGGTCCGGCACGCCGATTTCGGTGAGCCGGTCGAGGAACAGCCCAAGCGAATCGTTGGCCCGCCGCGCGGCGGTCAGCCACACGGCGAGCGTCGCGTCGCGGGTGGTGTCGGTCGGCGCCCACACATCCGGGCGTGCCGCGAGCCGCCACAGTTTCGCAATCGCGTGCAGGAATTCGAGCCGGTCTTCGATTGAATCGGCCAGTGCTTCCAACTGGAACTCGCCTACCGGCGCCGGCGGATCGCCCGCGACCGAACCTTCCACGCCATCGTCGGTCGAGTCCTTGTACGTCATGTTCTCGTAAGCGGACCCGAACTTGTCTTCCTCTTCGTTCTCGTTGCGCGGGCGGGGTTCGGTTAACCACTCGTGTGGCGTGTGCCAGTCCTCGCTCGCGTTCGCTTCGAGCATCTCGAAGAAGCGGCGAAGAAGCGGCGCGCGCTCCGCGACCGATTCCGACGCGAGCGTGCCGCGGAGCCAGCGCTCGGCGAGCGCGTCGAACGATGCGCCCGGATCGTCGAGCGGAACCGTGTCGCTCTCCGCGAGCCACATCATCAGAAGGCTCATCGCGGCCCGCCATTCGCGGCGATCGATGAGCGGTTCAATCACCTGCGCGAACGCGGTTGGACTGGTGAACCCGTCGCGGTGCTGCCGCCAGAACGCGATGTCGTTCGACCCGGGTTGTCGTGACGCCCACTCGGTGAGCGAGTCGGCGACGTGTTCGGCCGCGTCGGATCGCTCCTGGCCCACAATGCGCGGCATGTCGTTCACGGTACTCGTCGCGAACCGGTCCCACCAGGAAGCGAAATTGCGCATGTGCGAGGTTAATCTCTCGCGTGTGGCGCCGTCACCGGCCACGGCTGCGGCGGCGCTGGTGCGGGCGTAGAGGTCGAGTTGCCGCCTGGCAATGTGAATGAGTTCTTCCGCCCGGGGGTCGCGCACGGTGTCTTCACGCCCCGGGAAGATCGGGAATAAGCCTTGATAGCCGAGGATGTTCCACGGGTCGACGAGCGCGCCGCAGTCGATCCCGCGGCGCAGCAGGTCTTCAACTTCGGACAACAGCGGGGCCGCGTCCTGAGGGCGAGAGTGATCGCTTGCAAACCCGGCTTCCGTCTGCCGGATGCGGATCTCGGTTCCGAGCCGGACCGCGGGCGCCGCGATTCGGGTCGCCTGTTCGCGCGCGGCCGAGGGGTAGCCCATCGCGGCGTAGAACTGCGCGAGCCGGCGGTCCTGAAGGTGCGAGGCGCGCTGTGTTGAAATCGCTTGATTGAGGAACTGTCGCACGCCCGCGAACGGCTGCTTCCGCTTCTCGGCTTCGGCGCGCAAACGCTCGCCATGCGCACCTGGCAATGCTTTCAGGAGGCGCTGATAGAAGGCGTCGCGGTAACGCGCGATGCGCGGAACGAGCTTCGAGAGCGTGACGGTGGAGTCGTGGAAGTTAGGACCGGACCCGCTCACGCCCGCGCCCATCAAGATCGTGCCCGCAAGCACCGCCGCCGCTTCAAACAGACGCTCGCTCTTGTCGGAAACTCCAATCGCTGACGTGGGCGGCTCGCCTGGGAACACCCACGTCAGCAGCGTGTCGAGCGTCATCTGCCGCAGCACAAACCGGCGGAAGTAACCGCTGTTGTCGATGGTGTGCGGATCCCACTCGCCGAACAGCACGTTGGGCCGCTTGTTCACCGGGTGAAAGTGGTCGTGCGCCCGCGGATCAAATGCCAACTCGTCGAGATTCTTCGGCTCGAAACTCGCTTCTTCGAGGAGCGTAGCTTCCGTTACCTCAAGCAACTTGAGCGCGGGCCTGACGATGTCGGCGTACACGCCCGGCGAAACACCTGCGCCCGCGAGCGCAAGCGGAACGGGCCGGACTTTCTCGTGCGCGTAGTATTCCGTGTTCGGGCGCGTCTCCAACACCGCAATCGGGCGGTAGCCGATATAGTCGTTCAGCAGGTTCAAGCCGTCCGAGACGAGCCGGTCCGCTTCCCACGGCTGGCCCTGCTTCAACACCGCTTCGCAACAGCGAGCGAGGAAGAATGGTCCAAACAGCGCGGAGTCCGGTTGGTGCGCGAGCTGGTCGGAATGATGGGTACGGTACGCGATCGGAAGCCGCACGAGCGCGGCATCCATTACCGCGCGGACTTGCGTGGGGTCGCGGAACGCGGCTGCGCCGGCGACGACGAGGCCGTTCAACTCGTGGGTGAGCCACTCGGGGAGCGTGCGCCAGGGCGTCGCGTCGCCGGACTCCAGGAGGTGCGCACAGGCGTCGGCCAGCCCCTTCTGGAACCGCGGGTCCGGGCGCCCGTCGGAGAAGTTGAGGTAGCCGAGCAGCTTGGCCGGGTCGGTCTTGCGGGACAGTTCGTGGAAGATGCCGTCCATCCGCCGTCCGTTCCTTGATTCAGCGTGCCGGGATACCGTTCCGGCTCACCTACAGCATAAAACAACATCGCCGGGCGAGAAAGCCCCGGTGCGCGCGAATGCGGTCCGCTCGCGGAGAGTAACGTCTATTCTACACACCACGCGAACCGTGGGCGCGTGCTTGACGAGCCGAAGCGTAAGCGACGGCAAAGCCTGTCCGTTGCTTTCGCTTCCGGCTCGTCGGAACACATTCCATGCGCCTGTCGCTCCGCTACCGATTGCTCCTTCCACTCACGCTGCTCTTAATAGGCGACGCGGTCGCGACCGCGTGGGCAGCACAAATCGCGGCCCGCAACGCCGAGAGCCGGCTCGCGGAGCAGCAGTGGGCCATCGTCCACACACTCGACGAACCACGCAGCACGTTCCCGCTGACCCAGCCGGTACTGGAACAGATGAAGGGGTTCTCTGGGGCCGAGTTCATGTTCGTGCCCACGGGCGAATTGCCGCGCGAACCGGTGTCAACCTTTGCCGAATCGCAACCGCCGCCGACCGACGTGCCCCGCGCGGTCCCCACGATCAAGACGGCGGACCTTCAACTTGGCCCGTCGGTCATGGTCGCGGGACAGGAGTACCGCTGCTTGCGTCTAGCACTACGCGAGCAGTCCACGCCCCGGCGAGGCGACCTGTACATCTTCTACCCCGAATCGCTCCGCCGCACAGCCGTGCGCGACGCGGTGCGCCCGCTCCTCATCCTCGGCGGCGCGGGCGTGGGCGCGGTGATACTCGCGTTCGCGTTCGGCTCGCGCCTCGTGCGCCGCGTGCGCAACCTCGACGCCCGCACCCGGCTCATCGCGGCCGGCGACTTCCGCCCAATGCCGGCTACCGGCACCGACGACGAACTCCGCGACCTGTCCGAAGCCGTCAACGAGATGGCCCGCCGGCTCGCCGCGTACCAGGACGAACTCCAGCGCACGGAGCGATTGCAGGTACTCGGTCAGTTCTCCGGTGGGCTGGCGCATCAGCTTCGCAACGCGGCAGCCGGTGCGAAACTCGCGGTGGAACTGTTCCTCGCGGAGAACCCTTCTGCGGACCCCGAACCGCTTCGCGTGGCGCTGCGGCAACTCGCACGCATTGAAAGCAACTTGCGGCAGTTCCTCGCGCTTGGCAAACCGCCCACTGGTGAGCGCAAGCCGTGCGACCTCGCGGAACTCATCAGCCATTCGGTGAGCCTGTTGAAGCCGCAGAGTCAGCACGCCGGCACAACGGTAATCTGGGAACCGCCGGGCGAAACCGTCGTGATTGTCGGTGACCCGACGCAACTCTCGCACCTCTTCGGAAACGTGATCGGTAATGCGGTCGAAGCCGCCGGCGCGGGTGGTGAAGTGAATGTTCGCGTAGCCACGACGCGCAGCGGAGCGTCAGTAACAATCAGCGACACCGGGCCGGGACCGCCTCCGCTGATCGCGGAGAAAATGTTCGACCCGTTCGTGACCGGTAAGGACCAGGGCATCGGTCTCGGCCTCGCGGTCGCGAAGCAAGCCGCCGACGCCCACGGTGGGCACATCGCGTGGGAGCGAAGTGAGGGCCGCACGGTGTTCGTGATCGAACTCCCGCGAGGCTGAATCGCGGCCCCGACAATTTCGAAATCAACTTTACTAAAACTACCTTACAAACCGTAGCCGCTTATCTACCCTGACTTCCACGATGACAGACAGGACGCGTTTGATGTCCGCGATCACCACGATCCGGCCCGCGCTCGTCGGGAAACTGAACGAGCGGCAGGTACTCCGCGTGATTCAGTCGCGGGGCGCTCTTTCGCGCGCGGAGGTGGCGCGCGAAAGCGGTTTCAGTGCGCCCACCGTGTCGAAGGCGGTCGCGTCCTTATTGAAGGCAGGATTGCTCGAAGAGGCGTACGCGACCGAACTCGCGCGGGGCCGACCGGCGCCCAAACTGCGGCTCGCGACCACTTCGGCGCAGGTACTCGGCGTCACGATCGACGTGGGCCACTGCGAGGTCGTCTCCGCAGGTCTCGACGGTTCGCTCCACGACGACGCGTTAACCACCCCGACGCCCGCAACGTACCAGGATTTGCTCCTGACGCTCGAAGTCGCGGCCAACAAGGTGATGGCGCGGCCCGGTATCACTACACTCGGCCTCAGTGTGAGCCTGCCGGGGTTGGTGGACTACCGCAAGGGGTGCGGCGTGCTGTCACCGAATGTGCCCATCACGAATGGTCACACGCCGGCCGCAGACCTCGCCCAGCGCCTCGGTGTCGAATGTGTGCTGCTTCAGGAGTCGCACGCGCTCTGCCTCGCGGAACGGCATTACGGACTTGCAAAGGGAATGGACGATTTCGCGGTGTTGGATGTTGGCGCGGGCGTCGGATTGGGGATCATGAGCGGCGGGCGCCTCCTGAAAGGGCGGTCGGGATTAGCGGGCGAAATCGGGCACTTCACCGCGGTGTCCGAAGGCGGGCGCCGGTGTGGTTGCGGCAACACCGGCTGCCTCGAAACGGTCGCCAGTGATTCGGCGCTCGCGTGGCACGCGAGCGCAAAACTCGGCCGTGCGGTCAACGTGGACGAGGTCGTCGGACTCGCGAAAGCGGGCTTGGTTGATCTTCGCACAGAATTGCGAGAGGTGGCGGGTTACGTCGCGGTCGGCGTCGCGGCCGTGATCAACCTGTTCAACCCCGCGACCGTGTTCATCCACACGCCGTTGTTCGAGATCGACGAATCGTTGTTCGAGTTAGTGGTGTCGAAGGCCGGTGAGCGGGCGCTGCCGCCGTCGTTCGCGGAGTGCCGTATCGTGCGGGCGAAGGGCAGCAAGCGACAAGGTGCCGTCGCGGGCATCATTCAACATTTGACCGACGCCGTGGCCCCGGAACTGGTGTGAGGCAAAAAGACGGAAGAGGAGTTAACCACAAAGGCACAAAGGACACCAAGAAGACAAGAGCAAGCAGTGTTTTCAAGACAAGATTTCTCTTGCTTGTGTTTCTCTTCTTCGTGCCCTTTGTGCCTGTGCGGTTAATTCCTCTTCTCCTCCCTGAGGAGTCGTGATGCGCGTTTTATTCTCCCTGGTCGCGTTGACGTTCACGGTTCCCGCGTTCGGCGCGGAGCCGCCGAAACTCAAGGTGCTGTTCCTCGGCGACACCGCCGGGCACCGGCCCGCGGACCGCTTCAAGCAACTGCAACCCGTGTTCGCGAAACGCGGCATCGAGTTGACATACACCGACAAACTCGAAGACCTCACGCCGAAGAACCTTGGCGCGTATGACGCGCTCATGATCTTCGCGAATCACACCAAGATTGCGCCGGAACAAGAGAAGGCGCTTCTGGAGTATGTGGAGAGCGGAAAGGGCTTCGTGCCGCTTCACTGCGCGAGTTACTGCTTCCTCAATTCGCCGAAATATATCGAGATGGTCGGCGCGCAGTTCCGCAGTCACGGCACCGGGACGTTCCGCACGGAAGTTGTGAAGGCCGATCACGAGATCACGAAGGACTTCAAGAGCTTCTCAAGTTGGGATGAAACCTATGTTCACACGAAACATAACGAGAAGGGCCGCACCGTTCTTGAGATTCGCGCGGAAGGCGAGTTGAAGGAACCGTGGACGTGGGTTCGCGAGCAGGGCAAGGGCCGCGTGTTCTATACCGCGTGGGGGCACGATCAGCGCACGTGGAGTCACCCCGGTTTCCACAACTTGCTTGAGCGCGGCTTGCGTTGGTCGGTGAAGCAAGACCCGGCGCTCGCGGGTACTTACGCGGAACCGCTGAACCTCGAAAAGCCCGAGATGACGAAGATCGCGAAGGACGTGAAGCCGTTCGAGTTCATGGACGCGAAGGTGCCGTTCTACCCGGCCCGCGGCGGTAATCGCGAACCGCTCACCAAGATGCAGAAACCGCTCTCCGTTGAGGAGAGCATGAAACACATCATCACGCCGGTTGATTTTCAGTTGAAGGTATTCGTGACGGAGAAGGAATTAGGCGGGAAGCCGCTCGCGATGGCGTGGGACGAACAGGGCCGATTGTTCGTGTCGATTACACTCGACTACCCGAACGAGATGAAACCCGCCGGCGAAGGCCGCGACCGCATCGTGATGTGCGAGGACACCGACGGCGACGGCGTATGTGATAAGGTCACCGTGTTCGCGGATAAGTTGAGTATCGCGACGAGCCTGCTTCCATACGCGGGCGGTTTGATTGTACATCAAGCGCCGGTCACGCTATTCCTCAAAGACACCAACAAGGACGGCAAAGCGGACGTGCGCCAGGAGTTGTTCCGCGGATGGAGCACCGGCGACACGCACGCCGGGCCGAGCAACTTGCACTACGGTTTCGATAACTGGGTGTACGGTTCCGTCGGCTACGCGGGCTTCAACGGCACGGTTGGCGACGAGCGACACAGCTTCAAGCAGGGGTTCTATCGCTTCAAGGTCGAGCCGAGCAAGGGACGCCTCGAAGTCGGCGACCTGAAGGTCACGAAGCTCGAATTCCTTCGCAGCACATCGAACAACACGTGGGGTTTGTGCTTCGACGAGAGCGGCGAGTTGTTCGGCAGCACCGCGAACGGCTGCCCGTTCGTTCACATGCCGATCCCGAACCGCTACTACGAAAAGGTGAAAGGGCTGTCGCCGACCGTATTGCAGAACATCGCGCAGGACAACCATATCGAGCCGATCACGGACAAGGTGCGGCAAGTGGACTGGCACGGCGGGTTCACTGCGGCGGCAAATGTTTCGATATACACGGCGCGTACATATCCGCGCGAATACTGGAACCGCACCGCGTTCATCTCGGAACCGACGGCGCACCTCACCGCGACGATGACGTTCGAGCCATCGGGGACGAGCTTCAAGGCCAAATATGGTTGGAACTTGGTCGCGAGTGATGACGAATGGTGCGCGCCGATTGATGCGCAAGTTGGTCCCGACGGGCATATGTGGGTGATGGACTGGTACAACTTCATCGTGCAGCACAACCCGACCCCGGCGGGCTTCCGCAACGGGAAGGGCAACGCCTACGAAACCGAACTGCGCGACAAGACGCACGGCCGCATCTACCGCGTCGTCTACACGAAGGCGAAACCTGAGAAGCCGTTCACGCTGAAGGATGCGACGCCAGAAAAGCTGATCGAAACGCTGAAGCACCCGAATATGACGTGGCGTCTTCATGCGCAGCGGTTGTTGGCCGCGAGCGCAAACGCCGACACGGTCGGCTCTCTCATCAAACTGCTCGAAGACAAGACGGTGGACGAGACCGGCAACAACCCGGCGGCCGTTCACGCGCTGCACGCGCTGGCGACCATCGGCGCTCTCGACGGGAAGAACGAGGCGGCTGCGAAGGCGGTCGTTGGCGCCACGTCGCACCCGTCGGCGTCGGTGCGGGTCGCAGCGCTCGCCGTGGTGCCGCGCCAGGCGGAGTGGTTCGCGAAGGTGCCCACGTCCGTGTTCACCGACACCAATCCAAAGGTGCGGCTTGCGGGTTTGCTCGCGCTGTCCGAACTGCCGTCGAGTGCTGCGGGCGGCGAGCGGCTCGCGAAGGTGCTTGGGGAGCTGAGCGAGATGGACTCGCCCACGCGGGCCGCGATCCTGGGCGCCGCCGCGGCGCACGATCACTTCTTCTTGGCTAACATGAAGAACCTGCCGGAGAGGGTCGCCGTTCTCGACGCGGTGGAGGCTGCGGCGCGCAACTTCGCCGGGCGCGACGATCAGACCGCACTGACGAGCCTGCTGGCCGCGGTGCGCGAGTCCAAACCGGCCGTGGCCGAGCGGTTCATCGCTGGTCTCGCGGTCGGATGGCCACCGAGCAAGAAGCCGAAACTGGGCGCCGGTGATGAAGCGACCATCGCGCAAGCGCTCGCGAGTTTGCCCGCCGCATCTCGCGGCAAGCTCCTCAAACTCGCGGCCGGGTGGGGTGTCAGTGGCATCGACGCGCAACTCGCGAAGATCACCGCAACCGCGTTCGCGACACTCGCCGACGCGAAGGCGAAGGACGCGGACCGCGTCGCGGCGGCACAGCAGATCGTCGAGTTCCAACCTGAGAGTGACGACGCGGCCACGAAGCTACTCGCGGTTGTCACGCCGGAGGCTTCCGCCACGCTCACGACCGGAATCTTCGAGGCGCTGGCGCAATCTAAGTCTAAAGGGGTCGGCTCCGCGGTCGTCGCGAAGCTGAAAGACCTCCCGCCTCTTGTGCGCCCAGTCGCGCTGAGATTGGTACTCGCGAAGACCGATTCCGCGAAAGCGTTCTTGGATGCCGTGGAGAAGGGTACGCTCCGCTTCGACATGCTCGCGCTCGATCAGCGAACGGCGCTCGCGTCGCACCCTGACAAGGAGATCAGCGAACGCGCGAAGAAGATGCTCGCGCTCGGCGGCGGGTTGCCCAGCCCCGACCGGCAGAAGGTGATCGAGGAACTGAAGTCCGCGCTCGCTAAAAGTGGCAACGTCGAGAACGGCAAGAAGATGTTCGTCGCGCACTGCGCGAAGTGCCACAAGCACGGCACCGAAGGCACCACCATCGGCCCGGACCTCACCGGCTTCGGCGTTCACCCGAAGGAAGAATTGACCATCGCGATACTCGACCCGTCGCGCAGCGTGGAGGGGAACTTCAAGCTGTATCGCGTGACGACGGCCGATGACCGCACCATCCTCGGCATCCTCGGCGCGCAGACGGCGACGACAACCGAGATCATCGACGCGGAGGCCAAGAAGCACGCGCTCGCGAAGGATGACATCGTGACCATGAAGGAAACGGACAAGTCGCTCATGCCCGAAGGCTTCGAGAAGATCATGAAGCCGGAGGAACTGACCGACCTGCTCGAATTCCTGGCGCAGAAGGGCAAGTACGTGCCGCTGCCGCTGGACAAGGTCGCAACGGTAGTCAGCACGAAGGACATGTTCTTCGACGCCGGCGGCACCGCGGAGCGCCTGATCTTCCCCGACTGGCGTCCGAAGGTTTTTGAAGGAGTGCCGTTCGTGCTGGTCGATCCGCTAAAGGACACCGTGAAGAACGCGGTGATGCTGAACGGCCCGCAAGGGAACGTGCCGCCCAAGATGCCGAAGAGCGTGAGCCTACCGTTCAACGGTAAAGCAAAGACGATTCACATGCTCAGTGGCGTGGGCGGTTGGTCGGCGCAGCAACCGAACCCGAACGGCACGGTGAGCATGATCGTCCGGCTCACCTACGACGACGGCAAGACGGAAGACCACGAACTGAAGAACGGTGTCCACTTCGCGGACTACATCCGTCGCGTGGACGTGCCCGGCTCGAAGTTCGCGTTCGCGCTGCGTCAGCAGCAGATCCGCTATCTGAGCGTGACACCGAAGCGCCCGGACGCGATGCTGAAGACGATTGAGTTAGTGAAGGGACCGGACCGCACCGCGCCGATCGTGATGGCGGTCACGGTAGAATCGCCGTGATCGCCGGCGAACCCCACCCGCAAGGGTGGGGGTGCGTCGAACTCGTTGCCACCCTTACCTCCGCCCTTGCGGGCGGGGTTCGCCAAGACACCCGCCCGCCCGGACGCACGCCATGACCGCACGCCTCGCTCGCTCCTTCGCTCTCGTGGCCCTCGTCGCGGGCGCGGCCGCGCTCACCGGCGGCTTCCACTCGCGCGCGCAAGACAAGAAAGCCGACACGCCGACATTCACGAAGGCGCAGGTGTCCTTCTACGAGAAGGAGGTGCTGCCGGTACTCACCCAGCATTGCTTCAAGTGCCACGGGGCCGACCCGGACAAACTCAAGGGCGAACTGAACCTCACCACGCGCAAGGGCACGCTCGCGGGCGGCGAGAGCGGGCCGGCCGTGAACCTCGCGAAGCCGGCCGACAGCCTTCTCCTTCAGTTGATTCACTCCAAGGACGAGAAGCAACGGATGCCGTCGAAGGGCAAGCTCGCGGACAAGGACATCGCCACGCTCGAAAAGTGGGTGAAGGACGGGCTACCGGTTTCCTCCGACCGCATGGGCACCGACATCGCCAAGAAGAGCGTCGTCACGGAGGAAGCGAAGAAGTACTGGGTGTATCAACCGGTGAAGCGGCCCACCGCGCCGGTAGTGAAGAACAACGAATGGGTGAAGTCGCCGATTGATGCGTTCGTGCTCGCGCGTCTCGAAGCCAAAGGTCTCAAGCCGGTCGCGTCCGCGACAAAGGCCGCGCTCATTCGACGCGCGTACTACGATCTCACCGGGCTGCCGCCCACACCGGAAGAAGTCGATGCGTTCGTACACAGCAAGGACGCGGACGCTTACGAGAAGTTGCTCGACAAGCTGCTCGCGTCGCCGCAGTACGGCGAGAAATGGGGACGCCACTGGCTCGACGTGGTGCGATTCGCGGAGACCAACGGCTACGAGCGCGACGGCCCCAAGCCGTTCGCGTGGCGCTACCGCGATTACGTCATCAAGTCTTTCAACGAAGACAAGCCGTACACGCAGTTCATTAAAGAACAGCTCGCGGGCGACGAGATACCTGGCTTCAACCCGGACGCGGTGACCGCCACGGGGTTCTACCGCCTCGGCATCTGGGACGACGAACCCGCCGACCGCGAACAGGCGCTCTTCGACGGCTACGACGACATCGTCGCGACCGCGGGGCAAGCGTTCTTGGGCACCACGTTCAACTGCGCGCGCTGTCACGACCACAAGGCCGACCCGATTCCGCAGGCCGACTACTACAAACTGGTCGCGTTCTTCCGCGACATCAAGCCGTACTCCGAGAACCGCGACGTTCGCTCCGCGAACAGCCTCTCGGACATCACCGCGCCGAACCAACGGCAACTCTACGAGGAGGAACTGAAGAAGCGCGAGGCCCGCGTCGCGGAGATCAAGAAACTGATGGCGGCGATCGAAGATGAAGTGATCAAGACGCTACCGGCG
The DNA here is from genome assembly GCA_005772955.1 of Planctomycetia bacterium. GTDB lineage: Bacteria > Planctomycetota > Planctomycetia > Gemmatales > Gemmataceae > Gemmata. The sequence goes on from SXID01000270.1 coordinate 21,072, forward strand.
GAAGACCAGCGCGCCGCGGAGGGCATCGACCGGCCGGCGGTGGTCGCGAAGAAGGTGGTGCCAGCACTCAAGGGCAAGGTGAAAGACGATTACACCGCACTCAAGACGGAACGCACCACGCTGGAAAAGAAGCCGGCCCCGCCCGGTCAGCAACTCGCGCTCTCGGTGAACAACTGCGACAAGAACCCGCCGACCACGCACCTGCTCGTTCGCGGGTCGCCGCAGGCGAAGGGCAAGGAAGTGAAACCCGGCTTCCCGGAAGTGCTCGGCCTCCCGGACCCGGCCATCACCGCGGGCGTGAAGTCGAGCGGTCGGCGCACGGTCCTCGCTGAGTGGATCGCAGGGAAGGACAACCCGTTCACCGCGCGGGTGTTCGTGAACCGCGTGTGGCAGTACCACTTCGGCCGCGGGATCGTGCCCACCGCGAACGACTTCGGCAAACTCGGCGAACAACCCACGCACCCGGAACTGCTCGACTGGTTGTCGGCCGAGTTCATGGCGGGCGACTGGAAATTGAAGCGCCTGCACAAGCTCATCATGCTGTCGAGTACCTACCGGCTCTCGGCGACCGCGGACGCGGACAACCTCAAGACCGACCCTTCCAACGCGCTGCTATGGCGGTTCAACATGCGGCGGCTTTCCGGCGAAGAGGTCCGCGACTCGATCCTGCTCGCGAGCGGTTCGCTGAACCTGAAGCAGTTCGGGCCGAGCACGTTCCCGAAGATCCCAAAGGAAGTGCTCGCGGGTCAGTCGGTGCCGGGGCAGGGCTGGCCGACCTCCGCTCCCGAAGAAGCGAACCGGCGGAGCGTGTACGCGCACATCAAGCGGTCGCTCCGCGTGCCGATCCTTGTCGGCTTCGACCAACCGGACCCGGATTCGAGCTGCCCGGTGCGGTACATCACCACCGTGCCGACGCAATCGCTCGGGCTGTTGAACGGCGAGTTCGCCAACGAGCAAGCGGAAGCGTTCGCGAAGCGCATCCAGAACGAGTTTCCGCGTGATGTGGCCGCGCAGGTAACGCGCGCGATCCGGCTCACAACCGGGCGCGTACCGAGCGCGGACGAGGTGAAACAGGACGTCGCGTTCATCGAGCGCCTGAAGGACAAGCACAAACTCGACGACCTGAAATCGCTCACGCAGTACTGCCTGTTGTGCCTCAACGCCAACGAGTTCGTGTATTTGGACTGACCCATTCGCGGTGGTTCGTTGGGCCACCGCTCTACCACACGCCAACCGAGGCTTTCTGCCATGCACGATAACGACGCGAACCAGTTCTGCCGCCGCACGCGGCGCGAGTTTCTCTGGGAAACCGGGGCCGGGTTCGGCGGGCTCGGCCTCACGGGGCTGTTGCACAACAACCCGCTCCGCGCGAACGAGGCGCCGAAGGGCATCACGACGTTCATCAACCCGATGGCGCCCAAGAAGCCGATGCACGCGGCCAAGGCCAAAGCTGTCATCTTCCTGTTCATGTACGGCGGGCCAAGCCAGGTCGATACCTTCGACGAGAAGCCCAAACTCGCGGCGCTCGACGGGAAGACGATTGACGTGAAAACGTTCGGCCGCGGCGGGAAGAAGGACAAGGGCCGCGTTGTCGGGCCGAAGTACGCGTTCAAGAACTACGGCAAGTGCGGCAAGCGCGTCTCCGATCTGTTCCCGCACGTTGGGTCGTGCGTCGATGACATCGCGTTCCTGCACTCGATGTACGCAGAGTCGCCGATTCACGGCTCCGGCCTGCTCATGATGAACAGCGGGCGGTTGTTGAGCGGTAGCCCGTGCCTCGGCTCGTGGGTGACGTACGGCCTCGGCAGTGTGAACGAGAACCTTCCTGGGTTCGTCGTGATGCTCGACAACTCGGGCGGGCCGATTAGCGGGCCGAAGAACTGGTCGAGCGGTTACATGCCGGCCGCGTACCAGGGCGTGCAGATTCGCGCCGACAAGACGCCGATTCACGACCTCGCGATGCCCGAAGGCACAACACGCGCGCAACAGCGCGACCTGCTCGACCGGCTCAAGGAGAAGAACCAGCAGCACCTTGCGACACGAGCGGACAACAGCGAACTCGTGGCGCGCATCGCGAGCTACGAACTCGCGTTCAAGATGCAGGAACACGCGCCCGAAGCCGTCGACTTCTCGAAAGAAGACGACGAGACGAAGAAGCTCTACGGCATCGACGAGAAGCGCACCGAGGACTTCGGCCGGAAGTGTCTGCTCGCGCGCCGGCTGGTCGAACGCGGCGTTCGGTTCATTCAGATTTACAGTGGCGGCAACCACAACGACTACAACTGGGACGCGCACGGCGACCTGGTGAAGAACCACAGCCTGCACGCGGGCAACACCGATAAGCCGATCGCGGGGCTGATCAAAGACCTGAAGCGCAAGGGACTGCTCGACAGCACCATCATCATCTGGAGCGGCGAGTTCGGCCGTCAACCCACGGCGGAGTACGCGCAGGGCAGCGGCCGCGACCACAACGCTTACGGCTTCACGTCGTGGATGGCCGGCGGCGGGATCAAGGGCGGTATGAGCGTCGGCACGACGGACGAGTTGGGGAACTTCGCGGTGGACGACCGGTTCCACGTGAAGAACCTGCACGCGACCGTGCTTCAGCAGATGGGCCTCGACCCGAACAAGCTCACATACTTCTATGGCGGGTTGGATCAGAAGCTCGTCGGCGTCGAAGGCGCCGAACCGATCAAGCAGATCATTTAGCCGTCTCAAGTCATCAAGTCTCAAGCCCCAAGTCGGGGGTGTAGGACACGCTTTCCGACCCTCCCGGTTTCCACAGCGAGGGTCGGACCGCCGGCGTAAGCCGGCTGGGTTTTTTCACCCTCACCCAGCCGGCTGGGTTTTTTCATCCTCACCCAGCCGGCTGGGTTTTTTCACCCTAACCCAGCCGGCTTGCCCCGTCGAACCGCCGGCGTAAGCCGGCTGGGTTTTTTCACCCTAACCCAGCCGGCTT
>SXID01000271.1 GCA_005772955.1 Planctomycetia bacterium
GACTGGGGTAAAAATCACGAAATGTCATCGACCAGACAAGATAAACCGCTTGAACACCAATGAGGACTGGGGTAACGCGATTTGACCACCGCCACCGACGCCTGAAAATCCTGGCGCACGCCGAACGCGCAAGAACCTCCCTGTGGAAGGTAAGGACGTGCAGTTGTTCATCGACGAGGTTACACTCTTTGATGCCGGCAAGCCGCAGAAGTGACCCACCCGACCCGCACACCGTTTTTCGCCTTCACAGGGCAAGCACATGCTCACGATCTCAACTGGCAACGCGCCCGCGAGCCGTCGGGACTTCCTGCGGGTAGGAGCACTGGGCTTTTGCGGGCTGACCCTTCCTGACCTCCTCAGACTGAAGGCCGCGACGCCGCAAGCGGCGAGCGGGCGGACGCGCGACAAGGCGGTCATTTTCGTGTACCTGTTCGGTGGGCCGAGCCACATCGACACCTACGACATGAAGCCCGACGCGCCCGCGGAGTATCGCGGCGAGTTCAAGCCCATCAAGACGAACGTGCCGGGATTCGATATCTGCGAACTGCTGCCGATGCAAGCGAAGATCGCGGACAAACTCGCGCTCGTTCGCAATCTCGCGTTCAACCCGAACTTCCACGACCCGGTTGAGTTGTTCTCCGGGTTCCGCAAGCCAACCGAGTCCGGGCGCGCCGCGCGGCCTGACTTCGGTTCTGTGATCAGCCGAATCCGGCAGGGCGACCGGCGCGGGCTTCCGCCTTACGTCTCGCTCGACAAGACCGCGGGCGACGAGTTCCGCAATGGCCCGGCGTATCTGGGTCCGGCGCACAAAGCCTTTATCGCCACCGGAAAGCTCGAAGGGCTTTCGCTCCCACGCGGAGTGACGATCGACCGCCTCGACGACCGCACCCAACTGATGCGGCAGTTCGACCACCTCAGGCGTGAACTCGACAACGGTCGCGGCGACCTGGCCGGGTCGGACGAGTTCACGGCCCAAGCGCTGGACATGATCACCAACCCGAAGGCACGCGAAGCGTTCGACATCAGCAAGGAGCCGGACCGCGTTCGCGACAAGTACGGACCCGACGACGCGACGAGATTGCTTCAGGCACGCAGGCTCGTTGAAGCCGGGGTTCCGGTCGTTACGCTCACGTTCGGGAGCCGTGCGACGAACGCCGAGGCGAACTGCAAGTTCAGCTGGGACACACACGAAGACAACTTCAAGTGCTTGCGCCTGATGCTGCCGCGACTCGACAAAGCGATTCACGCGCTGGTCACCGATCTGCACGATCGCGGACTGGACAAGGACGTGGTGGTGTACATCGGCGGCGAGATGGGCCGCACGCCGAAGGTCGGGCAATCGACCGGTAATGGGGCGAAGCCGGACGGGCGTGATCACTGGCCGCGTGCGGGTTTCGGCATCTTCGCAGGTGGCGGGCTGCAAACCGGTCAGGTAATCGGCCGGACGGACAAGCACGCGAGCGTACCCGTGGGGGCGCCGTACACACCGCAGAACACGCTCGCCACGCTCTACCATCACCTCGGCATCGACCCCGTGATGACGTTCCCTGACCACTCCGGGCGCCCGGTCTATCTGCTCGACAACCGCGACCGGATCACGGAACTGGACTGAACTTCCCCGCCATTCTCGTTCGCGAACGAAAGAGGTGAATCGTGTTACAGTGCAAGTGGCCCGCGTTGGCGACGGTCGCCGGCCTTGCGGCGCTCCTGGCGTTTCAGGAGGTCGGCGCGGTCGATAAGGAGCCGACCAAGAAGGCTGCCGCCGCGAGTAAACTCGATCTGACGCCGGAGAACACACCGAAGTTGTTCGCGCTCGTGCGTCCGCAGGAGACCGAGTGGCGTCACCTTCAGGTTCAGTGGATGACCGATGTCGTCGCGGCCCGCAGGCTGGCGGCCAAACACGACAAACCGCTCGTCGTCCTCTACACCGGCGGGGCCGGGTACAACGAACCACTGGGTGTGTGCTGAAGCGCCGCCTCGCACCACCTGTCAGGTGGCTCGACCCTGTACACGGACGCCGCGATCAAGTTGCTCAACGAGAAGTTCGTTTGCTTCGCACCGGGCTGGTACATCAACAGCAAAGACGACACGTATCAGGCCGCGTGGAAGCGGTTCTACAGTGCAAAACCCAACCCGGACGAAGGAAGCGGGTGGCTGCACGGCACCCAACTGATCCTGATGACCTCTGGCGGCAAGCTCCTCACGGGGCGAGTCAAGGACCGCAACGGACTGGCCGCCGCGCTTCAGGAAGTCTTGGACGCATACGCGAAGTTACCGGAAGCGGACCGCCACCCGAAATCGGTCGAAGGGGACATCAAGCCGCAACTGCCGCCACCAACTGGCGGGCTGGTATTGACGATCTACGATCGGCCGCTGGGGCGGATCGCGACCGGCAAGTATCGACACCCCGAAGGCGAAGACTGTGGCGGCTTGCGCACGCACGCTCCGCACGGTCAGCGCAGTTCATTGTGGCTCACGGAGGATGAGTGCAAGTCGCTCATCCCCGCGAAGCCGGAGAAGGGGCAGACGCAGAAGGTGCCCGCGAAACTCGCCAAGCGGATCTGGCTCTATGGACTGGTGCCGCAAACGCTCTGGGTAGTGGAGGAATCGTGGAAGCCCGATTCCGTCCGTGCCGGTGAACTTGAAGTGACCGTCGAGGAGGTTTCACCCCAGACCGTCCGCCTCCGAGTTCATGGGTCTGTGCTGTTGACTGGGCCGACCGTACTCCACACGTGGCCCGACCGCAAGTTCGTCAAGAACCTGGACAACCGCTACGATGCCCGGCTCGAAGGTGTCATCGTGTACGACCGGGCGAAGTCGAAGATCACTCGCTGGGACATGACCGCTCTGGGCGACTATACCGGGCGCTGGTTCGCCGGTAACAACGGCTGGAAAGAGGCGACGACTGAATCGTCGATGCCGCTGGGGTTCGCGTTCGAGGTGGATCAGACTGCCTACGATCTCCCGCCGGAGCGCCGGCGCCCGCGTTCGTTCATGCACGCCTATATGTTCAAGGCGAACGAGGAGCACTACTGGGATCCCGACAAGTGGCTGGACGACTGGAAGAAGCGTCAGCCGAAGTGAAATCACTGCTCCGCCGCGAGCGGCGGACTCGCCACGTTCCCCACCCCTGAGTGCTGCCAATGCTGAAGCGATTCCTCCCCGTCGCTCTCTGCGCCACCTTTGCCGCGGTGTTGCTCGCGGCGCCGCCCGACCCGGCGCTGCAGGCACCGAAGATCGACCCAGAGCCCAAGCCGCTCGCGTCTGACAAGACGGTGAAGGTGGATTACGACATCGTTTACGTTCGCGCACCGCGGCACGTCATGAAGAACGGCAAGCAGAAGCCATCGGCGTGGCCGGAGATCGCACACCCTACCAACATCGACGCGGGCTACGACCTCATGCTGCTCCACCCGGATGGGAGTGAGGAAGTGCTCGTTGAGGGCCGCGAAGGCTCGATCGCGGACCCGTATGTGTCGTTCGACGGGGAGACGGTTTACTACGCGTGGTTCTACCTCGGCGCTCTCGGCACCGGATCGGATATCTACAAGGTCCACGTAAAGACGAAGAAGATCGAGCAACTCACGTTCCAGGAGTCCACGCCGAACGCCGGGTGCCACGCGTTCACGGAGTTCAAGCAGCAACTCGCAAACCATCCAATCGGGCGCGGCGTGTTCAACCTCGGCCCGTGCCCGCTGCCCGGCGGGCGGGTTGCTTTCACCAGTACGCGCGATCAGGTGAAAGTGCCACGCGGCTACCCGCGTGTTGCGAACCAACTCTTTACGATGGACACCGACGGCGCGAACGTCGAGAAGATCGGGCACATCAACGTCGGCAGCGCGCTGCACCCAGTCATCCTGAAGGACGGGCGCGTCATCTTCAGTTCACTCGAATCGCAGGGCGTCCACGGCAGCATCGCGTGGGGCATCTGGAGCATCCACCCGGACGGCACCAACTGGAACCCGGTCGTGAGCGCGCTGTACGGCTCCGGCGGGGCCGACGACGGGTTCCACTTCCAGAGCCAACTCTCCGACGGGAACCTCGTAATTGAGCTGTACTACAACCAGAACACTCAGGGCTTCGGCACGTTCTTCAAGATGCCACCGAGCGCGCCGGATGGCGTGCCGCAGTTCGGCTCGGCCTACAACCCGTCGGTCACCACGAAGGAACACGGGTGGGAAGTTCCGAAGATGTACATGCGCGGGCGTGGGACGTTCCGCATGCCATTCCAGCCGTATGGAATGGAAGTGTTGACGCGATTCACCCACGGCAGCGATTCGCCGGCGCCGCTCTCCGATCTCAACGACCCGAAATCGGTACGCGTGGGCAAACTCACGCACCCATGCGGCGCGCCGGATAATCACTTGCTCGCGGTGTGGTCGTCGGGGTCGATGCCGAGCGCCAATCGCGGGTCGATTCCGTATGACGATCCGCTCGACACGGGCCTCTATCTCATCAAGGGCGGCAGGACGGTCGATGAGCCGGGGCAGATGCTGAAGATCAAGAACGATCCGAAGTACAACGAGCAGTGGCCGCGACCGCTCGTGTCGTACGAACGCATTTACGGCATCAAGGAGCCGAAGCGTCTTGCCGCGTTGCAGAACGACGGCAGGCAGTCGAAGCACTTGCCGGAAAGCACGCCGTTTGGCTTGGTCGGCACGTCGAGCATGTACAAGCGCGAGAGCTTCCCACGGGGCGCGGTTCCGAAGGGAAGCGTGACCGCCGTCGGCGACCCATACAACGCGTTCTCTTACAGTATGAGCAGCCCGTACAACTGGGGCGGGCAGGGCGCGGACGCGGGGATTTACGAGAACAGCGACATTCACGCGATCCGCATCCTCGCGATGGAACCGGCGACGCTACCCGTGGCGGGCCGCTTCTACAACCACGCCTGGGAACGGCTCCGGATACTCGGCGAGATCCCAGTGCGGAAGTTTAGCCGCGACCCAAAGGGGAGTGTCCAACCGCTTGACCCGGACGGAAACCCGGACACCAGCTTCCTCGCGAAGATCCCCGCGGATGTGGCGTTCACGTTCCAGACCATCGACAAGGACGGGATGGTGCTGAACATGGCGCAGACGTGGCACCAGGTGCGACCGGGCGAAGTGCGGAACAACTGTGGCGGGTGTCACGCGCACAGTCAGCAGCAAACCGAGTTCAAGGACACCGCCGCCGCGAAGCCGGACTACCCCGTCTTCGACCTGACGAAGCAGACACCGCTGCTCACGACGAAGTTAAAGGACGAATCGAAAACCAAGTGGGACGCGGCCGACGCGACCGGCGTGAGGTACGACAAGATCGTGAAGGACGTCGAGTACCACCGCGACATCAAGCCGATTTTCGCGCGGAGTTGCGTCGCCTGTCACAGCGGCAAACTCGATGAGCCTGCCGGGAAGCTCGTACTCGATGACGACACGCTGGTGGAGGGTCCGCGCTGGGACCTGGGCAACGCGGGCAAACTCCCGGCGACGTACAACGCCATCGCGGCGCACTACATCGGCGTGGGCAAATACGTCCGTGGGTTCCAGTCGCGCCGCAGTCCGCTTATCTGGAAGGTGTTCGGCAAGCGCCTCGACGGTTTCCCCACCGAAGCCGCGAAGGGCAAGGAAGGAATCCACAAGCAGATTCTCGCGCAAGGCGAGTTCAAGGGGAGCATCATGCCGCCCCTAGACGCGGTGAAAGCAGGCAAGGTCGCGGCACTTACCGACGAAGATCGCCGCACGCTGATTCGGTGGATCGATCTTGGCGCGCCTGTGGATAAGACGTTCGACCCGAAGAAGCCGCAGGATCGCGGCAGCGGGTGGATGTTCGACGACCAGCGCCCGACGCTCACGCTAACCGCGCCCTCGCCCGGCGTGAACGGGAGGCTGACACGCATTCTGATCGGGATGCACGACTACGGCACCGGCCTCGATCCCGCGAGTTTGAGTGTTGTCGCGGAATTCGACATTCCCCACGTGAAGCGAGCCGAGAACATCGGCCCGAAGTTCAAGTCCAGCGGCGACGGTATCTGGGAGTGGACTCTGCCGGAACCGATTCCGACGCTTCCCTCCGGCACTCTGAGAGTGTCGGTGAAGGACAAGCAAGGGAACCAGACCGAGATTGTCCGCAAGTTCTCGGTGAAGTAAGCCCCGCGTACCGACACGAGCGCGTCAAAGATTGTCGCCGCCGTGTCGATACGCACCGCGCGGTTTGGGTTGGTCGCGAGCGGAATCCGGTGGTATCCTGTACACACCCGCCAAGACTCTCTCCACTTGCCGATCCCACCTCACGGACTCCCCGATGCGCGTTCGCCGCGAATTCTTCCTGCTGTCCGTGCTGGTCGCAGGGGTTTGCCTGTTCCGCTCGCCGGAACTGCCAGTGGTTGCCGCGCAGCCGAAGGCGGAACCCGCGTTCAAGGCGGAAGGCGTCGCGTTCCTCAAGAAGCACTGCCTCGCGTGTCACAGCGGTGAGAAGGCGAAGGCTGACCTCGCGCTCGATAAGTACGCCGACGATGCGGCACTTCTCAAAGACCGCAAGACGTGGCTGCGGGTACTCGATGCGCTGAAGGCCGGCGAGATGCCGCCCCCGCAGAAGCCGCGGCCGACGGTGGCCGAACGCGATGCGTTCACCAAAGTGGTGGGCGACGTATTCGAGAAGCACGACCGTACCGCGAAGCCGGACCCCGGCCGCGTCACCATGCGGCGGCTCAACCGCAACGAGTACAACAACACGATCCGCGACCTTGTCGGAATCGACTTCAATCCTGCCGAAGACTTCCCGTCAGACGATGTCGGCCACGGGTTTGACAACATCGGTGACGTGCTCACGCTCCCGCCGGTGCTGCTCGAACGCTATCTCGCGGCGGCCGAAACGGTGATGGCTCGCGCGGTCACGCCGGTGCCGCCTCCGCCCGCGTCGCGCGGTGTTGGGACGCAGTTCACCGAACCGGCCGGGCCGAACGTGCCGATGAAGAACAACCACCGCGTCGTGATCTTCAAGCCGACCGGCACGCCGGTCGAAACCGGCCCGATCTTTACGCGGTTCAATAACCTGCCACGCGATGGGGTATACAACGCGCAGACGACGGTGTACGTGGAGACGACCGGCACCAAGCCGGTGAAGATCGCGATCCTCGCGGGTTGCGACCAGGACGCCAAAGGTGCCGCCACCGACGCCGAGGCCGATGCGCTCGCCGGCGCCTCGGTGAAGCACCTGCGTCCGTTCATCATCGTGAAGACGCTCGAAGTGAAGTCCCGCGTGGAGAAGGCGGGCGACACGTTCCGCGTCGAAATCCCCGCTGACATCGGTCTCGACAAGATCGTGGTGGCGCTGGTGAAGCCCGAAGAGGGCGAACCGGCCCCAACGCTCTACGTGCGCTACATGTCGCTCACCGGCCCGCTCGACAGCCGACCCGCGACGCACAAAAAGCTCCTCTCGTGCGACGAGAAAAAGCCCATCGCGGACCGCTCGCGCGAAGTGCTTGAGCGATTCGCAACCCGCGCGTACCGCCGCCCCATTACGAAGGACGAACTCGATCGTTTACTGAAGTTCGCGGAGGGCGCAATCGCGAAGGGCGAAAAGTGGGAAGCCGCGATGCAGTTCGCGATGATCGCGACGCTCGTGTCGCCGAAGTTCCTGTTCCGCGTCGAACTCGACAACACTCCGGGAGTTAACGCGGGCGGCTCGCCGGTGCCGCTCGATGAGTATCAACTTGCGTCGCGCATGTCGTACTTCATCTGGTCGAGTATGCCCGACCAGCAGTTATTCGACCTCGCCGCGAAGAAGCAACTCACGGCGAACATCGATGCGCAGGTGAAACGCATGTTGATCGACCCTCGCGCGGTGGCTCTGGTCGATAACTTCGTGATGCAGTGGCTCCAACTTCAGCCGCTGAAGACCGCGACCCCGGACCCGAAGAAGTTCCCACAGTTCAACGAGCCGCTCCGCGCCGCGATGCTCACCGAAACGAAACTCTTCTTCGGCGAGATCATCCGCGAGGATAGGAAGGTTCTCGACATCCTCGATGCCGATTTCACTTACGTGAACGCTCCGCTCGCGCGGCACTACGGTCTCGCGACCGGCCCGAAGGGGCTGAAGTTTCGCAACAACGAGGACTTCGTTCGCGTCGAACTGAAGGGCACGAATCGCGGCGGCGTCCTCACGCAAGCGAGCGTGCTAACGGTGACCTCGAACCCCGGTCGCACGTCGCCGGTGAAGCGCGGGCGCTACGTTCTGGAGCAACTGCTGGGAACGCCCCCGCCACCGCCGCCCCCAAACGTGCCGGAGTTGGAGAAGAACGGCAAGCCAGTGACGGCGGGTACGCTGCGACAGCAGATGGAGGCGCACCGCGCGAACCCCGCGTGCGCGAACTGCCACGCGAAGATGGACGGTCTCGGCTTTGGTCTGGAGAACTTCGACGCGCTCGGCGGCTTCCGCACGAAGGACGGCGACGCGGCGATTGATTCGAGCGGCGAACTACCTGGCAACGTGAAGTTCACCGGCCCCGCGGAGTTGAAAGCGGTGCTTCTGGGCAAAAAGGATTTGTTCGCGAAGTGCTTTACCGAGAAGATGATGACATACGCGCTCGGTCGCGGCTTGGAGTTCTACGACCGCCGCGCTGTCGATACGATCACGGCCGCGCTTGCAAAAGGTGACTACAAGCTCTCAGTGCTCGTGACCGAGTTGGTAAAGAGTGATCCGTTCCGCATGCGCCGCGGGAAGGTTCAGTAATAACGGTCCGCCCCTCCGGGGCCGACGCTAAACAAGGTGGCTCGCGCTCACGCGCGTTTCACAGCAGCGAACTGAAGTCGAACACCGATAGGAGCCTGACATGCCCACGATTTCCCGCCGCACCGCCCTCAAGGGGCTCGGCGTTTCGCTCGCGTTGCCGTGGCTCGAAGCGATGGGACCGGTCACCGCGTGGGGCGCGGGCGACGCGAAGAACCCCGCACCGAACCGCATGTGCTTCTGCTACGTGCCCAACGGCAAGAACATGGCTGACTGGACGCCGAAGACCGAAGGCACCGACTTCGACCTGCCCGCGATCCTCGAGCCGCTCAAACCGGTGCGTGACCAGGTGCTCGTGCTGACTGGCCTCACAGCGGACAAAGCCCGCGCGCACGGCGACGGTGGCGGCGACCACGCGAGGGCGTTGGGCGCGTTCCTCACCGGCGCACAGGCCAAGAAGACCGATGGCACCGACATCCGCGCCGGGATCTCGGTCGATCAGGTGGCCGCGGCGCGACTCGCGGACCGGACGCGCCTGCCTTCTCTGGAACTCGGCGGTGAACACGGCGCGATGGCTGGCAACTGCGACTCCGGATACTCGTGCGTGTACTCGTCCACGATGTCGTGGCGGAGTGCAACGCAACCGCTGCCGAAGGAAGTCAGCCCGAAGGTCGTCTTCGAGCGGCTGTTCTCCACGAAGCCGCCGGCCGAGCGCGCTGCCCAGGACGCGAAGCGGAAGAGCGTCCTGGACTTCGTTCGTGAGGACTCGAAAGACCTGGAAGTGAAACTTGGGGCGAGCGACAAGCGCAAGCTCGACGAGTACCTTTCGGCGGTGCGTGACATCGAACAGCGTATCGAGCGCGCCGAGAAACTGCCGCCGGTGAAGACGCCGAGCTACACGGTGCCCGCGAGCATTCCCGCGAAGTACGAAGAACACGTTCGCATGATGTATGACCTGATCGCGCTCGCATTCCAGACCGACGTGACGCGGGTGGCTACCTTCGTCCTCGCTAACGAGGGGAGCAACAAGACGTACCCGATGGTGGGCGTGAATGAGGCGCACCACGAGCTTTCACACCACGACAACAAGGCAGAGAAGAAGGCGAAGATTCGCGACATCAACAAGTTCCATGTGTCGCAACTCGCCTACCTGCTGGAGAAACTGAAGGGCATCAAGGAAGGCGATGGCACGTTGCTCGACCACGCGATGATCGCCTATGGTAGCGGGAACTCGGACGGCAACGCTCACAACCACGACGACTTACCCATCCTGTTGGCGGGCGGCGGTTGCGGCACGCTGAAGTCGGGACGCCACGTCCGGTATCCGAAGGAAACGCCGCTGAACAACCTGTGGCTGTCGATGCTCGACCGGATGGAACTCAAGGTGACCGGTTTGGGCGACGGCACGGGGAAACTGCCCGGTCTGAACTGAGTCGGGAATGCACCACACCCGTGAGTGACGGTGCAGTCGAGTTCCGCAACACGAGACCCCGTCAGAGGCGTCGCAGGTCAGTGCTACGAGCGGAATTAGTACTGCTTCTGGATCGGCGGTGTCGTGGCGAGGATGTTTCCACGGTCATCAGCCGTTACGAAGTAACTGTTGGGGATCATGACGGCGGTTGCATCTTCGCCGATCAACACGTTGACGCGGAAGTTGTTGCCCCAGAGCGGCATAACGGCCACACGGAGCAATCGCGTTGGGCATCCCAGCACTGCGAGGACGCCCGCCCGGATGACCGCTTCTCGTTGTTGATCCGTGGCAAGTGCCTTCACATCCTCTGGTTCTTCCTCGAACGGCTTCGCAGCTTTTGGTGTCTTCGACATGGTGGCCTCACGTTCGGGTACGCGTCTGGTCTCGCGTGAACTGCGGACAATCTCATTGTAGCTTGCGGACGCGGCCCGGAAGTTTTGATGGACGGAAATCGTCCCTGTTTGCCATCGCGCAATCGTTGCAACTACCTTCAACACCACTGGCTGAGGCGCGGATCTTATCGGAGCGAACTGAGAACCTCCGCGAACACCGCAGGACACCGCCATGCACTGGCTCACAACCGCTGTCGCGCTCCTGTTGGGGACGACCGCGCTGGTCGCGGCCGGCCTTCCAGCCGGCAAGGAGCACACCGCATCCGTCGGCATCAAACTGGTGCGCGTCGAAGCAGGCGAGTTCATGATGGGGAGCGGTGACGCTCCGCCGAAGTCGCGTGAAGAGTGGGACTCGCGCGAATGGGATGAGGCACCCGGACACAAGGTGAAGCTCTCCAAGGCGTTCTTCGTCGGTGCGACAGAGGTCACCAATGCGCAGTACGAACAGTTTGATCCTGACCACAAGAAGCTGCGCGGCAAACACGGAGTCAGCAAGGGCGACAACGACCCAGTCGTGATGGTGACGTGGCAGCAAGCGGTGGATTTCTGCGCGTGGCTCGCAAAGAAAGAGCGCAAGCCATACCGGTTGCCGACGGAAGCCGAGTGGGAATACGCATGCCGCGCTGGGACCACGACTCCGTACAACACCGGTGACACGCTGACCGCGGAACAAGCCAATTTCGGACTGACGCCCGACAAGAAGCGGATTACCGCGGTCGCCGTCGGCGGGTACAAGCCGAACGCCTGGGGGCTGCACGACACGCACGGCAACGTCGCGGAGTGGTGCTTCGACTGGTATGGCCCCTACGAAGTGGGCGAACAGACGGACCCCGTAGGCCGCGCCGACGGCTGGGCGAAGGTCACTCGCGGGTGGAGCTACTTACCCGCCTCGCACAAACTCGGCGCGGCCCGTTATTGCCGCTCCGCGAACCGCTCCGGCCACTTCCCGGACGACGCCAACCGCGTCACCGGGTTCCGCGTGGTGATGGCCGAGATGCCCGCGACCAAGCCTCTGCCAGTCGCGGAGCCGCCGCTCAATCAGCGCGACGTGAAACAGACTCCAGCGCCGAAGGATGGCCCCGCTGCGACGAAGCCGTACTTCGCCGATCTGACCAAGGGCTTGTCGGTGCCGAAGGATCTGTGGGGGCCGATCTACGGCGCGTGGAACCACTTCTCCACGGTTGTCGTGTGCCCGAACGGCGACGTACTCGCGGTGTGGTACACCTGCACTCAGGAGGAAGGCCGTGAGTGTTCGCAAGCCGCGTGCCGGCTCCGCGCCGGGTCGGACAAGTGGGACGTGCCGTCGTTCTTCTTCGGGACTCCGGACTGCAACACCCACGCCCCGGTTCTGCTTTCCGACGGCAAACGCCAGTACCACTTCTTCACACAGTCGTTCGCGGGGTGGGATGACGCGGCCGATTGCATGCGCGTGTCGGAAGACAGCGGCGCGACGTGGTCGAAGCCGCGTGTGATCCTTTCGCGTGAAGACCCACTGCGCCTGAGCCAGCCGTGTTCCGCGTTCGTGGCGAAGAACGGTAAACTCGTGCTGGCCGCGGACGGCGACTTCGGCCACCGCGACGAGCGCATCATGACCAGCGCCGACAACGGGAAGACGTGGACGGTGGGGAAGGGCGATTTGCGCAAAGCCGCAGGCAAGTACGTGATTCACCCGGCCGCGGTGCAACGCGCCGATGGTGCGATTGTCGCTTTCATGCGTGGTCCCGATCCGATGCCGGCATTCGCGTCGAAGGACGAAGGCGAAACGTGGGAACCTGTACCGACGCCTTTCCCCGGAATCTCGGTCGGGCAGAAGGCCGCGGCGCTGAAACTGTCCGGGGGCGGGTTGCTACTGTGCAGTTTCGACAACAAGAAACAACTGTTCGGTGGCGGCACGTTCGCGGCACTGTCGTTCGATGACGGCAAAACTTGGCCGCACGTCCGTAAGGTGGACGGCCCGACCGGGTACATGTCGCTGGCGCAGGGGCCGAACGGCGTGATTTACCTCCTCGGCCCAAACGGCAGCAACATCCGCTGCGCGGCGTTCAACGAATCGTGGCTCAAGGAAGGCAAGCCGTTGAAGCCGAAGGACGACAAGTGACTGCACTGGTACAGAAGTCTGTCCAACGAAGACGCACCACCTGTTCCGAAACCCTCGCTCTGTACCGCATTCCTCTTCCTCGCAGGTTCACAGCCATGATTCGCCTCACCTCGCTCGCACTCCTTGTGCTTCCTGCTGCGTTGCTCGCCGCCGGTCCGGTTGTCGATCCCAAGACGGCAAAGGTCGATCCCGAGACCGGCGTTCACTGGTACGACATACGTCCGCTTGGCGTAGAGGGTCGGGGCTGGGCCGACACCAAGGCTCCGTTCGACCGTCTTCCCGCGAAGGCCGAGAAGACCGCGCGACCGCCGGTGTGGAACCTCAGCCGGAACTCGACCGGGCTGTGCGTTCGGTTCGTGACTGACGCAACAACCGTTCACGCACGCTGGACCGTGACGAGCAAGAACCTCGCGCTGCCCCACATGCCCGCGACCGGTGTGAGCGGACTCGACCTGTACGTGAAGACCGCCGCGGGGAGGTGGCAGTGGGTCGCTAACGGGCGACCTGCGACCGAGACCACGACCGCGCAACTCGCGACCGGTCTGGCCGCGGGCGAGAAGGAGTTCTTGCTCTACCTGCCGCTCTACAATGGCGTGTCGTCGGTCGAGATCGGGCTGCCGAAGGGGACTGCGCTCAAGACCGCCGACGCGCGGCCCGCGGAGAGGCAAGCGCCCATCATCTTCTACGGCACGTCGATCACGCAGGGCGGGTGCGCGTCGCGGCCGGGCATGGTTCACACCGCGATCCTCGGGCGCAAGCTCGACCGCTCGGTTATCAATCTCGGCTTCTCCGGGAACGGCACACTCGATCTCGACATCGCCGCGCTCATGGGTGAGATTGACGCGAGCGTGTTCGTTCTCGACTGCCTCCCCAACTTGAACCCGGTGCAGGTAGCCGAACGCACGGAACCGTTCGTGAAGGCGCTGCGGAAGGCCAAGCCGACCACGCCGATCCTGCTCGTAGAGGACCGCAGTTACGCAAACGCACCGGCTCTGCCCGCGCTGGCGAAGCGCAATGCGGACAGCCGCGCCGCGTACAAGAAAGCGTTCGACGCGCTCGTCGCGGGCGGCGACAAGAACCTGCACTACCTGCGCGGCGACAACCTGATTGGCGACGACGGAGAGGGCACGGTGGACGGCTCGCACCCGACCGACCTGGGGTTCATGCGTCAGGCCGATGCCTTCGCGGAAGCACTGAAGCCGCTCCTCGCGCCCAAGAAGTGATCCCGGTTGGCAAAATCGTGCGCAGGCAATCGACTCCACCTGTCTCGTGTACTGGTGGGTCGAACCGGAGGCGAAACGTGGACGTAAGGCTCTCGACACTGGTGCGGCGAATGCGGAGCGAATCGCCGCTTGCGGCGTCGCGTACCAAGCACGACTCGATGCAACCCGAGGTTCCACCGATGGCGCGAGTACTTCCCTCCTTCGCAGGTGCGATGCTCGCCGGCGCGCTACTTCACCTCTCAGCTTTCGGTGAGGAACCGCCACCTCCCGCGCTTTCACGAGCGGAGGCGGAGCCGCTGCCAGCAGGCGCCTGGGCCGGAAAGCCGGTTGTGGTCGCGCAAACGGTTGCGAAGATTCTCGCCATCAGTCCCGACGGAAAGCGGTTTCTCTTTTTCGACGGCCGCAGGTTCGGCTGCTTCGATCGCGCCGCCAGCGAGTTGGTCTGGAGCAGCGACAGCGTGAAACCTCGAACGGCCGCGTTCGCGCCGGACGGCCAGACGATCGTGACCGCGGAGTGGGAACACGGGGTTGTCTTCTACGCCGCCGCGACCGGCGCGAAGCTGTACGCCATTCCGCCGGGTGCGGAACGGGCCGCGCAAGCGGCCTACCGGCCCGACGGAACCGCGCTCTATCACACGTCCGATCCGGCCAGCAATTCGACGGTCTTGAAATACACCATAGTTCACTATGATCCAGTCGCGAAGAAGGAGATCGGCAAGCGCGTCGGGTCGATCAAGCAAGGTCTGGCCGACCTGCGGACCGCGGTGTGGCATCGCGGCACCGGGTTTCACGTGGAACTGCGTGAATGGTTCGGCACGCGGGGCACAGAGCGCACGACGGTGAGCCACGCCGACCCGCTCACCGGCAAAGCCTCCGCCACGATCGTCCTGGGCGCGGATGACTACATCTTCGACCTCCGCTCCGACGGCAAGCAGATGCTTCTGACGACTGGCAGCGACCTCCGGCTCGTGGACACGGCCGACGGCGCGACCGTCCTCCGGCTCGAAGGCACGAAGCGACCAGTGGCCGACGCGGCGTTCTCCCCGAATGCGAAGTACGTTGTCGCGGTTACCGGGACGGAACCGAACGAGTATCGCGGCAAGGTTCCCGGTCCCATTTCAGATGCTCCGGCAGAAGTGATCGTCTGGGAATCGGTGACTGGTAAGGTGCTCACTCGCTCCGAGTTTCCCACGA
This sequence comes from Planctomycetia bacterium, assembly GCA_005772955.1. Lineage (GTDB taxonomy): Bacteria > Planctomycetota > Planctomycetia > Gemmatales > Gemmataceae > Gemmata. The sequence goes on from SXID01000271.1 coordinate 15,088, forward strand.
CGGAACGCAACTTCGTATCGGCGCGGTTCAGCCCGGACTCGAAGTTCGTCGTCGCGGTGAGCAAGGAGCAACCCAGCGGCTCGAAGGTTGCCTACGCGTTCGGTAAGGTTCCGTTCGGCGCGCGCGGCGTGGCGCTGAACTTCCCCGCGGACGACGCTCTGAAGCCGAAGCCGGTAGGGTCGAGCGCGGCGCGTGTCATTCCCGCAGCCGACTCGCTCGACAAACTCGTTCAGGAACTGGCGCGATCCACGAAGACCACTGCGGAGCGTGTGGACGTGCTATTCCTCGCGACACTGGGCCGGTTCGCCACCGGAGGCGAACAGAAGCGAGTCCGAGAACATTACGGCGACAAGATCGGCGTCGCGGGATTGTTGTTGCTCGCGGGGGAAATCACCGCGACACCAGAGTACGACGCGCACGTGAAGGCGCTGCTGAATCGCCTCACGGGAACCACGCCGGGCCGTATCCAGAAAGCGCCCCTTGCGCCCTTCAGCCCGTTCCACCTGACCCCTGGCGGGTGGCCAAACTCATATCCTTATGGCTGGTCCGGCCCGTGGTCGTGGCCGAACTTCCCGCCGCCCGCGAAACCGTAGTGTGCGAGCGGCGTTATCACGGAGCGACCCCTTCGGGTGCGACGCTGAACGGAGGTGTGAGTGGCAGGAGAGCGCGAACCGCCGTCCGTTGCCGACTATGCCGTGACCGCGCTTAGCCCGGCGCTCGTCATGCTCATGGTCGGTAGTCTCGTGTTCTTCCTCGTCGAAGTGCTGTACGCGGGGCGGTACACGGAACGCCTACTTTACACGCTGTTCTTCTTCGTGTTCGCCGCGGTACTCGTCGCACGCATCTCCATTCAGGTCGATGCCGGTCGCGCGAAGCTCTACGGCATTGTGCTGGCCATCGTCACCTACCTCGCGCTACTCTCCTACGTCCAATACCCCGCTGGCTGGTTGAAGTCGTGGGGCTGGCTTGTCAACCTCGGGCTGCTCGCGCTCGTGTGGTGGAGCGCGCACAAGCTCACGTGGGACTGCACACACATCGACGAGGGGTCTGAATCGAGCGGTCGCGGATTGCTCAACGCCGCGGGATTAGACGCCGACAGCGCAGAGAACAGAGGACAGGAGTCCGGCAATGCCGTTAGCCGCGAGCCGAAGGCGAGCGGGAAGTCGAAGCGGAAAAAGAAGAAGGCCAAGAAGCCCAAGCACGACTCGCGGCTGTGGGACTGGATCGAGAAGTATCAGTTGCACAAAGAGTCTCAACGCAAGGGCGGGCACACGCCGGGCGTGTGGGTGCTGTACTTCGCGCTCGCGGCGCTTCCGCTGTTCGCACTCGGTCAGTCGCTTATCGACGCCAGCGACGACAAGCGACGTCACGCCACGTTCCTCCAGATGACGGTGTACATCGGCAGCGCGCTTGGACTGCTCGTCACCACGAGTCTGCTCGGTGTGCGGCGCTACCTGCGGCAGCGGAAAGCAAAAGTTCCCGGTGCGATGACCGCCAGTTGGCTCGGCCTCGGCGGGGTGCTGATCGTCGTGTTTCTGGTAATTGGCGCGTTCCTCCCCAGACCGCACTCCGAGGTGCCGTGGTTCGGCATCGAGCGCGCGGGCGCGGCGAAGCGCAACGCCTCAAAGCACGCGCAACTCGGCGATTCCGCCGGGGAAGGCGACGGTCGCGGTGGCAACAAGTCGAAAGCCGGCGACGGCGGTGCGAGCGGGAAGGGTGGCGACCCCGGCGGGAACAAAGGCGAGAAGGGCGCTGGAAAAGGGCAAGACGGCAAAGGCGGCAGCGGCAAGAAGTCTGACCAGTCCGGTGGCGACGACAAAGGAAAAGGGCAGGGCGCTCGGGGCGACACTAAAGACGACTCGCGTAGCCGCGACGCGGAGGGGAGAGCGTCCGACGCCGATCCACAAGACGACGCGGAGAACGATAAGGCCGACAGCAATTCGCGCGACGCAAGTTCGCAGACAAACTCGCAACTCAGCGGCGCGCTTGCGAAGATCGCGGGTGTGCTGAAGTGGATCGTGTTCGCTATCGTCGCGGTGATCGTGATCCTCGCGCTGTTCTTCGGCGTGCTGAAGTACCTGGCCCCCTTTACCGACTGGGCGCGGCGCTGGCTCGAAGGCATCCGCGCGTGGTGGGCCGGGTTGTTCGGAACCACGGGTCGCGCCCGCCAGGAAGCGGCAGCCGACGCGACGCCGCAAGCGGCGATGAGGCCGCCTCCGTTCAGTCTGTACTCGAATCCGTTTTCCGACGGCACCGCGGACCGGCGCGAGCCGGAGGAACTGATCTCATACACGTTCGAGGCGTTCGACGCATGGGCCTGGGACCGCGACGCGGGCCGCGAGCCAACCGAGACGCCGCTGGAGTTCGCGCACAAGGTTGGAGAAGGGTTTCCCGATCATGCGGACGCGTTTACGCGGCTCGCGAATCTCTACACGCGGCTAGCGTATTCGGAACTACCGCTCCCCGAAGACGCTCTCGCAGTGCTGGAAAGCGTGTGGGAGGAACTGGTCCACGGCGCCGGCGTGGGTGCCTGACGCGAGGCGGAAGAGTCTTCACCGCGGAGACCGCAGAGAGACCATGAGAGTTCGAACACGCTGCTTTTCACTCGCCGTACTTTCGCACTGCGTCCCCTGCGGTCTTCGCGGGGAACACTCTTCCGCCTCGCGTCAGGCACAAGCGTTGCACTTCAGCCCACTTCTAGTCCGTAAGTGCGACCGCGCGTCTGGCGGTTGTGCCGCGAATCCGGTACTTCTTCCTTATCTCTCCTGCGCCACACAATGCGGACAGAGTCAACCATGAGCCACGCCGACGCGCCCAAATTCCTGCCGTTCGGCTCGGACCCCGTGCCCGACGCGCCCAATCTGCCCGTGAACAGTGAGTACGGCTGGTTTGGCCCGCAGGACATGTACCTCTTCAACGAGGGCAGTCACCTCCAGCTCCACGACAAACTTGGGTCTCACCCCGCGACTGTCGATGGCGTGGACGGGTATCACTTCGCGGTGTGGGCGCCCAACGCAGATTACGTGAGCGTCGTCGGCGACTTCAACAACTGGGACAAGGGTGCAAACCCGTTGCGCGCGATCGGTTCATCGGGCGTGTGGGGCGGGTTCATCGCGGAGGCAAAGCAGGGTACCTGCTACAAGTACCTCATCGCCGCGCCCGGCGGGTACGTCGCCGAGAAGACGGACCCGTTTGCGTTCACATGCGAGATCTCACCCAAGTCGGCCGCGGTCACCTGGGATCTCTCGTACCAGTGGCACGATTTCGACTGGATGGCGAATCGGAAAGAGAAGAGTTCGCACGACAAGCCGTTGAGCATCTACGAGGTTCACCTTGGCTCGTGGATGCGCGAAGCGGACCCGCCCTACCACTCGCTGAACTATCGTGACGTGGCGCCCAAACTCGCGGCGTACTGTGTGGACATGGGGTTCACGCACGTCGAACTGCTGCCGATCACGGAACACCCGTTCTTCGCGTCGTGGGGTTATCAGACAACCGGGTACTTCGCCGCGACCAGCCGCTACGGCACCCCGCAAGACCTGATGTTCCTCGTGGACACACTCCACCAGCACGGCATTGGGGTGATCCTCGACTGGGTGCCGAGCCACTTCGCGACGGACGCATGGTCGCTGGCAAATTTCGACGGCACCTGTCTCTACGAGCACGCGGACAGCCGCCAGGGGTTCCACCCGGACTGGGGTAGTTTCGTCTTCAACTACAGCCGACACGAGGTCCGCAGTTTCCTTCTATCCTCTGCGATGTTCTGGCTCGACAAGTACCACATTGACGGCTTGCGCGTGGATGCGGTTGCGTCGATGCTGTACCTGGATTACTCGCGTAAGGCCGGTGAGTGGGTGCCGAACCAATATGGCGGGAAGGAGAACATCGACGCGATCTCTTTCTTGCGGCGGTTCAACGAGGAGGTGTACCGGCACTTCCCGGGCGTGCAGACCTACGCGGAGGAATCGACCGCGTTCAGCATGGTGTCTCGTCCCACCTACGTCGGCGGGTTGGGCTTTGGGTACAAGTGGGACATGGGTTGGATGCACGACTCGTTGAAGTACTTCGCGCTGGACCCGATCCACCGGAAGCACCACCAGAACGACCTCACGTTCAGGATGCTGTACGCCTACAACGAGAACTTCGTGATGCCCCTGTCGCACGACGAGGTCGTGCAAGGGAAGGGGCCGCTGTGGGATAAGATGGCCGGCGACGAGTGGCAGAAGTTCGCCGGGATGCGATTGATGTTCGCATACCAGTGGGGAATGACCGGGAAGAAGCTCCTGTTCATGGGCGGCGAGATCGCGCAGCGTCAGGAATGGCGGCACGACCAGAGCATCGACTGGCACCTGTTGCAGCACGGGCCGCACAAAGGCGTGCAGTCCGTCGTGCGCGATCTGAATAAGTTGTACGCCGCCGAAACGGCGTTGCACGAACTCGACAATCAACCGGGCGGGTTCGAGTGGATCGACTGCTCGGACGCGGCCAATAGCGTCATCAGTTGCCTGCGGAAGAACAAGGGCGACGATGTGGTGGTGATGGTGTACAACTTCACGCCGGTGCCGCGTCACAACTACCGTCTGGGCGTACCCGGTCCGGGCGCGTGGACCGAAGTGATGAACACCGACGCGGGCGTGTACGGTGGCAGCAACGTCGGCAACGCGGGCGGGGTGTACGCCGAATTCGCGCCGATGCACGGCCAGAAGTATTCCGTGCTGCTGAACCTGCCGCCGCTGGGCGCGGTGTTCTTCAAGGGCAAGTTGTAGTACGCGACGGCAGTCTAGCGTCGGCCCCGGAGGGCCACGTGTCCTCCCACTTGAGCGATGCGTGGTCGACGCTAGACAAACACTTCACTCGTCTCGTGGCTCTCATTCTCTTCGCGCGTGACTTCCCCAGTCGCATAGTGTTTAATGTCGGGAGTGAATCATTTACCTCGCCCACCCCTTTCCCGCCGGAGCGCGTCCCATGCTGCCTGCCGACAAGAACCCGTCCTGCCCGGATTGCGAAACGACACCCACCCTCGGCCGCCGCGACTTCATCCGCGTGCTCGGCACCACTGCCGCTGTTGCCGCGGTCGGTCTGACCCCGCTTCAGAAGGCCACGGCCGCCCGCGCCGAGAAGCAGGCCCAAGCCGAAGCGATGATCTTCGAGCTGTACAAGTCGATGGACGCGGACCAGAAGAAGAAGTTGGTGCGCGCGTGGGATCATGGCGTTGTGGGCGGCAAGGGCACCGCGGCCCGGTTGCTCACGCACAACGGCGCCGACGGAAAGTCGAAGATCGGTGAGGAGTACAACAAGAAGCAGGTCGAACTGCTCGACAAGATCTTCCGCGCGATCGCCAACGGCGAAGAAGGCTACAAGCAACTGAGCCGCAACGGGCGGTTCGACAACAGCGGCGATTTCGAGGCCGCCGGCGCGCTCATCTACGGTGAAGCTGTCGAAGGCAAGAAGTTCTCCCTGGTGTTCTGCTCCCACCACCTGACCGTGCGTTGCGACGGGAACTCCGAAGAGAAGACCGCGTTCGGCGGGCCGCTGTACTACGGCCACAGCCCGAACGGCTACGCGACCAACAACGTGTTCAACAAGCAGACCGCGTCCGCGACGAACCTGTTCAGCGCCCTGAGCGCGGATCAGCGCAAGACCGCGGTGATGCCGGGCAAGTGGAAGGACGAGCACGGCTCGATCCCGGTCCCCAAGAAGGACGCGAAGGTCCCCGGTCTGGCCTTCGGTGACATGACGAAGGAACAGAAGGAACTCACCCAGAAGGTGATGTTGGAACTGGTCGCCCCGTACCGCAAGGAAGACGGCGACGAGGTGATGGAGATCATCAAGGCGAACGGCGGGATGGAGAAGTTGTCGATGGCCTTCTACGAAGAAGGCAAGCGCAACGAGAAGGAGCCGTGGAGCTACTGGCGTCTGGAAGGCCCGGGCTTCGTGTGGAGCTTCCGCTCGCTGCCGCACGTCCACACGTTCGTGAACATCACCAGCAAACTCGCGTAAGCGAATGGGACGTGTATAGCGTAGGCTCCGGCGGGGTCGTGCTTGGGTTTGTGCCCAAGCGCGACCCCGCCGGAGCCTACGCTATACCATTTCTGAAAGCTCTGTTTGAGTGCGAAGTTGAAGTAGGTCGAACCTGTGTCTGCCGACGCACCCAAACGAGAGAATCCCGACCGCCCTCAGCGCCGGTCGCGTCCCCGCGGCCTTCGCTCGTCGTAGTCGTCTTCGTAATCGTCGTCATCGCGATCGCGCCTTCGGCGGCGCGGCCGCCGGTCGTCCTCGTTGTCGTCTTCGTCGTCGTATCGGTTGGGCGAGCAAGACACGAGTTCGCGGCTGTACCCGGCGATCTTCACCCAGTACATGATTCCGCAGATCAGGCAGGGGACGGTGACGCCGGCCAGCAGGAGCGCGCAGGAGATGATGCCCAGCATCTTCCCGTAATCCTCCCTTCGACGGTGCCACCGGCGCTCGTAGTACTCGTTGTCCAGTGTTTCCGCGACTCGGATGACGGTGAAGAACATCCAGACGCTGCCGAAGATGGGGATCAGGTTGAGCCACACCTGTCCCGGCTCCATCGTCCGGTTCCGCGGGTGGCACTTGGCCAGTGCCTTGTGTAGCGTCAGCAGGAACATGATGCCGACGACTAACAGGATGAGATAGAAGCCACAGATGAAGCCAATCAGGACGACGAAGAACTCGGTGGGCGGTTCATCGCCGCCGTTCGCCTGGGCAAGGGTGGCAAGGATGGCAAGCCCTCGGAGCGTTCGGGACCGTGTTCATGTCACCGCGTTGCGGTCACCGGCGTTCCCACGGCTTCCGCTCGTCGCGTTTGTCGCCTTCATCATCGCGTTCGTCGCGGTCCTTGCGTTCATTGCGTTTGTCGTCGCGTTCATCATCGTCGCGTTCGCGCCTTCGGCGGCGTGGTCGCCGGTCGTCGTCGTAGTGGTCGTCCTCATCATCATCGTAGTCGTCGTAGCGTGTGGACCCAGTCGAGAGATCGCGGCTGTACCCGGCGATCTTTACCCAGTAAACGATTGAGCAGACCAGTCCGGCAAGGACGATGAGGATCCCGCAATACGGTATGATCCCGCCGAACCCCAGCGCGCACGTGGTGATCCCCAGTCCCTTGCCGTAGTCCTCCCCGCGACGATGCCATCCGCGGTCACGATACTCGTACTCAAGCGACTCCGCGACTTTTACGACGGTGATGAACTGCCACACGAGATTGAATAGCGGGATCAGGTTCAGCCACACCATCCCCGGTTCCATCGTCCGGTTCCGCGGATGGCACTTGGCCAGCGCCTTGTGCAGCGTCAACAGGAAGAAGATCCCGATCAGCAGGAGGGCGATGTAGAAGCCGCAGACGCCCATGAGCAGAATGGCGAGAAAGGCGCCGTCAGCGCCATCACCGCCGTTCGCCTGGGCGAGAATCGCCAGCATTGCGGAACCTCGTTGAACTTGCTGAGGGGAGGAAGTTACTTCGCGTTGGCCAGTTGCCGCAAGACGTAGTGCAGGATGCCGCCGTGTTTGTAGTATTGCACCTCTTGCGGCGTGTCGATGCGGCAGACTGCCTTGAACGCGATCGTCGTTCCATCGGGTCGGGTCGCGGTCACGGTGAGGTCGCGACTCGCCCCATCGAAGTTCTTGTCGAGACCCGCGACCAGCCCGCCGATGTCGAACACCTCCTCACCGGTCAAGCCGTGACTTGCCGCACTTTCGCCCGCTTTGAACTGGAGCGGTACGACGCCCATGCCGACGAGGTTGCTGCGGTGGATGCGCTCGTAACTCTGTGCGAGCACAGCTTTCACGCCCAGTAAGTTGGTGCCCTTTGCGGCCCAGTCGCGGCTCGAACCGGAACCGTACTCCGTCCCGCCGATGATGATGAGCGGCACGCCGTCCTTCTGGTACGCCATCGAAGCATCGAAGATGCTCATTTGCGGGCCGCCGGGCAGGTGTCGCGTGAACCCGCCCTCCACGCCGGGCACCAGCAAGTTTCGCAACATCACGTTCGCGAACGTGCCGCGCATCATCACCTCGTGGTGCCCGCGGCGCGCCCCGTACTGGTTGAAGTCCCGCTGTTCGACGCCGTTGGCGAGCAGGTACTGCCCGGCTGGTGTGGTCCGCTTGATGCCGCCGGCCGGTGAGATGTGGTCGGTGGTGATGCTGTCACCGAGCAGTGCCAGGACACGCGCCCCGGTGATCTCGGCAATGGCCGACGGTATCACGCCCATCCCGCGGAAGTACGGCGGGTTCGCGATGTACGTGGAATTCGCGATCCACGCGTACAGGTCGCCAGTGGGCACGTTCAGTTCCTTCCACATCGCATCGCCTTCGTACACCGCGCTGTAGATGCGCTCGAACGATTCTTTCTTGATCGAACTCGCGACAGCTCTGGAGACTTCTTCGTGCGTGGGCCAGATGTCCCGGAGGAACACCGGGTTTCCATCGGATCCGGTGCCGACGGGTTCCGTTTCCCAGTCAATATCGACTCGCCCCGCGAGCGCGTACGCGACCACCAACGGCGGCGACGCGAGGTAGTTCGCGCGCACCTCCGCGTGGACGCGCCCCTCGAAGTTCCGGTTACCGGAGAGCACGGCGGACACCACCAGGCCCTCGCTCGCGATTTCCTTCGACACCGCTTCCGGCAGCGGCCCACTGTTCCCGATGCACGTCGTGCAACCGTACCCAACAACGTGGAACCGCAGCTTTTCCAGGTCCGCGAGGACGCCGGCGTTGGTGAGGTAGTCGGTCACCACCTGCGAGCCGGGCGCGAGACTTGTCTTCACCCACGGTTGGGTACTCAACCCGCGTGCGACGGCTTTCTTCGCCAACACGCCAGCGGCCATCATCACCGACGGGTTCGACGTGTTCGTGCAACTCGTGATCGCCGCGATGACCACCGAGCCGTCGTGCAGCATGCCCGCGGGTACTACGGGCGCCGGTTCCGCCGCGCCGGACGGCCCGGATGTCGGTGAGGACGCGGCCACCGGCAGCGGGATCGCGGTGGGTGTCCGCGCGACCGCTCTCAGTGACGGGAGTGCGTTCGCGAACGCCGATTTCATGTTCTTCAGCGACACGCGATCCTGTGGGCGTTTCGGCCCCGCGAGGCACGATTCCACCGTCGAAAGGTCGAGTTCGAGCGTTTGGGTGTAGTTCGCCTCGGGTGTGTTCGCGTCGTGGAACAAACCCTGTTCCTTGTAGTAGGCTTCGACGAGGGCCACGAGTTCCGCGGGCCGCCCAGTAAGCGTGAGGTAGCGGAGCGTTTCGGCATCGACGGGGAAGATGCCGCATGTCGAGCCGTACTCGGGCGCCATGTTCGCGATCGTCGCGCGGTCCGCGAGCGGCAGGTCCGCGAGGCCCGGCCCGAAGAACTCCACGAACTTCCCGACCACGCCCTCCTTCCGCAGGATCTCC
>SXID01000272.1 GCA_005772955.1 Planctomycetia bacterium
GCGCACGCAAGAACATGCCCTGGACTGGTTTGTCTTACGCGAGGGGCGGTATGCGCGTTTGCCACTAGCTGAGGGAGGCATATACATAAGCGAGTGTTTTCCTGGGCTATGGCTCGATGCCGCTGCCCTGCTGCGCAACGATTTGGCGACGGTGCTTAAAGTGCTGGGAGAAGGGCTTGCCAGCCCAGAACACCAAGAATTTATCCAGCGCCTGGACCAAAAAACCACGATTCCCAGCACGGCGAAATAACAAGGTGGAGGTAGTCTCCTACCCCAACACCATCATTACCCTGCAAACTCCGGCATAATTTCGTTCGCGAGCAGATCGCGCACTTCGTCGGACCTCGGAAACACAATGAAATAGGTCATGCCGAATTCTTCGATGCGGGAGCGGAGTTCCCGTCTTACTTCATCCGGCGTCCCGATCAGCGCTACCGGAGCATTGCGCATGGCTTCTTCGTTGGGGAAGCCCATGGCGGCGGCAGTTGCTTTGACGGCGGCGTCCGCCTCGCTCTTGCTGCGTGTAATGTTGACCATGGCGATCCCGCTGACTTCCACGGACCCAGGGGCACGCCCCGCCTCTGCGACGAATCCGTGCAGCATGTCGATGCGTCGTTTCAGTTCGGCTTTGGTAAATTTCACTGCGGCATCCGGGTCTTGCACGAAGTCTTTCCCGTTGACGATGGGTGGGATGAGGTTGGCGATTTGCGCCTCTGCAGCGACGATTTGCAGCAGCTTCTTGCCGGCACCGCCCACCATAATCGGCGGGTGCGGCTTTTGGGTCGGACGTGGATGATTATAGGCTTTGTCTACCGAGAAGTAGCGACCGTGGTAGGTAGGCTCCTCTTGAGTCCACATCGCTTTAATCAACTTCAGTGCGTCATGCAATTGATCAAGGCGCTCGGCATTGTCGGGATACGGATACCCATGGGCGTCATATTCTGAGCGCTGCCACCCAGAGCCGACGCCGAAGATAAAGCGTCCGTTGCTGATATGGTCAAGCGTCGACGTCAGCTTGGCTAACATCGCAGGAGAACGAAAAGACATGGCCGTCACCGCCGGCGCGAGGCGAATGTTCTTCGTCACTGCGGCGATGGCGCTCAACGTAGTGTAGCACTCCAACTGTGGAGTCTGCGGAGCGCCCAGCGGCGAAAAGAAATGATCGTTAATAGAGACGGAGTAAAAACCGTGGGTGTCGGCATATTCCGCCGCCGCCCGGGCTTTGGCGAAATCGCCTGTGGGCAAGAAGAGACTGAATTTCACGTTGTTCATGCAGAGCCTGTTCCTTCACTCTCGATCCTCACCCTTGCCCTTTCCCTGGTAGGGAGAGGGCAGCACAAGCGTAGTGCAGGCGGGTGAGGGTGCTATTTGCGATGCACCCCTTTACAAGCTCCTCTAAGCCCCAGCCGGGCAGTTGTACACACGCCTGACGTTCTCACCCAACACCTGAATCCGCGCCTGTTCCGGCATCTTCGCCGTCAGCTTTTCGAGCTCTTTGATGTAATGACCAGTGTGATCGGGGTGGGGAAAGTCGGACGCCCAAAAGAAGCGATCGGCGCCGAGCAGGTCCACCATGGCCGGCAGCGATTTCTCGTCCGGATCGGCTGAGATCCACACGTTGCGTTTGAAATACTCGCTCGGGCGCTCTTTGAGGGGAACCGTGCGGCCAATGATGCTATCGTACAACGCATCCAGTCTATCGAGCCAATAGCTCGCCCAGCCAGCTCCCACTTCCAGAATGATGAGCTTCAGTTTCGGAAATTTATCGAACGTGCCGTACTGCATGAAGCTAGCGAGCGCATGACGCGCGGCGTCGGAAGCCGTCGCATTCAGGAAGAATTGGTGTTTACGGATGTATTGCAGGTCGTATCGCCCCGGCAACGCCCACTGCGGCTCAAGCGACGGGTGAATCCCCAACGGCACGTCGAGTTCTTGGGCTTTGGCGAACAGGATGTCATGATCCGGGTGCGCGTGTGGCTTACGGGTCATCACGAACTGTACGACCCAGCCGCCCTTGCAGCCGGCTTTGACGGCGCGTTCCAGCTCTTCAGCCGCAGCTTTGGGATCACCAAGGGACAGATGAGCAACCGGAATTAAACGTCCGCCGCTGTCCGAGCACCAGTCCACGATCCAGCGGTTATACGCTCGACACATCGCCTGCGCATAATCCGCGTCTTCACATTCGGTTTCCCACACGAGTCCGAGACTCGGGTAGATAATCGCGGCATCGAGTCCTTCCAAATCCAAGCGCTGTATCCGCTGTTTCGCGTCCATCGCGCCGATCAGGTACTCCTCACCGTAGTGCAGCTTACGGTTGAACTCGCCTTTCTCGCGAGTCACCTGACCCATCGAACCGAGGCCGGCAAAAGTTCCGCCGCGACTGACACGTGAGGGTTGACCACAAATCTCGATGTAGTCGTAGCCTTCCTTGTCGGCTTTCAGGCGGACGGCGGTCTCGCGGTACTTGGGCTCACAATACTTTTCCCACAGGTCAGCCGCCTCCAGAATATGACCATCGGCGTCGACTGCCCCTGCAAACTTCAGTTTGTCGATCTTCTCTTCGAGGATACGCGCCATATCATCACTCCTTTTCTCGTTTGTGAGTCGGCTTTGCGCCTGACTCCAAAGTCACAATAGCATCCTTCTTCCTACCAGGAATCAACAAATGGGTACTTCTTGGTCATCCGTCGCGTAGCGACCGGCGTCGAACGCAGCGAGTGCGCAATCCAGCGCCGCGAGTCGGCGGCCAGAACATGTGCTGGAACAGGATCGGGTCGCCACCGATCGACGGGTCGAATATTCCGATCCCCCACGCCCTTTCGACCATGAGCAACAGCAGCGTGACGGCCACGACCGGTGTCGCCAGCAACTGAATCAGGCTGGTGCCGTAGAGCGACCACACGAACAGCGGCAACCGGCCCCACGTCATACCGGGGGCACGCATCTTGTGGATCGTGACCATGATGTTCAACCCGGTCATGATCGAGCTGAACCCGGAAATGAACACGCCGAGCACACCGGGCAACACGTTCGACTGCGAGGCGCGCGAACTGTACGGCGGGTACAACGTCCAGCCGGTGTCGATGCCGCCGACCAGCACGGCCCACCCGGAGAACGCGGCCCCAAGCATGAACACGTACCAGCTTGCGAGGTTCAACTTCGGGAACGCGAGGTCCTTCGCCCCAATCATCAGCGGGATGAAGAAGTTCCCCAGGACGCCCGGCACGGCCGGGATCAGGAAGAAGAACAGCATCATCACGCCGTGCGCGGTGAACGCCCGGTTGTACGCATCCTCGGAGAGGATCGCGCCGGTCGGCGACATCAGGTTCATCCGCACCAGCGCGGCGAAGATGCCGCCGATGATGAAGAACACGCTGATCGAGCCGAGGTACAGCAGGCCGATCCGCTTGTGGTCAACGGTGAACAGCCACGACCAGATCGTGTGGGATGTGTTCAAGTAGTTGATGGGCGCCGGGGTCGGCTCCGGGGGAACCGGGGCCGCGGCTGGGCCGCTATGAGTAACCGCGATGCTCATGGTGTTATTTCCCTCCCGGCGGCGCGGTGGATGGGTTCCGCTCGGTAGGCGCCCCGACCGGTGCCGGGAACCGCTGCGTGTTGTCCATCGTCATGCCCTTCTTCAGACTGCGAATGTAGGCGACGAGCGAGTTCATCTGTTCGGCCGACACCTGGGTCTCGTCATAGGACGGCATGATCGCCTCCCACCCTTCGACCTTCTTGAGCCGCGGGCGGCGGATACTCTCGATGATGTAATGGTCGTCCGCGATCTCGGCCCCGCCACCGGCCAGCGGCACGCGACTCCCGTACAGACCCTCCAGCACCGGTGCCTTCGCAGTCGCGTTGGCACTGTGGCAACTGGCGCACTGAAGGCTCATAAACAGTTGCCGGCCCTCAGACCCCGCCGGCGAGCCGTCCACCGCGTTCGAGTTGTCCGTTCCCTGGAGAGGCCTGAAACCCTGGAGGAAGTCGCGGTACTCTTCTTCCTTCACAACCGCAATCTTGCCAACCATGAGCGAGTGCCACGTCCCGCAGTACTGGTCGCAGTAGATGTGGTACTCGCCGAGTTTCGTCGGCTGGTACCACACGCTCGTGTAGCGACCGGGCAGAACGTCGATCTTCGAGCGGAACGCGGGCACGCCGAAGTCGTGGATCACATCCTCAGATATCAGCGTGAGCTTCACCGGCTTGTTGACCGGCAGTACCAGTTTTCCGATCGACTTCCGCTCGGCCTCGGTCATGTTCCGCGGGTTGCCGCCGATGATGACCCGCTGGCCGTTGGGGTACTGGGCCTTCCACATCCACTGCTTGCCGATGATGAAGACTTCTTCCGAATCGGCCGGCGCGTGAACCGCGTGGTTGTACACCATCAGCCCACCCGCGAAGTACGTGAGGAACACGAACAGCGGGATGATGGTCCAGCCAAGTTCCAGCCGCGTCGAGCCGAGAATCCGAGGCGTCGGGCCGGTCGATACCCCGCGGCGGTACACGACGCAGAAGTACGCCATCGCCGCGTACACGCCCAGCCCCACAACGCCCGAGGTGATGGTGATGTACCAGAACAGAAACTCGAACTGGTCGGCGAGCGTGGACGCCCGCTCGGGGATGAACGGTAACAGGCTCATGCTGTTCATACGGTCTCCCCGGAGGGTAATGCGTTGGGCGGTGCGGAAGCGGTCCCATCGACCGGAGGCATGCTTGGCGGGTTGAGGCGGGCACGGCGATCGCGCCGCAGCGCCAGGAACACACCGCCCCCGACGAGCGCGAGCGTGAGTACGCCGCCGGCCTGCACCGCGCGAAGTACGTTGAGCGAGTAGCCCTTGTGCAGCGAATCGTAGCGGTAGCACAACATCGTGAGCTTGTCGAGCAGTGAGCCGCCCTGCCCGTTGTTCGCCTCGATAAGCGACAGCCGCAGGGTCGTGGTCGGTTTGGTGAACCGGCGGCGTTTCTCCGGGTCGGGGTCGTTCCGCTGCTTGAGTTCGGCCTCGGTCAACTCCGGTTTCGGCCCGGTCCCGCCCCAAGCGGCGTCCGGTGCTTCGAACTCGCCGTCGTAGCTGATGCCATAGAAGTATCGCGTTACTTTCCCATGCGGCGAGAGAATGATCAGGCCACTGGGGTGGTCGTACTCTTTGAGCATCTTGTCGAACTCGTAGCGGAACCCAACCACGCCTAGCAGTTCGACACACGCGGGTTTCGTACCCGTGAGGAAACGCCAACCGGCTTCGGCGCCTGGCCGGCCGTACTGGCCGACGTAGTGGCCCTTCTTCTCCTTCGCCAGTCCGCCGTGTTCCTTCGGGTCCATACTCACGCAGACGACGTTGAACTGGTGTCCAATGGAGTAGTCCGCCGGCATGTCGCGGAGCGCCTCAAGCAACCCGTTGAGGATCTTCGTGCAGAGCATCGGGCACCGGTAGTACACCGGCACCAGGATCGTCGGCCTGCCGTTGATACACTCTCGCATCGTGATCGGTTGCTCGTCCTCGTCACGGAAAGCGGTGTCGAGCGGCACCTGCGCGCCGATCTGTTCGTCGATGCGGGCCGCGGACAGCGACGTGCTCTTCATGTCGTGAGCGGGCACGACGCCGTCGTTACCGGCACGAGCCGGCAGCGGCAGCGCGACCAGAACACCGAGGGCCGCGAGCAGAGCGAATCGCGTGAAGCGAATCACTGCTTGCCCCCCTTCGGTTTCGGCATCGGAGCTGGCTCGGGTGTCTTTTTTGGCTCCGGTTGCTTCGCCTCGGGCAACTTCGGCACCACTACTAGCGACCCCTCAGCACCGCGCCCAGCGTTGGCGGCAGTCGGCACGAACTGCGAATCGTCTGGCTTGCTACCGGTCACCTGTGTCTTGAACAGGTTCTTCAGCACTTCGTTGCCCAGCGTCATCGTCTTGTCGAGCCCGACGCGCCCCTTGTCGGTTACGTACACTTCCGGGCTCCCGTCCTTCGTGAGGATCAGGTCTTCCGGGTGGAGGTGCCGCGAGTTTCCGTCCTGTAGTTTCGGTCGGGTGATCGCACGCGGGTCGTACCGCGAGTCGAGCCGGTCGGCCTGGTCGAGCCGCGGTTGATCGACTTCCTTCCCGCGTCCGATGCGGTCCAGGCGTGCGTTGACATCGGCTTGGTTGCGCGCCTTCGCTTGTGGGTGCGCGTTCGGGTCCACGGTCGGTTTCGAGTAGATCGAGAACAGAACCGTGACGGTGCCGAACGCAAGCACGAAGAACAGGATCACGAGCAACGGGACGCTGAGGACGGTCTTGGTGTCGTACACGTCCTCTTCGTAGCCGCGCTTGATCGTCTCCGCCGACGGCGGACCGCTCGCGTGCGAGTCGTGTCCGTGACCAGTCGGATTAGTGCTGCTCATGGTGGTGCCCCTCCGGCAGCAAGAACGCTTGGTTGTCCGGGAAGATATCCCGCTGTTTCAACTGGTAGACGAAGTACAGCAGCCATATGCCACCGACGCCCAGAACCGCGCCCACGTCCATCAAGTAGGTCGGGAAGGAGTTGTGAACCGGGGCGCTCGGGGCCACCCACCAGATCACGTCAACGGCGCAGATCACCATCAGGTACAGCGCGACGCACCGCAGCCGCTTTGGGTGCAACTTGATGCTGCGGAACAACAGCAGGACGAACGGTAGCGCGAAGTGCAGCGCAATGAGCGCCGCGGACACGAACCACCAGAACGAGCGATTCCCGTGTTCGTTCGATCGCTTCAGGAAGAACGGAATCTCTTCCGGCAGGTTCCCGATCCACACCAGCATGAACTGGCTGAACGAGGTATACGACCAGAACAGTGTGAACACGAGCATCAACGTCGCCATGTCGAGTTGGAACTTGGGCCGCATGAAGCCCTTGAACGGCGGCTTGTCCGCGATCAGAAGGAACAGCGCGACACCGAACGTTAGGGTCGTGAGGAACGTGTTCACGGCGAAAATCACCGGGAACATCGTGCTCGACCATCCCGGTTCGAGCGACATCGTCCACTGCGTCGCCGCCGACGTGGTGAAGATCGCGAACAGAATCAGCCCCGGCCCCGAAATATTCTGGAGTTTGATCAACCCGCGATCCACGACCCGCGGGTCCTTCGAGTCGGATGTCTCCTTGCCCCACTTGTTGAGGAAGAATATCAGTGTGCCCCACACACCGAAGACGATCGCGCTGTTGACGAGGAACCCCGGCAACGAGAGGTAGCCGTAGATGTTTTCGTCACGCTCTTTGCGTTCGGCTTCCTGGCGGTCGGTGATGGCCTTGTTCAGGTGAAGCTTGCCAATCTTATCGGCCTGTTGCCGCTTGTTGCCGGGATCGTCACTCGCTTCGTTCTTGACGTCGTGTGTGTCGTGCGCTGCGGCGTGGTCGGGTTGCGACCACCAGTACGGCGAGAGGTCGTGCGTGGCGACCGCGATCACGATCGGCACGAACAGCACGACCGTGAGCGGCAGCGTGCGGGTCGCGGCCTCCAAAGGCCGCGTGAGCAACAATCCCCACGACGTTTTGGCGACGTAGCGAATCATGAGCAGCGCGAGCGCACCGACCGGCAGGCTGAGCCAGTACGTGAACCCGGACAGGTACGCAACCATGAACCGCGACTTGGAGTCATGCTTCGCGACGTCGCCTTCGGCCGCGCCAATGTTGGCGAAGCCGACGACTGCGAACAGCACCCAGCCGACGACGGCCATGATGAGCGCGACGCGGGTATACCCGGACCAGTTCGGCTGGTCGGTGTGGGCCGGCGGCGTGCCGGCGGGCGGTGTTGGTGCGCCAGCGGGAGCGGTACTCACTTCTTCCCTCCCGCCCCGTCGAGCAGGTTCTTGACTTCGGGCGGCAACTTCGCGGCGTCGGCCCGTTGGCTCAACTGCAGCACGCGGATGTACGCGATGATCCGCCACCGGTCGGCGGCTGGAATCTGGGCGGAATAACTCGGCATGCCGCCAAACCCCTTGGTGATGACTTCAAAGTAGTATCCGATCGGCGCCTCATCCATCGGCACGCGGTGACCGTAGAGTTTGTAGCCGCGGGATAGGCCCAACTCGGCTCGCTGCTCCTTTTTCTTCTCCACATCACTGGCTCGCTGTCGGTCTTCCTCGGCGTTCACCGGCTGAGTGTGGAAGGAGGTCGGCGTGAGGTAGCCGCGTTCCCGAATCTTCCCCATCCCGTTCCCGAGTGGCCCGTGGCACACAGCGCAGAAGATCGTGAACCGCTCCTGCCCACGTTTGAGGTCCGCTTGCGCGATCTGGAACGGAAACTCGGTCACGTACACCTTGATGGGGTCGTTCAGAGCGTATCGCGGTGCGCCAACGGCCCGCGCGAGCCGCTCGGCGTCCGTAAACGGCACCGCGTCGATCTTGGCGATCGGAACACCGTACTCGTAACCCCGCTTCCACTCGTCAGCCGTGAGGCCGGTCGCGAGCGGATCGGTTTCGAGGCGCTGGGCGCGGTGAATGACACCGAGTTCGAGCGGCCGACTCGCGCGCTTGTCCGCGAAGAACTCCGACTCTTCCAGCGGCCGGTAGTAGGGCTGATCGGCCATCTTCTGCCGACAGCCGGTCGTGGTTCCCGTGAGGGCGAGAGCCACGGCGCAGATTGCCCAGAGGGAAGCTCGCGATTTCATTTGACCGGAGGCAGTCATTCCATCACCTCCTCGACCGAGAGTGGGTGGAGGTCATTGAGGAACGCACGCGTCGCGGCGAGGTCGAACTTCGGGTCGGTCGCCTCGATGCACACGAAGAACCGGTCGCAACTCGCGCGATCGAAGGTCTTCGAGTTGAACAGCGGGTGGTTGTATCGCGGCAACCCGCAAATCGCGAGCAGACCGAACAAACCCGTGAGTGCAGTCGTGAGTACCATCATCTCGAACGTGATGGGCACGAACGACGGCCAACTGAAGTATGGGCGCCCGCCGATGTTCAGCGAGTAGCCGTAGGTGTTGGCCCAGTATTGCATGATAAAGCCCGCACACGCACCGGTGAGGCCACCGATGAACATGATCGGCCCCATCTCGCTCTTGGGGAAATTCAGCGCGTCGGCCGCTTCGCCCACCGGGTACGGGCTGTACGCGTCCAAGTGCGTGTAGCCTGCGGCGGTCGCCTTCGCGGTCGCGTGCGCCATCGCGTCGCCGGTCTCGAACTCGGCCAACAAGCCGTACGTGACCGGCACGGTCGGGTCCGCGTGTCCGTGTCCGGGGGCGTGACCCGGCTCGTGGCCGGGAGTGACGGTCGTACTCATGGTGCGTTCTCCATGATCGAGTGGCCGCCGCCGCCGCCCTGTTTCTTCGGCAGGAGCTCGCGCATCTCGGTGATCGAGATCATCGGCAGGTATCGGAGGAACAAGAAGAACATGAACAGGAACAGCCCGAGCGAGCCAATCATCGTGGCGTAGTCCCAAAGCGTTGGGGCGTAATGACCCCACGCACTCGGCAGGTATTCGCGCGCCAGTGTGATGACAATCACATACCGCTCGAACCACATCCCAATGAGTACCGAGATGCAAATCGCCGACATCCAGAACGGGCTGGTGCGCATCTTCCGCGACCACAGAGCCGTAAGCGGGAACGCGCAGTTGAAGCCAATCAGGCACCAGTACGACCACCCGTATGGACCGAACATGCGCTCGATCGTGGTGCCCCATTCGTAGAGCGTGTGCCCGTACCATGCCATCCAGAGTTCGCTGAAGTACCCGTAGGTGACCAGGAACCCGGTCGCCAGCATCACCTTCCCCATGATGTCGAGGTGGTGGTCGCTGAAGAAGTCTTCAAGCTTGTACCACTTGCGCACGGGGATCGCTATCACCACCACCATCGCAAAGCCGGAATAGATTGCACCGGCCACGAAGAACGGCGGGAAGATCGTCGCGTGCCACAGCGGAACGATACTCACGGCGAAGTCGAAGGACACGACCGTGTGCACGGAGAGCACCAGCGGCGTGCTGATACCGCCCAGGATCAAATACACCTTCTCATAGCGGCGCCAGTGGATCGCTGAGCCGCGCCAGCCGAGCGCGAGCAGTCCGTACACGATCCGCTGCCACCGCTTCTTGGCCTGGTCGCGAAGGGCCGCGAGGTCGGGCACAAGGCCCAGATACCAGAACACGAGCGACACGGTGAAGTACGTCGTGACCGCGAACACGTCCCACGTCAGCGGGCTGCGGAACTGCGGCCACACGCCCGCGACGTTCGGGAACGGATACAGCCAGTAAGCGAACCACGGCCGGCCCATGTGCAACAGCGGGAACAGACCCGCGCACATGACCGCGAAGATCGTCATCGCTTCGCTAAACCGGTTGATCGACGTCCGCCACTTCTGATGAAGCAGGAGCAACACGGCGGAGATCAGCGTGCCGGCGTGGCCGATGCCGATCCACCACACGAAGTTCACGATTGCGAAGCCCCAGGCCACCGGGACGTTGATGCCCCAGATGCCGACGCCCATGTAGAACAGCCAGCACACCGCGAGCGCCAACACTTGCAGCATGGCGAAGCCGGCCAGGAAGCCGATCCACCAACCACGCGGGTGGTTGCCATCGAGGACAACGTTGCCAATCGCGTTGCCGACGGTCACCAGGTTGTGCTTGTTCAGCACGAGCGGGTGCATCTCGGGTTCGAGCGGCAGCTCGGTCGAGCGGGCAGGAGGTAGTTCCGCTGTCGCCACGTCAGGCCCTCTTGTAAGTAGTAGGCACACTCCATGTGCCGTTGTTAGTCTCGAAGCAACGGCACACGGAGCGTGCCTACTACTCTCACTTCGGCATTGCGGGGTTCGGGTTGCGAATCGCGGCCATATGCGTGAGCCGCGGCCGGGTGTTCAGTTCGGCGAGAAGCCCATAGTTCGCCGGCTCGTTCTTCCACCGGGCCACCGCGCTGTCGGCATCGTTCAGGTCACCGAACACGATCGCCCCCGAAGGACACGCCGACTGGCATGCGGTCAGAATCTCACCGTCCTTGATGCCGCGGAACTCGCGTTCGGCCACGATCTCGGCACCGCGAATACGCTGAACGCAGAACGTACACTTCTCCATCACGCCGCGACTGCGGACCGACACGTCCGGGTTGCGGCCCAGTTTGAGCGTATCGGTGTCCCAGTCGTTCCCCTCGAACGTGAGGAAGTTGAACCGGCGCACTTTATAGGGGCAGTTGTTGGAGCAGTACCGGGTTCCGACACACCGGTTGTAGGTCATGTCGTTGAGGCCATCGGTCGAGTGGACGGTCGCACCGACTGGGCACACGATCTCGCACGGGGCGTTCTCGCACTGCACGCACATGACCGGCTGGAAGTACGTCTTGATCGCGGCGGCGTCCTTCGCGCCCTTCATGTCGGCCGTGACTGACTCGTAGTAGCGGTCGATGCGAATCCAGTGCATCTCGCGGCCTCGGGTCACTTGCCGCTTGCCGACAACCGGGATGTTGTTCTCGCTGATACACGCGACCACGCACGCGCTGCACCCGGTACAGGCGCTGAGGTCGATTGCCATGCCCCATCGCCGGCGCTGCGAGTCCTTGAGGCCCGGCGACAGCACCTCAGCCGGCTGGTACATGTTCAGCGGGTGCAACCGCTCGTCGTGCGCGTGGTGGTGGTTCTTGCCGTCCTTCGGCCTCGGGAGCGGGATGTTCTGGTTGATCTCCAGAGTTTCCCCCGTGGCCGTCGGCGGGATCTTCGCGAAGGACGGGTTGTGTTTGTACTCGTCGAGGCTCCCCTTGCGAACCGGTTTGCGGTCGAGCAACTTGCCGGAGATCGGATCCTTCTCCGCCATTGCCCAGTGACCCTGAGTGCAGGAGAGGACGTACTGCTTGTCGGTCTTCGTGACCTTCGCGCTCACGACCCACGGGGCCGCAGAAGTGCGAACCGGGTAGGCATTGAACCCGCGAGCCGGCTTGCCGTCCACGTTCAGTTCGTCCGGTGTGGTCGCGATGCGACCGACACGCCCGCCGTCACGCCCATGGCCCAGGTGAACCGTGATGGCCCCGTCCGCGTGGCCCGGAAGGATCCACACCGGCGCGTTGATCTTCTTCCCACCAACTTCAATTTGGATGACGCCGACTTCCGCTCGACCGTGTTCGCCCGCACCTTTATTGAAGTTGTAGTAGGCCTCCGCGACGCCGAGTTGGTCGGCCGTCTTCGGGCTGAGGAACGCCGCGTTGTCCCACGAAATCTTCGTGAGCGGCTTGGGCAGTTCCTGGAGCCAGCCATTGTTGGCGAACCGACCGTCGTGGAGCGACGGGCACGCGCGGATGTTGAGTTCGTAATCGCCCGATCCCCGTAGGGGCGGTGAAGCCGGGGCGTCAGCGGCCCAGTTCGCCGCGAGAGCCGGGGTGACCGCTGCGGGCGCGGACCCGGCCACGAAGCCCGCCCGCACCGATTCCTGCCAGAACCGTTCGAACTCGCCGGCCGATTTCCCGAACCACGACCGCCAGGTCGCACGGACCATGTCCCGCGGGTCGCGGGCGGATGCCGGAACGCTGGGGTCTTCCTTCGCGTCCTTCACAACCGCCGCGATCAGTTCGATCGCGGACTTGCCATGGTGCAACGGCGCGATGAGCGGTTGCTGGATCGCGGCCGTGCCGTCGTGCCCGCAGATGTCGCCCCACGCTTCGAGGTCGTGCGCCTCGTTGACGTGCCACTCGCACAGCACGCCGGTTTCGTCCTGGCGCTGGCCGAGATGGAGTGAGAACTTCGTCTTGTCCTCGCCAAACATTTGGAGCGCACTGGCGAAGTCGATGTCCGCGGGTGCGGTGAATGCGGGGTTCGCGTCGCCAATGACGAGGAGGACATCGACTTCCTTTTTGGCCAATTCGTCCGAGAGTTTCTTCAGGTCGTTGCTCGTCTTGCCTGCGACGGTCACTTCGGGCGAGGACGCGAGTCGCACCGTCTTGCCGATGTTGCCGAGGTGCGCGTTGATCGCGAACGCGAGCGCATGTAACGAAGCCGGTGCGTGATCGCCGACAACGACAACCGTGGTGCCTTTCGGCCGGTCGGTCGGCTTCTCACCGTCTTTCTTCGACGGAAGGGACCGGAGGTCGGCCGCGAGCGGTTTGATCCACGCCTTCGCTTCATCGGTGAGAGCGCCAACGGCAGGCACGCCCGTCACGCCGAGTTCCACCGCGAGGGCGCGAGCGAAGGTTTCGAGTTGAGCGCTGAGTTGGGGCAACCGGTGGTCCGCGACGGCACCCGTGTTCGTCGGCATGCACTCGACCGCGTACAGGCGGTTGACATGATCGTCCTTCACGCCTTCGGGGAGACGTTTGCCGGCGGCGATGTCGGCCGCTTCCTTGCCGTTCTGCCGGATCTTGCGGCGATCAGCGAAGTCGCGGCTGTATCGTACGTGCCCCGGTCCGCTCGTGAGGAAGTCGGCGTCGAGCGACAGAACAATGTCGGCCTTGAGGAAGTCGTAGGTGGCGCGGAGCGCCGGCCCCTTCGTGGTGTCGAACGCCTTCGCAATGCCGACACGGGCGTTCGCGCTGCTGACTGCTTCGTACTGAATCCACTGCGAATTGGGGAACGCGGTGAGCAGTCGCGAG
Organism: Planctomycetia bacterium; assembly: GCA_005772955.1. GTDB lineage: Bacteria > Planctomycetota > Planctomycetia > Gemmatales > Gemmataceae > Gemmata. Next base: position 13,513 of record SXID01000272.1, read on the forward strand.
ATCTGCGCGCCGAACGTGGGCGAGGTCGTAGTCTCGGTGAGAACGCGAACCTTCACGCTGGTGTTCGCCGCGGCGCCCGAGTAAAGCTTCGCGCGGAGAGCCGCGATTGCTTCGTCGTAACCGGCCCCGACCCCGCGATGCGTGACACCACGCGAACGGTCCGGGTCGTACAGGTCAAGGATCGATGCGAGCGAGTGAAGGCTCGCCCCGCCGAGGCTCGACGGGCTGTCCGGATTTCCTTCGATCTTGGTCGGGCGGCCTTCGTTGCTGCGAACGAGCACGCCCTGCCCGTAGCCGCCGAAGGACGCGGAACTGGCGAAGTAGAGCGGCACACCGGGCGTCATCTCGTCCGGCTGTGTGGTGTACGGAACGATCTTGCGCTGGCTCGCGGGGCGGAGGTTGCAGCCGACGCCGGTCGCGAGCGCAAGCGACGCACCCATTAGTGAGAGGAACCGTCGGCGGCTCGGCTCGTCGGCGAACTCGGTCGCGCCTTCGGGGAACTCGTTGAGCGCCGCCGCCTGGTACTCCGGCGACGCCGCGAGTTCGTCCAGACCGCGCCACATGGGTGACGCGACGGATTCGTTCGTGGGGGTGTCCGTGCTGTCGGGTTTCATCGCTACCTCTGGTTCGCTCGCCCGCTCGCGCCTGCGGCTTACGCCCACAGGCTAATAACAATCGCCCTGCCAGGGCAAAAACCAAGACACACGGCTCTTTCTTAGCCCCGGATGGGGCGGCTGTTCTAAGCCTGTGGGAGGACGCCCAGGCTCGCGGACCCGCTACCGGTGACACATCGAGCAGTTGGTCAGCGTGACCGCGTCGCGCACGTGGTACTGGTCCTTCAGGAAGAGGCCCAGTTCCTTCTGACTCGTCGGACGCGGCTTCCCGATGTGTTCGTTCAGCGTCCCGTCGGCCAACTTCCCGGACCGCGGGAAGTCTTCCGCCGCCCACACCGCAGGCTTCTTCGGGTCGTACTGCATGTTGAAGACTTCCGTCTTCGGGCGGATGTGCTTCTCCGGTTCGCGGTGGCACGCGATGCACCATTCCATTAGCAGCGTGCTGTTCTGCATCGTCAGGTTCATGTGATCAAGCCGGCCGTGACACGTTGCACACCCGACGCCCTTCGCGACGTGGATCGAGTGGTTGAAATACGCGTAGTGCGGCAGATTGTGGACTCGGAGCCACTCGATCGGCTTGTTTTCCTTGTAGCTGTTGCGAACGGGTTCAAGCAGGTCAGCGCCTTGCCAGATCTGTTGGTGGCAGTTCATGCACGTCTTGGTTGGGGGGACGTTGGCGAACCCGGAGCCCTCAACGCTTGTGTGGCAGTAGACACAGTGAATGCCGAGTTGGCCTACGTGGTGGCTGTGGCTGAACGCAACCGGTTGCGGCGGCGTCTCGCCGACGCCTGTCGCGTAGCTCGACCGGTAGAATGCGGCGCCCGTCACGCCCGTCGCACCGGCCAGGAGCGGCGCGGCGAGTATGAGCATCTTGGTGACCGGGTTCAGCGCCTTCGGGAAGATCTGGGGCATCGTGAGCCACCTTTCCTGCGGATCCGACCTCACCGATTCCGTCGTGCCTTCAGAGTAGTAGGCACACGCCATGTGCCGTTGCTACCCTCCGTGTATCGCGACGGCACACGGCATGTGCCTACTACTTTGCTCGCTTCACCAGAGCAGCGGGAGCGTGTCCCACTGCGAGTACCGCAGGCCCTGGTTCAGCGTAACCGTGATCGCGAGGCTGGTCGCGCACAGCAGCGTGCCAACCATCGCGTAGTTCTCGCCGCGCAGCCCACCCTTCACACCGCGGATCAGCGAAATCAGGCCGAGGAGCAGGCCAACGGTCGCGAGGATCGAGGTGAACGGCGTCCACCAGAAAACGCACGCGGAGAAAAAGCCCATGCCGACCGACGCGCCGGCCATGCCGCGAGCAACGTGGCAGTCGTTCGGCGAGCGCTTAGCAGTCGCGGGTGCGGTTGTTGTGGGGGAATGTTCCACTATCGGGCCTCCGTCCGGGGAGTTAGGGCGAGAATCACCCGCGACTCCATGCGTAGCCGTTTGAGGGGTGCGAGTCGGTCGCGGGAACGCGAGTTTCCGGCCGTTCGCCCAGCGGGGAGAGGTGGAAGTGTCCGCCTACCCGCTGGATTGTTCTTGTGAATTATGACCGGCCCGCGGGAGTGTCCACCCGACTTTGCCGCTAAGTTCACAAAGTCGAGATAGTACCGGGGCACGAACGGAAGACAACAGAAAAGGAAGCAACAAACCCTTGGGTACCTGGGGAAAGAATGTCGCCCTGTACCTTCGCGCCCCGGAATTCCAAGGGTTCCGGTGCCGGCAACCGCCTCGCGGCTGGAGGATCTCATCGGCATATCCCCACCCGAGAAACTCAACCTCTGCGGAACGTCGCGAGGTCCAGAGCGACCCGGTCGAAACCAAGGCGTTGAAGGGCCACGTTTGGCACGGTCCCCGGTTACTTCTTGGGCGGCAACGGCTTGAGTTTCTCGAACCGGTTGTCTACCGTGACCGTTTCACCGTTGGTAACTTCCACTCCCGGTTGCTCGGTCTCCCCCCGGAACACGTTTCCGACCGCGACCGTCGAGCCCACTGGCCGGTCGATCCGCAACCCTGCCCCCGCGTAGCCTGAGACCGTGTTCCCGCTCGCCACAACGCGAGCCTTCTCCGCGAACAGGCCGTGCCGCCACCCGTCGATCGTGTTGCCGACGAGGAGTACGTCGGAACCGGCCAGGCCCCAGACGGCGAACTGCGGTGGCCCGACCTTCCTCAACGATGGGCACTCGAAGCGGTTGTTCACGACCCGGACCATGCCCTCGGTCCGCACGCCCGCCACCCCACTGCCGCGCAGCGTGTTTCCCACCACGTCGGCCTCCGCGCCCTTGAAGACCATTACCAGCGGCGGAAGCCCGCCTTCACGCGCGAGTTCGTTCCCGACCAGCACCACCTTCCACCCGGAATGCACACCGATGGCGACCAGTTCGTTGTCGGTCACCTTGTTGCTCACGACCACGGAGCGGCCGGACTCGCACTCGTCGAACCCAATCCCGGCCTTCTTGTTGTGGTGGACGCGGTTGCCGACCAAAAACGTCTCCGCGCCACTCCTCTGGCCGATCCCCGCCGCCTCGTTCTCGTAGCACTCGTTGCCCGCAATCACCGGCCGTGCCGCGAGTTCGCTACCGATCCCGGCCTCCTTGTTTCGGTAGCACTCGTTCCCGACGATCAGAGGCCGCGCCCCATCACGGCAGCCGATCCCGGCCAGCGCGTTCTTGTAGCACCGGTTCCCCAAGATGACCGGCGCGGCCTGATCGCGGCACCCGATCCCGGCCATGCCGTTCTCGAAGCAGTCGTTGTCCGCGATCAGCGGCGCGGTTCCCGTCATCCGGCACCCGATCCCGGCACGCCGGTTCTGGTGGCACTTGTTGCCGCGCACAGTCGGTCGCGCGCCCTCTCGGATTCCGACCCCGGCACGAACGTTCTCGAAGCAGTCGTTCTTCGCGATCAGTCCGCCCGCGTTGCGGATCCCGATGCCGGATCGGAGGTTGTTGAAACAGCGGTTCCCCTCAACAGTCGGCGTGGCCCCGTCGGCCACCCCGATTCCAGACCCCATGTTCTGGAAGGCGACGTTGCCGACGATCACGGAGGCATTCTTCCGTCCCGCCCCGCCGGTGCAGCCGATCCCAGGGCGACCGTTATCCCGGACGATGCAGTTTCGCACCGTTGCCGTGACGCCAGCCAGACTCACCGCCGGGAACTCACCGCCGGCCCCGACTGCACCACGCCCATCCGGGAGATCCTCCCCACGCGAAGCAACATGTTTGTCGTACTCCTTGCGGTCGAACACCCCCGCCTCGGTGACCGTGAACCCGTCCAGCACGGCATCGTCGGCGAGAACCACGGCCGGTCCTTTCGCGTCGGCCCCGCCACCCTTGATGACGGTCGCCTCGGCCCGTTTCAGTCCTGACGTTCCTTTTGCGTCGTCGCCGGCGCTGCGGACGATGAGTTTCTCCCGAACCCGGACGTCCTCCCTGTACGTCCCGGCTGCGACCAACACGGTGTCGCCGGGTTTGGACGCATCGAGGGCGGCCTGGATAGTCTTGTGGTCGCCCGGCACGTGCAGAGTGGCGGCTGTCGCCTGTGGCGCGAGAACGAAGAGGGGGACGGAAAGGAGGAGATAGATTCGCATGGGAAACTCCGTGGGCAGGTAGGTCTCAACCCGGTTCGTCGGTGTGCGAGGTCGTCAACTTGTTGAGCAAGCCGGTCAACTGAACCTGTTCGGCGGCGGTCAACCCGATCACGATCCGGTCGAGTTGTCGTTGGTGCTTTTTCCAGATACGCCGCAGCAGCAAGAGGCCACTGCGGGTCAACTCGACGAACTTCTCGCGGCGGTCGTCGGGGTTGGTGCGTCGGCAGATGAGACCCGCCTCTTCCAGCCGTCCGAGCATGACGGTGACGTTTGGGAAGGAAACGTACAGTTCCCGTGCCAGTCGCCGCTGGGTGGGTGAGTCGTTTTTGAGGCGGTTGGCGACTGTCAGCAACTGGAACTGTGGTGGGGTGATCCCGAAGGTGGCAAAGTAGGGTTCCATGAGCCGCTGAACGGCCCCGTACCCCCGAACGACGGCGACGACCGTGTCGCGGGCCGGGGTCTGGGGGTACTCATCCCGGAGGTCGGGTTGAGGCGTGTTGGCGGGGTTGCTCACGTCGGTCTCCGTCGATCTGACCGATACAGCTCGGCAAATGGTTAACTATTAAACGAATTGAGTGGTGCTGTCAATGAGCCGTGTGAGTGGCTGGATGGTGAGGTCTGATGCTGGGTGTTGACTGACGTGCGACGGATCTGGGCCAAGATCGCAGATGTTGTGCGGCGTATCGTGGCTGCCGGCGAGTGGCTCGCTTGGAACCGACCACCCTCGACGGCGTGTTCAACGGTCTGCGGGGCGTCGGCACGTCACCCGTCGCGGGCCGCTGCCGTCGTCCAAGTGTGCTGGTAGTGGCTACGGGTTGTTGTGGCAGTGGACACGTCTGGCAATCGCCATTCGTCCGCCGCGGATTGGAACCCGCTGATCCCGGTGTTGTCCAGGCTCGAACACCCTGATCCACCGGGAAGAAGCAGCGTTCCGCCACTCACATGACGTTCGGCCGAAACCAAACGCCAGTAGCGCTGGTCACGGCTTGGGACGGGTCTTCAGGTGATCGTCCATCTTCAAGTGTGGAACGCCGTTGGTCCACCAGTCGGGAGCCGGCTTGCCCATCAGATGGTGATCGAAGAACTCCCGCATCCGCACCGCGTAGTCCTTTCTGTTTTCGGGCTTCACCAACCCGTGGTTCTCGCCCTTGTACTGCAACATCACCACCGGCTTCTGCAGTCGGCGGAGTGTGTTGTAGTACTCCACTCCCTGCGTGAAATCGACGGCCCCGTCCTTGTCGTTGTGCAGCAACAACAGCGGTGTTTTCACCTTCTGCGCGTGGTACACCGGTGAGTTGCGGATGTACGCCTCCTGCAGATCCCAGTACCCGCTGGTGAACCGCCCCTGACTGCTCTCGAAGATCGGCTGGTTCGCCATTCCGACGTTCCAGTAAACGCTGCTGTACATGCTCACGAGATCGGTGAGCGCGGCGCCCGCGATCGCGCACTTGAAGCGGTTCGTCTGCGTGACCAGGAACGCGGTCTGGTACCCACCCCACGAGTGACCGTGCAGCGCCACCTTGTCGTTGTCCACAATGCCGGTCGCGACGGCCGCGTCGAGTGCCGGCAGGATGCACTCGACCGCGGAGACGCCCGGATCGTTCAAGCGGTATGCGATGTCCGGCATGAACACCGCGTACCCGGCCGACGTGTAGATGGAGCCAACCGCACTCACGCTCGGCGGCTGATAGCGGTGCATGTTCTGAGAGAGTTTCTCGTAGATGTACACGATGGTCGGGTACTTCTTGCCCGGCTCATAACCGGCTGGCAAATACAGCGCACCCTGGAGCTTTTTGCCTCCCAGGCCCTTGTACTCGACCAACTTCGTCCCGGCGGTCCACTTGAAATCTTTCTGCTGTGGGTTCGCGTCGGTCACCTTCTTCGCATTCTTGAAGGTGCCATCGGTGATGTAGTAGTCGGGGTAGTCCACCGCCGTCTGCCGGGTGAAGGCGAACGTGTCCGCCTTGCGCGCCTTCAGCGGAACACCGAAGGCGCATTCGTCCCACAGAAACTCGATCGCCGCGCCGTACGAGTGAGACTCGCCAGATTTGGTTGCACTGGGTGTGGACCGCTCGCCCAGGCGGGCGAAGCCTTCCTTCTTCGTCCACTCTCCGTACACGCTTACGTACACCGGCTTGGTCAGATCGGTGCCCGGCTTGAACTCCGGTTCGAGGTTGCCGACGAGGCGGTAGCGAAGGCTGTACGCCTTGCCGACCGTCGTCAGGCTGGTGCCGCCGGTGCCATCGGCCGCCACCTTCCAGATGTCCCAGGCGTCGGACAGGAGGACATACTTCCCATCGCGGCTCCAGCCGTAAGCCGGCGTCGCCGGCTTGTCGAAGTTGTGGTCGTCCTCGGTATCGATGAACGACGTGCTCACTTTGTCCGTGACGTTCGTGCTCTTCCCGGCGACCATATCGAAGACGTGGTAGTGGCCATCCTTGTAGTAGAGGAAGTGCGTGCCGGTCGGCGACACGCTCACACTCGCGCCGCCGAAGAATATGCTCGCCAGTTTCTCGACCGCCTTCTTCCGCGCGCCGGTCTTCGGATCGACCACGTACACGTCTGTGAAGAGCTTGCCGTTGAGGTAGCTCATATACTCGTAGGGCTTGGTGTCGCGCCCAATCGCGTACTTCTGCTTCGCGCCCAGCGTCACCGACTTCAGTTTGTCGTCGGAGAGGCGAACGAACTTCTTTTCCTTCGTCCAGTAGACCGCGGTGTAAGCTACAACGCGGTCGCTCGCGGCTTGTTTCTCCTGCATCGGCTGAAGGCGTTCGTCCTTCCAGTGCCACACCACGAGGTCGGGCTTGCCGCCGTCGCTCGGGCTGCTCGCGGGTGGCCCCTTCTTGCCCTTCTTGCTTTCGTCTTTCGGGTCGGTCTTCGTCTCAGGCTTCACTTCCTTCGGCGCCGGAGCGATTTCGCCCTTCTTCTTGCGCTCGGTGATACTGAAACTGAAGCCATCCAGGGCGTCGGTCCAGACCGCCCCGCCAGTAATCGCCATGTCCTTCGGGAAGTCCTTGTCATCCTTCGGGTCGTAGACCGTCTTCGTCGGTTTCGCGCCGAGGTCGGTGAAGCCGATCACGCTGATCCACTTCCCCTCGTAGGCCGCGTCGTCGGTGGCCTTCGTCACGGTGAACGCGGTCGTGTCCTCGTTCCACACCAGCCCGCGATAGCCGGCGCGCCCCGACTCGATCTGGTGAACCGCACCGGTCTTCATGTTACGGAGGTGAATCCCGTTCCCGATCTGCCCGGTGGCGTCGATCACGGTGACCATCCACGCGCCCTGCTTGTCGAACTCGAAGTCCGCGACGTTCCCCAGCACGAAGTCGGTGCCAGTCGCGAGTTCGTACAGCACGAGATCGGAACCGGTAGACGGCCCAGTCGGCGCGGCGGCAGGGTCCGCGATCTTGCGATACGCGATGTGGCTCGCCGCTTCGCCGTTGAAGCGGAACGACGCGGCGCCCTCGATCTCGGTCTTCGCGCCAGTAGCGAGGTTCACGAGCATCACCTTCGCTTTCGGCCGTGCGGCACCAGGCGTACCCTTCGTGGGCGGCGTGTAGGTAAACGCGAACCACTTGCTATCGAGTGAGAAGTTCAGCGCCCCGAAGCCGCCGCCACCGGGGAACTTCGTTTCTTTGCCGTCCGCGTTACTGCGCAAGATCAGATCGGTTTCACCATCGTTCGTGCCGACGCGGTGCGCGAACCACTTGCCGTCTGGCGATAGCGCGACCCCGCGGATCGCGCGCCACGCGTCCACATCGGCCAGGGTGAGCGACTTCTTCCCCGCGTTCGGGTTTTTGCTCTTGAGTTCGTCGAGTTTCTTCTTGAGTTCAGCTAGTTGCTTTTCGATCTCCGCGACTTCTTGGTCGCGGGTCTTCGGTGGGTCTTCGGCGCGAAGTACGGCAACGAAGCCGGCGACGAGGATCAGAGCCGTGAGGCCACGGCGGAGCAGGAATGTGGAGCGGAACAAGATCGACCTCCGAGCGGGACGGGCGCGACCCGACCCGCAAACGTGTACAACGACGCGCCGGGTTCCTGGCGCGAACTGGGATGTTCCGTTCCACCATCAAGGCAGCCAGCGCGGCACCAGCGGCTCAGGATGAAGTTGCCCAGTTTACCAACACGGCGCCGTTGCGTCGAGAACCCAATGTGTGAAGGCAGTGGCAAACGGGCGCGGAATCTGGTAGCAGGTATCGCCACGGAAGGTGCAACGTGAGGGTTCCAGGCTCCGGGGCTATCGTTTCAAGTTTACGCAAGCGGGGACGTGTTCCTTGAGTTATCATCGCTCTAACGCGTGTCATCCAAGCCAGGAACAAGTGCAATGAGTTTCCGTCCCCGACTCCTCGCGTCGCTCGCAATCCTGCTGTTCGCAGGTGCGGCAACGAGCAAGCAACCTACAGCGGCACCCGACGCGGCGAAGGTCGAGTTCTTCGAGAAGAAGGTTCGACCAATCTTCGCGGACCACTGTTACCACTGCCACTCGGCCGACACGAAGCCCGCCGGGAACCTGCGCCTGGACGACCACAAGGGTCTGCTCACGGGTGGGAACAAAGGCCCGGCCATCGTCCCCGGTGCGCCGGAGAAGAGCCTGCTTATCACGCGCGTCACACAGAAGAACGAGAAGGGGCGCATGCCGATCGAAGGCAAGCACCTCACCGCCGAGCAGGTAGACATTCTCCGACAGTGGATCAAGGACGGGGCCACGTGGCCCGCGGTGCGCGTCCCCGCGTCGTTCGGCAAAACCAGGCCCGAATACGAGAAGCTCAAGAAGGAACACTGGGCGTGGCAACCGCTCACGAACCCAAAGGTGCCCTCCGTCAAAGACGCGGCGTGGGCGAAAGACGATGTCGATCGCTTCCTGCTCGCAGCGATCGAAACGAAGTCGCTGAAGCCGGTCGGCGACGCGGACAAGGTGGTACTCATTCGCCGCGTCACGTTCGACCTCACGGGCCTGCCGCCCACGCCGACTGACATCGAAGCATTCGTGATGGACACAACCCCGCAAGCCTTCGAGAAGGTCGTGGATCGGTTGCTCGCGTCCTCGGCGTTCGGGGAGCGCTGGGGCCGGCACTGGCTCGACGTGGCGCGATACGGCGAAAGCACCGGACCGAGCCGCAACATCCCGTACCCACACGCCTGGAAGTACCGCGATTACGTCATCGACGCGGTGAACGCGGACATTCCCTTTGATCGCTTCATCCGCGAACAGATCGCGGGCGACTTGCTTCCCGCGACCGACGCGAAGGAACGCGACCGCCAGCTCACCGCGACCGGGTTCCTCGCGCTCGGCGTGAAGGACGTGAACCAGCGGTTCAAGGTCCGCTTCATCATGGACAACGCCGACGAGCAAATCGACGCGGTCACGCGCTCGGTGCTCGGCCTGACCGTGAGTTGCGCGCGGTGCCACGACCACAAGTTCGACCCGATCCCGACCACGGATTACTACGCGCTCGCGGGAATCTTCACCAGTACCGACAACGCGGCCGGGGTGCGGAACAAGATGGGCGGCGGTGGGCTGGACTACTACGATCCGTCGATGCTCGTGAAACTGACCGGCGCGCCGTCCGCGGCCGACCCCGCGAAGGTCGCGAAACTCACGGCCGGAGTCGCGGAGGCGAAGAAGGCATGGGACGCGATCCGCGGCACGCCCGAAGGACTGAAGAAGGCGGCCGACGGGTTCCCGACGCAGCGCCCGATCCGGCTCAAGTTTGAGGCGCTGGAAGCGGAGTTGAACGCGCTCATTGATCCTTCCGCGAGCGGACAGTCGGTTCACGGGGCTCGCGATTCCAAGACGATCACCGATACCGAAGTTCGCGTTCGCGGTGAAGCCGAGAAGCTCGGACCTGTTGTGCCGCGTGGGTTCCTCACCACGTTCGATGTGCCCGGCAGCGCGAAGGTGAACCCGAAGCAAAGTGGTCGGCTCGAACTCGCGGAGTGGCTCACGAGCGCGAAGAATCCACTGGCGCCGCGTGTGGCCGTGAACCGCGTGTGGCAACACCTGTTCGGCACCGGCATCGTGAACACAGTGGATAACTTCGGCGTGACCGGCGGGACTCCGTCGCACCCGGAGTTGCTCGATTACCTCGCGGCTCGCTTCGTTGCCGACGGCTGGAGCGTGAAGAAACTGGTGCGGCAACTCGTCCTCACGCGTGCATACCAACTCGGTTCCGAAACGACCGACGCGCACCGCACAGCGGACCCGGCGAACCGACTGGTGTGGCGCCACAGCCCGCGCCGGCTCAGCGCCGAGGAGATGCGAGACGCAACGCTCGCCGCTGCAGGCGTGCTGAACACCAAGCGTCCCGGTCC
>SXID01000036.1 GCA_005772955.1 Planctomycetia bacterium
GAGCCACCGCCCACGCAGGCGTAAACGCGGTCAGGGAGCTTGCCGGCCGCGGTGAGAATCTGCTGGCGGGCCTCGATGCCGATAACAGACTGGAACCAGCTCACCATCTCGGGGAAGGGGTGCGCGCCGCAGGCGGTGCCCAGTACGTAATGCGTGTCGGCCATGTTGGTGGCCCAATCGCGCATGGCCTCGTTGATGGCGTCTTTCAGCGTTTGCTGACCATCCTGCACCGAGATCACCTCGGCGCCGAGGTTCTCCATCCAGAAGACGTTCGGGCGCTGACGGGCGATGTCCACTGCCCCCATGTAGATGCGGCAGCTGAACCCGAACTTCGCGGCCATCGTGGCCGTGGCAAAACCGTGCTGCCCGGCTCCCGTCTCGGCGATCACGCGCGTCTTGCCGAGGCGCTTGGTGAGAAGCCCCTGCCCCATCACGTTATTCAGCTTGTGCGAGCCCGTGTGGTTCAGGTCTTCGCGCTTCAGGAAGATGCGCGCACCACCGGCTTCGCGCGTGAGCCGCTCCGCGAAGTACAACCGCGACGGCCGCCCGACGTAGTCGTTCAAGAGGCGGTGAAACTCGGCGGTGAACGCGGGGTCGGCTTTCGCGGTGCGGTACGCGACGTCGAGTTGTTCGAGCGCGAACATGAGCGTTTCGGGTACGAATCGGCCGCCGAACGCGCCGAACCGCCCGCGAGCGTCGGGAACCCGGGAGACGGGAGAACTTGTCGCAGTAGGCATGAAGAGATTCACCGCGGTGGGCGCAGAGGAGGGAGAACAACGACGAGATTGATTGTAGCAGCCCGAACGGGGTTCGCGCCGGGTTGCGGATGCGTCATACTCGTGTTGTTCCTCTGCCCCCTGCGGTGAATCTGTTCATGCCCGAACTGCCCGAGGTCGAAACGGTCGTTCGCGATCTGCGCCCGCTGCTCGCGGGGCGCACCGTCACCGGCGTGCGACACAGCAAGTACAAACTCCGGCGCCCGTGGCTGCCAAAGTGGAACACGAAAGCGACCGGCTCGCACATCGAAGGCGTGCGCCGAAGGGGGAAGTGGATTTTGGTTGACCTCGTTAGCCGCAAACCGAAGGCGAGCGGTTCGCCTACCCTGCGCGTTCACCTTGGCATGTCGGGGCAGTTCACGGTCGTGGACGCAAGCTCGCCCGAAGCGGATCACGTTCACGTCGTCTTCGCGCTCGATAACGGAAACGAACTGCGCCTGCGCGACCCGCGGCGGTTCGGCGCCGCGGAATTTTTTCCTGATCGTGCCGCACTCGAAGCCGAGATGAACACCGAACTCGGACCGGAACCGTTTGGCCTCGACCCCGATTACTTCCGCACCGCGGTTCGCGGCACATCTCGCAATCTGAAGGCGCTGCTACTCGATCAGAGCGTCGTCGTGGGCGTCGGCAACATCTACGCGGACGAAGCGTGTTTCCACGCGAAGTTGCACCCGGGCCGCGCGGGGAATCGCGTTACCCTCCCCGAATGCGACGCGCTTCGCGAAGCCATCGAAGCGGTACTGACAAAGGCCATCGAGTCACGCGGCAGCACTATCCGCGATTACGTCGGCGGGTCGGGCCTGCGCGGCGGCTTTCAGAATGAGTTTGCGGTGTACGGCCGCACGGACGAACCGTGCCCGACGTGCGGCACCGCGATCAAGTGTGCCCGCTACGCCGGCCGCGCCTCGCACTTCTGCCCGGTGTGCCAGAAGCGTTCCGTGCGAAGAAAAGCCAAGGCGAAGAGTGTTCAGAAGCCGTAATCTGGTGTCTTCTCTGCGACCTCCGCGGTGACCACGTCATGTCCTACAAAGCGTTCAAGCGGCTGGTCGGCGAAACGAGCCTGGAGCGGAAGTGCCGCTGGCTGCTCGGGGCCGGCGTGCTCATCCTCATGACCGGCAGTTTCATGGTCTATGCGAAGCAGACCGAAGACCTCGCATACGAACAACTCGAAACGACTGGCCGCGCGCTGCTCTCGCCCATCGTTGCGCGGCTGCACGTCAAGGGCGAGCAGTTCCAGGCTGTGGACGAGTTCCAGAAGTTGACCGAGGAGAACTGGCCTGCGACGCTCAAGGGGTACAACTACAAGGTCATCAAGCCGGACACGAAAGACCCCGACTACCAACCCACCAGCGACGACCTCACCGCCGTTCACCGCATTCAGAACGACCCGACCCGCAACGAAGAGACGCGACAGGCACCCAAGGAAAACGCCTACTACTACTACGGAGCGATCCGCGCCGGGAACTCGTGCGTGAACTGCCACAGAGACCCAGCCAAGGTCGGCGAGAAGCTCACACGCCCCGATTTGAAGCAGGGCGAAGTGATGGCGGTCGTGCGCATCCGGCTCTCGACGCAGTCTATCGAAGAAGGCTTTCACACAAACCGCGCGGTGCTGTTCTCCTTTGCGATTGGCACGTCGCTCCTCATCATCGCGGGCAGTTACCTCATCATCCGCTACGTGATCGTGAAGCCGGTGAAGCACCTCAAGGAAGTCTCCGAAGCGATCGCGAGCGGCGAACTGAACATCCGCAGCGAGATTCAAACCGGGGACGAGTTTGAAGACCTGTCGCACGCGTTCAACCGGATGCTCCGCAACCTCACGAACATTCAGGAGCGGAACAAAAAATTAATCGCGGACCTCGACCGGAAGGTAGACGAACTCGCGCGTGTGAACCTGGCGCTCTTCGAGGGCAACCGGCTCAAAAGCGAGTTCCTTTCCACGATGAGCCACGAACTGCGAGATCCGCTCAACAGCATCATCGGGTTCAGCGAGGTACTGATCGCGGCCGATAATCTGACCGAGAAGCAGCACCGTTACGCCGGCAACATCATGACGAACGGTCAGCGACTCACGGCGCTCATTAACGACATCCTGGAACTTGCGAAACTCGAAGCCGGCAAGACGCGGTTACATCCTGAACAACTCAACATCGCGCAAGCGTGCGAACATGCCGCCGCGCTCATCCGCCCACAGGCTGAGAAGAAGAACATCGACGTGAAAGTGGTTGCGGATCTGAACGCACCACCCACACGCCAGGACGCGGGGAAGGTTCACCAGATCATCACGAACTTGTTGTCGAATGCGGTGAAGTTCACGCCGGAGGGCGGACGCGTCACGATCAAGGCCGCGACCGACGGCACCGACCTCGTGTTCACCGTGTCGGACACCGGCGTCGGGATCGCGCCTGAAGAACAAGACCTGATTTTCGAGAAGTTCCGGCAGGCCGCGAACCCGATGACCCGCGAGCAGGGCGGCACCGGCCTTGGCCTTTCCATCGTGCGCGAGTTGGCGAAGTTGCTTGGCGGCGACGTGACCGTTCACAGCGAACTTGGTCGCGGCAGCACGTTCACGGTGCGGATCGCGGCGCGCCTCGCAGACGAACCGCTGTTGGGGTTCGAGCTAAGCGAAGAAACGCCCGCGGCGCGCCCAGAGAGCGTCGCGGGGTGAGGATGTACATCCCGGAAACACCAATGGGATCAGATCTCGTAGGTCAGCGGCTCGTTGCTCGGCTTCGCACCCTTCAGCCGCAGTTTCGGCTTCTCCAACACAACGGTTGTGTCCGGTGGCACGCTCTCCGTCAACCACACGTTCGACCCCACCACCGCGCGCGCACCGATCACCGTTTGGCCACCCAGGATGGTCGCGTTCGCGTACACGATCACGCCGTCGTCGAGCGTCGGGTGCCGCTTGTACGCCCCGCGAAGCAGTTCGCCCTCGTCGTCCTTCGTGAAACTCAACGCGCCGAGCGTCACGCCCTGATACAGTTTCACCCCGCGTCCGATGTGGCACGTCTCACCGATCACCACGCCGGTGCCGTGATCGATGAAGAACGCCGGTCCGATCGTCGCGCCGGGGTGAATGTCGATGCCCGTCTTCGCGTGCGCCAGTTCGGTCATCATTCGCGGGATGAAAGGCACGCCCAGCCCGTGCAACTCGTGGGCGACGCGGTACACCGTGATCGCTTCCAATCCTGGGTAGCAGAAGATGATTTCGTGATGGCTGCGCGCCGCCGGGTCGCCGCGGAACGCCGCTTCCACGTCGAGTTCAAGCGTCTTGCGCACGTCCGATAGCCGGCGGAGCAGTTCCACCGCCTTCGGCTGCGCCATCTTCTCGCAGTCCGCGTGCGGCGATTCGTGACAAAGTTCGTGGCGCAGCGCACGGGCGATTTGCGTTGTCAGTTTGTCGTGCAGCGAGTCCACGAGGCTGCCAACGTAGTAGCCAATGTTGCCGATGTGAAGACTCTGGCGCTTCCCGTAACCGGGGTACAGCACCTCGAAGAGTTCGGAGACAATCTCCGCCACCGCGTCGCGGTTGGGCAACGGTTCGTGCGCGAGGTGGTTCAGCCGACTGCACTCGGTATACGTTTCGACGAGTTGGTCCGTGATCGCGGGCAACTCTTCCTTCAGCCGAACATCCGTGGCCATGTGTGCTCCCGTCAGTGGCGCGAGCGAGCAGAACCGGCTCTATCTCGATAGTACGAGCGGGGGGCGTGAAGCGGCAACGACACCAGATGTACTGTCGGGTCTTGGCGCGGATGAGTTCACACAAACTGCTTGCCGGAAATGTCACAAGACGCGGCACCACTCGGCGGCGCGTGCTTGTGCAAGCAGCAGACGGTCGCAATCGTTCGGGCACAGTTGTTGTCGCTCACTGCGGCTTCTTCGCCGGCTTGCCCATCGGCGCTGGCGGCTTCGGCGCTGGCGGCTGAATGATCTTCACCGGCGGCGCGGCGGGGACCACTGCAGCCGGGCGCGGTTGCACGGGTGCAGGTTGCGGCTTCGGCGGAATGACCACAGGCGCGACCACCGGCTTGGGCTGCGGTTGCACGACTGGTGGCTGAATGACCGGTGGCTTCGGCTGTACCGGCGGCGCCGTTGGCGGATTCACCTTTGGCGGCACCGGCGCAGGCACGATCGGTTTCGGGTCCACCTTGGGCGCAACGGGGGGCACCACGATCGGCTTCGGATCAACCTTCGGCGTCACCGGCGGTTGGACCGGCGGCTTCGGATCAACCTTCGGCGTCACCGGCGGTTGGACCGGCGGCTTCGGATCAACCTTCGGCGCGACGACGGGCGGATTCACCTTCGGCGTCACCGGCGGTTGGACCGGCGGCTTCGGGTCCACCTTCGGCGCGACGACGGGCGGATTCACCTTCGGCGTCACCGGCGGCAGCACCGGCGGCTTGGGATCAACCTTCGGCGGGTCGATCTTCGCGCCGGGGCTGGTATTCGCCCGCAGCGGGTTTGGCGGCGGCGCCTTGGTTTCGTCGGTCGCTACGCGAGCCCGTTGCGCTGCAACCTTTGGCACATCCAGTTTGATCGTCTGCGGCTGAACCGCGACCTTCGGCGCGCCTGGCACCGCGATCGGCTTGGGCTGGTTCACCACTGCGGTTTCGAGCTTGTTCCGTTGCGTGCCCACGTCGCGAAGTTGCCCCGCCGCGACACTCTCGGCGCGCCGGCGATCCGCACTCACCGCCTCGAACTTCGTCCGCTGAAGATCCGGCGCGACCTTCAACGGGGCGACCATCGCCACGTTCGACACGTCGCGGTTAGCCACCATCGGGGTGCCGTTCACCACCGTGATGTTGTTCGTCACGTTGGTAACGTTCGTTCGCGTTATGTTGTTGAGGGTCGTGTTCTGCTGCACGAGCGTGGTTGGTGGGCGCACCACGGTGCCGCTGTAGCGGCCTGCGTACAGGTCGTTCACGCCGCCGTGCCATCGCGGGCTGTTGCGGTACTGGACCGAGTAGTAACTCCACAGTGGGTCGTAACCCCAGGTGCGGCCTGTGCTGAACCCGATGCTGAACCCGTTGCGGCCCACGGTCCCGCACCACGCGGAGTACCCGCGATCGACGTACCGGTTGTCGAAGTAGTCGCCGAAGTAGTAGTGCCCGTGCCCGCGGCGCACGAAGAGCGCACCAGTCATGCACGGCTCGCTCACGACATACACCGGGGTGTAGACGAAGCCGCGTCGCGTGTAGACGGCGGGCGCGAATACGACCGGCGCGAACAATACGCCTCGGTGGGCGAGCGTGTAGTCCCAGTAGCCGTCGCTGAACACGTATCCGGCTGGCGTCCAGTGATAGTGGGCCGGCACCCACACCCAGTCGCGACGGTGTTCGATCCACACGCCCGGGCGCCACAGGTACTTACCGCGCCACACCCACGAACCCGGCACGTACACGCTTGTGGCGTTCGGCGCGCCGACCGTCGGCCCGATCTCGATCGACTGCGGCGGTTGCGGCAGGTACTCGATTTCCGGCTGCACCTGCGGTTGCAAAGGCTGTTGCGGTTGTTGGGGGGCGAGCTCCTGCCAGAAGCCGGGAACGTACTGCCAGCCGCCCTTCACCTCGCGCCACGAGCCGGGAGCCCACACGCGGCCCGGAGGAGGCTGGCGCCAGAACCCGCTCACCCAGATGAACTGGTTGTTCTCTTCGTCCCAGCTCCAGTAGCCGGGGAGCCACTGAACGTTGTCGCCTTCCGGCTTCTGATCCGGCGGCAGTTCCTCGATTGGTTCGGGGGGTTGCTTCGCGACGACGGGCGACGCGACCGGGGCTTCCGCGGTGGACGCGAACGCCTCGTGAACCGGTCCCTTCGCGAGGACTTCGATCCCCTCGCCCTGCGCTGGCTGAGCCGGTTGCGCGGGCTGTGCCGGATATCCCGGTTGACCTGGCAACGGGAGCGGAATCGGTTGAGGCTGGACCGGCGGCACCGGAGGCACCGGCGGCTGGCCGGGCGCCACAAGCGGAATCGGTTCCTGGGCGGGCGCCGTGTTAATGGCAGCGAGCGTGAACACCAGCGAGCCGAACACGCCGAGGGGCAGCACCTTCCGCATTCGTTCGGTCATGATTGTGTACCTCGAAAACAATGGCGTGATCGCTTATGACCCGACAGGAAACGCGACAGCGTGCGGAACTTGCGCAGGGCATCCAGCCCACAATAAAGGATACCACCTCACGCGTAGCGATGTAACGCGAACCGCGAGTTGGGAAAAGGGAAAGTTTGGGCGTGTTGCGCCGTCACTCTCCCACCGTCACCATCGCCTTGTGTGCGTCGGGAATGAGGAGCACGGTGCCACCGGTGTTGATGAGACGCTGCGCTTCCGATGCCGTGCGAATCGGTGTGGTGAACAGCTCTTCTGCGACGTTGTCGGGATAGCCGCTCGCGAAGAACACACTCGCAGACCTTGCCGCGTACACCCACAGCGCCGCCGCGGCCCAATCGTCGGGCTTCTCGCGTGCGAGTAACCTCTTCGCACCGGTCGGGCCATCGAGCTTGCGGAGCAGTTCGGCCCCCGGTCCGAGGTCGGGTGCGGCGGTGGTCAGCAGCGCGATGCGCCCGCCTTTCTTCACGGCGCGCGCCGCGGTCGCGGCAGCCTTCGCGAGATCAGCGAATGTGATGTTCGCGGGGTCGCCACTCACGGACGCGATCACGGTGTCGGCTTCCGCGTCGATGGTGCCGCGCCAGCGCGCATCTTGTCTGCGAATGCCTTCCGCACCACTGTCGAACAGACCCGCGACCACTTCCTGAACGCTGTCACCTTCGCCCTCGATCACCTGGATCAGGAACGGCGTGCCGAGCAGGTACGCGACTTCCGCGGCTTCGCTTTCGCGGTTGCCGTCGGGCGCGGAAGACTTGAACTCGCCCAGCAACGCGGCCTGCGTTTCCTCGTTCGAGAGGGACGGGAAGAGCATATTCTCCGCGCCCGCGTAGCCGCAGTGCGGATCGTAACGGCGTCCGGCGAGCACGACGGTGAAGTCCGCTTCGACCACGGTGCGGTTGAGGTACACGCGGCGTTCGCCCTTCGTGGTCGCGAGGTACATGAGCTTAGGCGCGGTGGCCGGGTCGTGCGTCTCGGCGGTCACGTCCTCGAACTCGTCTGGCAATTCCTCGATCCACGTCTGCGGCTCGCCTGGCGGCGAAACGACCGTGACCGCGGCCGGAGCGATGCCTGCGGTGCCGACGTGCCGCAGCACTTCCGCGAGCATCTCCGTAAGGTACGGCAGTCGCGGGTCGATCACGATTGCAACACGATCATCCGGCGTGAGCGCGCGCCGGAGCGATTCAAAGTTGAACGGTTTCTCCAGTGCGGCGCGAACGAGTTCCGCTGCTGACACGGTCGGCGGAGCGTATTCGGCGCGCGGGAACGCGATTACACGATCGGCGGGCACCGTTAGCCGCCACGGTTGCGATCCGACAATCAATTCCGTCGTTTCTGGCATGAAGATCCCTCAAGCGGTGTCCCGCATTCACGAATTATACGCGGACCGTCGCGCTTGCTGCGGTCGTTGTCGCGGGCGTAGAATGCGGCAGGTGAAATGGGAAAGAGTGGCTTCGCGCGGCTCCCTCTAGTATTTGAGGGTGGGAACCGGTGCGGAGGTTCGCCGGGAGGTTCGTTATGGCCACCATTCCAAACGTTTCGGGCCAGTTGTTCGTCGGTGGCGAGTGGCTCGCGGCTCGCGACGACTTCGCGGACCTGAACCCCGCGAACCTCAGCGAAGTGGTCGGCACGTTCCCGAATGCGACTCCCGCCGAAGTCAATTCTGCCGTCGATGCTGCGCGCGATGCGTTCCCGGCGTGGCGCCGAACGTCGCGCATTTTGCGCGCCGAGTGCTTCGACCGGTTGGCGCAACTCATCAAGCGCGACACGGACGCGCTCGCGGTGCTGATGGCCCGCGAATGCGGCAAGAACGTCACCGAATGCCGCGCCGAAGTGGTCGAAGGCTTGCACATGGTGCAGTGGGTCTTCGGCAGCGGGCGCGCCGGCGTGTACGGTGAAGTAATCGCCAGCGAGATCGCGGAGAAGGACGCGTTCACGCGGCGCAAGCCGTGGGGCGTGGTCGCGGTGGTGACGCCGTGGAACTTCCCGTTCGCGGTGCCGCTCTGGATGCTCGGGCCGTCGTTGCTCGAAGGCAACACGTGCGTCTTCAAACCGAGCGAGGAAACGCCCGCGATTGCGCAGCGGTTAGTGGCGTTGTTCGCGGAAGCCGGCTTCCCCGCCGGGACCGTGAACCTCGTGCAAGGTAGCGGTCCGGTTGGTGAGGCACTCGTGAAGAACCCCGGCGTGAACGTGGTGTGCTTCACCGGAAGTTACGCGGTGGGGAAGCGCATTCAGGAAATCTCCGCGAGCATGCCGGACCGCATCGTCGCGGCCGAAATGGGCGGCAAGAACGCGGTGATCGTGTGCGATGACGCGCGTTTCGATTTGGCCGTGAACGCGGGCATTCTCTCGGCGTTCAAAACGACCGGTCAGCGGTGCGTCTCCGCGAGCCGCATCATCGTTCACGAATCGCTGATGGATAAGTACGCGAAGGCGTTCGTCAACACCGCGAAGCAGTTGAAGTTCGGCGACCCGCTCGACGCGAAGAACTTCGCGGGTCCGCTCGTGAACCGCAAGGGCGTCGAGAAGGTCTTGAGCTACAACGCGCTCGCGCGTTCGGAAGGAGTCGAAATTCTGCTCGCCCCGAACGGCCCGCCCGACGCGAAGGGCTGCTTCCTGGCGCCGTTCGTGTACCGCACGGAAGCGAAAGCCGATCTCCGCGTCACACACGAGGAGGTATTCGGCCCGCACGTCGCGCTGATTCCGTTCAAGACCGATGAAGACGCGGCCCGCATTTACAACGACACCGAATACGGCCTCTCGATGGCGGTGATAACCGAGAGTTACCGCAAGATGAAGTTCTTCCGCGACGAGTGCGATTACGGTATGGGCTACGTGAACCTGCCGTCGATCGGTGCGGAAGTTCACCTGCCGTTCGGCGGCGTGAAGAAGAGCGGCAACGGCCATCCGTCCGCCGCGGCGCTGGTGGAAGCGGTCACGCACAAGACCGCGTGGACCGTGAACCACGGCACCGACATCAAGATGGCGCAGGGACTAACGACCGCGATTGACGGAGGCCCGGCGTAGGGCGAACGGCTCGGAGATGCTCGCGCGCGACAAGCTCTATGTATCGCCGTCGTACACGCCCATGTACCCGCTCTTTGTGGAACGCGGCAGCGGGGCCGTCATTCAGGACGTGGACGGCAACCTGTTCCTCGACTTCACCGCCGGCATCGCGGTCACGAACACCGGGCACTGCCACCCGGAAGTCGTCGCGGCAATCCAAGATCAGGCCGCGAAACTGCTCCACATGAGCGGCACCGACTTCTACTACCGCCCGCAGATCGACCTCGCGGAGAAACTCGCCAAGATCGCGCCGGGGCCAAGCCCCAAGAAGGTGTTCTTCGCGAACAGCGGCGCGGAATCGCTCGAAGGCGCGCTGAAGCTCGCCCGCTTCCACACGGAGCGCAACCGCGTCGTCGCGTTCTTCGGCGCGTTCCACGGGCGCACCTACGGCGCGATGTCGCTCAGCGGCTCGAAACTCGTGCATCGTCGCGGGTTCTCGCCGCTCGTGCCGGACATTCACCACGTGAACTTCCCTCGCGCGGTCGGAACCGAAGACCGCGGGGAGAAACTCGTCGCGGAGATCGAAGACACCATCTTCAAACGGACCTGCCCGCCGGAAGAAGTGGCCGCGATCTTCGTCGAACCGATTCAGGGCGAAGGCGGCTACCACCCGATCGCACAAGGGTGTCTGCCCGCCCTTCGCGCGCTGTGCGATAAGTACGGCATTCTGCTCGTCGTCGATGAAGTGCAATCGGGCATGGGCCGCACCGGGAAGATGTTCGCGGTGGAACACTACGGCGTCGAACCCGACATCATCTGTAGCGCGAAAGGCATCGCCAGTGGCATGCCGCTCGGCGCGATCATCGCGAAG
Source organism: Planctomycetia bacterium (assembly GCA_005772955.1). GTDB lineage: Bacteria > Planctomycetota > Planctomycetia > Gemmatales > Gemmataceae > Gemmata. The sequence goes on from SXID01000036.1 coordinate 10,754, forward strand.
GCGAACGTGATGGACTGGCCGCCCGGAAGCCACGCGAGCACCTTTGGCGGCAACCCCGTGAGCTGCCGCGCCGCGCTCGCTTCCATCGACTTGCTCGAACGCGAATACATGGCGAACGCGACTGCTCGCGGTGAGCAACTGCGGGCGGGCCTGCGCGAACTCGCGAAGAAGCACAGTGGGCTAACCGGCGTTCGCGGACTGGGCCTCATGACCGCCGCGGATTTGCCTTCGGGCGCGACCCGCGAGAAAGTGATTCAGACCGCGTTCCAGCGCGGGTTGCTCCTGCTCGGCTGCGGCGACACGGCCCTCCGCTTCTGCCCTCCGCTGTGCATCTCCGCGTCGCAGGTGGACACCGCGCTCGGCATCCTCGACGGGGTGCTTGGCGCGGTCGAACCCGCGAAGGCGCCCGCCGCGCCGGCCACCGGCGGCACGCTCCCGGTGGTGTGATTCCGCGTTCAACCACGAATCAACCCGGCCTGCTGACGCAGGCGGTTCGACCAGCCCTGTCGACCGCCTGCGTCAGCAGGCCGGGTTGATTTTCGGGGTGCCCTATTCACAACCGGCAACCTCTGGTATCTCGCGGCGCGAGAGGACACAATGGTGGAATAGCCGACTCGCGCGGGAGGAGCCATGCACCGACCCGGCCTTGTATTCGCGTGTTTGTTCGTCACCGCCGGCTGGTCGCAGGCCGCGTCGCCGAACCCGGATGATCTCGCGATTTCGCCTGATATTCAGGTGAAATCCCGCGCGCTGGTGCGCCAACTCGGGAGCGAAGATTTCGCCGAACGCGAAGACGCAGAAAAGCAACTCGCTCAGTTGGGTCGGCTCGCACGCCCGGCACTCAACGCGGGCGCGGCCTCCAGCCCCGACCCGGAAATCCGCTTCCGGTGTAATCAGTTGATCTCGCGCGCCACGGACCTCGACCGGAAAGCACGCCTCGACACCTTCCTCGCCGACACGAAGGGCGAATACGAACACGACCTGCCCGCGTGGAACCAATTCCGCGCAACGGTCGGCACGCAGTGGGCGTTCTTCGGGTACGCGGTAGTGTCCGATCGGGCGCTCGAAGTTGCTGCACGCCGCGTGTTCACTGAACTGGTTTCCAGCCACGCCAATCGCCGATTGATGCTCGCAGTCGACGGTTCACGAGTCGAACTCAGCGACCTCGTCGTGTGGCGGCGCCAGGAACTGTACACCCTGCGGTACGCGAACGAAGACGGCGGGGAAGCGCGCGACCCGTCGCTCGAAGACGTGACCACGCTGCTGTTCGCCGAGAGCCTCGTCGGGTCGAGCTACATTTCGGGGCGCCGGACGTCCATTTCCTCGCTGATGAGCGGGTCGGGCTTTACCACCGTGGCCCGCGCGACGGACGAGAAGGGCAAGGTCTACCGCGGGGTCGCGATCGCGTGGCTCAACTCACGCAACGAAGCGCGCGAAATGTACCAGGCACTGAGTATCGCGACGAGTCTCGATCTCCCCGAGCAAGCGTGTGGTCTGGCGGCCCGGATGCTCACCACGCCCGCGATCTCCCCGGTTTGGCGCACGCGAGGTGTCAGTTACCTCGCCGCCAACGGCGCCAAGAAGCACATTCCGCTCCTGGATTATGCGATGACCGACGCATTCCCGGTGTACAGCATCCCGCGACCGGTGTTGAACGAGGGCGACCCGGAAACAGCCTATACCATTCAGGTGCGCGATCTCGCACTGTCCGTCGCGATCTTGCTCGCCGAGCAAAAGCTCGAAGACTACGGCTTCACGGACCGCTACGGCGGCAGTTCCGTGAGCAGGCAGTCGTACTCGTACACGCGGCACTACTTCCCGGACGACGCGACCCGCAAGGCCGCGTTCGCGAAGTGGGAGAAGTGGCGCAAGGCGAACCCGCTTGAGTAACTCGCGTCCCGGTTTGACCCCGGACCGCTCGCGACTTACAACCACTTCGGGCGCACGTGCCGCCCGAAGGGGGAAACATGGCGACCGTTCTTGTGACCGGCGGGGCGGGTTTCATCGGGTCGAATTTCGTCCGGCACCTGCTCGCCACCGACCCGGCCACTTCGGTCGTCAACCTCGACTCGCTCACCTACGCAGGCAACCCCGCGAACCTCGCCGATCTTTCCACACACACGCGATACACCTTCATCAAGGGCGATGTAACTTCGCGTGACGACGTGCGAGCCGCGATGCAGCGCGGCGTGACCGACATCATTCACTTCGCGGCGGAGAGTCACGTCGATCGCAGCATCCAGGACAGCGGGCCGTTCGTGCGCACGAACGTACTCGGCACACAAGTGTTGCTCGACGCGGCCCGCGAGTTCGGCGCGAAGAAGTACGTACAGGTAAGCACGGACGAGGTGTATGGCAGCCTCGGCGCGACGGGTTACTTCACGGAGGAAACGCCGCTGCACCCGAACAGCCCGTACTCCGCGAGTAAGGCCGCCGCGGACCTGCTCGTGCAGGCGTATCACCACACGTTCGGGCTGAACGCGGTCATCACGCGGTGCTCGAACAACTACGGCCCGTATCAGTTCCCCGAAAAACTGATTCCGCTGTTCGTGACGCGATTGCTAAACAACGAGCAGGTGCCGGTGTATGGCGACGGTCTGCAGGTGCGCGACTGGATTCACGTGCTCGACCACTGCCGCGGGGTCGAATCTACGTGGCGCACGGGAAAGCCCGGCGAAGTGTACAACTTCGGCGGGCGGTGCGAGATGACGAACCTCGCTCTCACGAAGCTGTTGCTGAAACTCTTGGGCAAGCCGGAAACGCTCATCAAGTACGTCGAGGACCGGCTCGGGCACGACCGCCGGTACGCGATCGACTGCACAAAGGCCGAACGCGAACTTGGCTGGACGCCGCAAGTGACCTTCGACGCGGGGCTAGCGGAAACGATCGCATGGTATCAGGCGAACACCGCGTGGGTCGACGCGATCAAGAATCGGAAAGTCTGAGGAGTTACCATGTCCATTCGCGGCGTGATTCTGGCGGGCGGCAAGGGCACCCGCATGGGTGAACTGACACGCGTAACGAACAAGCACCTGCTGCCGGTCGGCCCGTGGCCGATGGTCTACCACCCGCTGAAGAAACTCACCGGGGCCGGGCTACAAGAGGTGTTACTTGTGTCCGGTACGGAACACATGGGCGACTTCGTCGAACTGCTCGGCTCCGGACGCGACCACAACTGCCGGCTCACGTACCGCGTACAGGACGAAGCCGGTGGCATCGCGCAAGCGCTCGGACTGGCGGAACACTTCTGCATGGGCAGTCGGTCACTGGTGCTGCTCGGCGACAACATCTTCCGCGACCCGCTCGTGCCGCTTCTGGAGAAAGCGAACTCGCGCCCGGACTGGGCGTGGATCGGCTTGAAACAAGTGCCCGACCCCGGCCGCTACGGGGTCGCGGAGTTGCAGGGCGAGAAGGTGGTGGGCATCGAGGAGAAGCCGGAGAAGCCGAAGAGCGATCTCGCGGTGGTGGGCATCTATATCTACCCACCGGACGTGTTCGGGCTGATCAAGACGCTCAAGCCCAGCGGTCGCGGGGAGCTGGAAATCACGGACGTGAACAACCACTACATCAAGCAGGCCCGAATGGGATGCTTCAACCTCGACGGCTACTGGACCGACGCGGGCACGCTCGACAGCCTCGACTACGCGAATGAACTGGTCCGCAAGGAGCCGCCGCGGTTCTGACCGCCAGGAACAGAGGAAAGGCCGGATGGCAACAAAGGAGCACAAAGAGCACAAGAACAGAGTTGAGATTACTCCTCTGTCTTCGTCTTCCTTGTGCTTCTATGTGGCCATCTTGCCTTTCCGAGAAGCCGTGATGCCGCGAATTGTGTTGCTCGTGCTGGTGGCGCTCGCGCCCACGTTGTCGCGCGCGGCGGACCTCGCGCCCGAGCCGCGTCCCGCTGGAACGCATGCCCGGCTCGGCACGCCCGGCCCACCCAGCGCGCGCGTTCCTGGCGCGTACCCACGCGCGATTACCAGCGTTTACTTCACTCCAGACGGCAAGCACGTCCTGACCGCCGACAGCAAGCGCCGGGTCGTGAAGTGGGCGGGGACAGGTGCCAAACTCACTCGGATGGATGACCCGGCGGAAACCGCAACAGACCACTCCGAATCTGCGTTCCGGCCGGATGGTCGTGCGGTCGCTTTCACGGACTACGTCGGCCTGAAGGGACTCGATCTGACCGGTGGGAAGCGGTCGTTCGCCACCCCGCACACATATTGGACGCGGATCGGCGGGTGGTCGGCCGATGGGCGCCGACTGCTCGCCGTTCACGGAGAGATCGTAAACGGGAAGTGGGCCGAGACCGTCGGTACGCTAGTAGACACGAGAACCCAGAAGGTACTCGCGACGGTGCGAGTCGGTCCCGAGTCCGAACTGGCGCTCTTACCCGACGGGGCGACAGTCGTGACCGCCACGCCGAAGGGCGTTCCCCAAACCGGGCGGATGGAGTTCGAGTTCGTCGCGACCGATGTGACAACCGGGAAGAAGCTCGCGTCGTATCGCGGCCCTTACGCCTACCAGAGCCGGCTCACGCCCCTGCCCGACAACCGCACAGTGGTCGTCACCTACGGGGACCATTCTGGATTGATCTGGGACGCGGTGACCGGCAAGGAAGTGCGCCGGTTCAACGGCGCGCCCGTGGCGGTTTCCGCCGACGGGAAGTTAATGGTGTTGGGGGTGAACGAACCGCTCCCGATGCCCGGCGACCTCAAACTCGCGTGGGAGTGGTTCGGCGACATTCTCTCACCGCGACGCGGCAAGGCGTGCGGGCACGGGTTCAAGCGAGATTACCGCACGCGACTATTGGTCGTGGACGTGGCGACCGGGGAAACGCGGTTCGAGGTGCCAAGCGATCGAGAGGGAGCACCGCCGATGGCGTTCAGCCCGGACGGAAAGACACTCGCGGTCGTCGAACCCGACGACACGACGGTGTTGCTCTGGGATCTGACCCGCTTGGCACCGAAGCGATAGCGAGCCACGCTATCAACACTCTTCTCAAATCAACCCATGATGGCCGAGGTAGCGCTCCGCGTCGAGCGCGGCCATGCACCCGGTGCCGGCCGCGCTCACGGCCTGGCGGTAGTAGTCGTCGGCCACGTCGCCAGCCGCGAACACGCCTTCCACGCTCGTGTACGTCCGCGCCAGCGTCGTCCACTTGAGGTAGCCGCCCGCGTTCAGTTCCAACTGCCCGTCCAAGAAGCTGACGTTGGGCGTGTGGCCAATCGCCAGGAACAGGCCATTGGCCGGGAGTTCTTCCTTCAGCCCGCTCTTGTTGTTCTTCACGCGAACCGCGGTCACGCCCTTCTTGTCGTCGCCGATGACCTCATCGACTTCCGTGTGCCACTTCAACTCGATCTTCGGATTCGACGTGGCCCGCTCTGCCATGATCTTGCTCGCCCGGAGCACGTCGCGGCGGACGAGCAGGTGGACCTTGCTACCAAACTTGGTCAGGTATCCGGCCTCTTCGACGGCGGTGTCGCCACCACCGACCACGACGATCGGCTGATTGCGGAACCGCGGCAGCGCGCCGTCGCACACGGCGCACGCGGACACGCCCTTGTTCTTGTACTTGTCCTCCGAAGGCAACCCGAGGTAGTTCGCCCGCGCGCCGGTCGCGATGATGAGCGCGTGTGCCTGCGCGGTCTTGCCGTCGTGCAATGTGACCGTGAACGGCTTGCCCTTCAGATCGACCTTCACCACGTCCTTCGACTCGACGCGAGTGCCGAAGTTCTTCGCTTGCTGTCGCGAGAGCGCGACCAACTCCGGGCCGTTGATGCCGTGCGTCGGTTGCGGTTTGTCCGCGGCGACCCAGTAGGGGAAGTCCGGGTCGTCGGCCTTCAGCGCGGTTTTGAGGTACTGACGTGTGTCGCCGGCGGGCCATGTGGGGAAGTTCTCCACTTCCGTGGTGAGCGCGAGTTGGCCGAGCGGCATCGTGCCGTTGATGCGGTTCCGGTCGTCGTTCGGGTTGCCCTCGAACACGAGCGGGTTCAGGTTCGCGCGGGCCGCGTAGATGGCGGCCGTCCACGCGGCCGGACCGGAACCGATGATGATCACGTTTTCTGCCATTGGTGTTTCGTGTTTCGTGTTTGGTGTTTCGCCGTTCACGACCGCGGTGTCGCCGGGCGGTGCTGTCGTGCTATTCTAGAGGGACGCGGCGTTGTGTCTGGATCGGTGTTACCCAGGCGAATCATCGGCGACCGTCACAGCGGAATACCAAACACCCAACACGAAACACCAAACACTGTGAAGATGCACGAACGCCTGACCCACTTCCGCGAGATTCTGCGCTACGTCCCCCGGTTCCGCGACCGGGTGTTCGTTATCGCCATCGACGGCGCCGTCGTCGAAGACGACAACTTCCCGAACCTGCTGCTCGACATCGCGCTTTTGCGGAGTCTGAGCATCCGGGTTGCGCTCGTTCACGGGGCGGCGCATCAGGTGAAGCGGTACGCGGATCTCGTCAAGATGACGCCGTCGGACCTCGACGGCACCGGCATCACGGACCGCGAGACGCTGAACGTCGCCATCACTGCGGCCAATCGCGTCACGCACGAAATCCTTGAAGGGCTGTCCGCCAACGACCTGCGGTCCGCGTGCCCGAACGCGGTGGTCGCGCACCCGGCGGGTATCTTGGGGGGCGTCGATCACCTGTTCACCGGGCGCGTCGAGCGCGTCGATACCGGGTTGCTCCAAACGCTGCTCGAACACGACATCGTGCCCGTCGTTCCGCCCATCGGCATCGACGGTGCGGGCGCGTCGTACCGGCTCAACTCCGACGCGGTCGCGGTGGAAATCGCGAAATCGCTCCGCGCGGTCAAACTCGTGTACCTGAACACCGAGGGCGGGGTCTCCGACTTAAAGGGCGTGATCCGGCAGATGGACGTGCAAGAGGCCGACACGTTCCTGAAGAAGTGCCGCGGCGAACTGCAACCGGGGACCGTCACCAAACTCACGCACGCCGTCCGCGCGTGCAAAGAGGGCGTGGAACGCGTTCACATCATCGACGGTCGCGAACAGGAAGGGTTGCTCGGCGAGGTGTTCTCGAACGAAGGCATCGGCACGCTGATCTACGCGAACGAGTACCAGGCAATCCGCGCGGCGCAGAAGAAAGATGTGCGTGCGGTCTACACGCTGATTCAACAGGGGGCACAAAACGACGAGTTGGTGAAACGGACGCGGGCCGAACTCGAAAAGATCATCGGGGACTACTTCGTATTTGAGGTGGACCGCAACGCGATCGCGTGCGCGGCGTTGCACGTGTACCCCGAGCAGAACATGGCGGAACTGGCGAGCGTGTTCGTCGATTCGCGGTACGAGAACAAGGGCATCGGCGCGAAACTGATCCAGTACACGGAGAGCGAAGCCCGCAAGAAAGGGATTGCGAAACTGTTCTGCCTCTCGACGCAGGCGATCAACTATTTCATCCAAAAGGGCGGGTACAAACTCGGCACGCCCGACGACCTGCCGCCGACACGCCGCGAGAAGTACGACCAGCACAGGCGCAACTCGCAGGTACTCATCAAGGCGCTTGGGTAGGGTCGCCCGCTCGCGCAGCCGCAAGCAGCTCCTGAAAAACTGGGAGGTTAGGCTGTCTTTGTTGCCTGTGCTACGCTTCCGCCCGATCCTTGCATCCCCTACACCCCTTCGCTTCCGCCCCCTCGCTCGTCGCGGCCGATAACCCCTCTCGCCACCACCGCGAGAGGTTATCCCATGGCCACATTCTACCTGCTGCCGCCACGCGAATGCCTCGAACAAGCCGTGAGCGACCTGTTCGCGAATCTGCTCCCCGGGTTGCCGCTCCCGGCGGATGCGTGGGACACGCTGGCGGGGCAACTCGCGGCGGTTGTGGGGTGGAGCGACGACGTGTTCCTCGTGCCCCGCGACGAGCTACCGGAAGGCGAACCCGGCGCGGCACTTGCGGAAGGATACGGCGCCGAACCCGGCGACCGCGTCGTGGACGTGAGCCTCGCGCGCGCGGCGCGGTCGTGGGTCGTGACACAAGCCGACGTTTCCAGCGCCGCGCCCGCGCGATAGGATGAGTGCATCGCGGCGCCGTTTTCGCGCCACGAACACTGACACACACGAAACCCCACCCCATGACCGATCCCCTCGACACGAGCGACGACTGGGCAGAACTCGCCCGCGAACTGGAACGAGACAAACCGCCCGCCGCCCCCAAACCGCGCCCGGAAGACACCGACAGCGTGACGGAATCAAGCGAGGGCGAAGGCGACGAGGAGTTTGACGACTCCGAAGAGACACCCGCCAGCGAAGCCGGCGCCGAGGGCGACGGGGCCGGCGGCACCGGGCGGAAACGCCGCCGCCGCCGCCGCCGCCGCCGTAAGGGCGCGCCGGGCGAGGCCGTGGCCCCGGTCGCGGACGCTGCCGCTGCGGGCGAAGACGAGAGCGAAGCGGAAACCGAGGCCGAAGAGGAACCCGTAGCCGAATCGGTCGCGGAGGCCGAAGACTTCGACACGCCCGAAGGCGAAGACTTCGACGCCGAACCTGCCCCGCTCGCGGCTGAAGAGGACACAGCCAACGATGTACTCCGCGAACTTATCGCCACGTGGAACGTGCCGTCGTGGGACAGCATCGTGAGCGGGCTGTACCGGCCCAACTAAAGCAGTTGCGAGTCCTGAGTTGCGAGTCCCGAGTTGAAAACACCCGCTTTCTGTCTTCGCTTCGGCTCACAACTCACAACTCACAACTCGGAGCTGAAATGGCGGATGCGATTATAGACGTGGTGGGAGTGGACGAACTCCCGCTCATCGTTGAGATGTACAACCAGATTTTCCGGCCCGCGAAGCCGATCGAGTCGTTTCGCCGCCGGTACCTGGGGCGGCACAATGTTCTCCAACTCGTCGCGAGAATAAAGGGCAAGCCAGCCGGCTTTTTCCTCGGCTTCGAGTTGAAGCCCGACACGTTCTTCGCGTGGTTCTATGGCGTGATGCCAGACGCGCGACGACTGGGCATCGGCTCGCAACTCATGGAAGCGGCGCAAGGTTGGGCGACCCAACACAACTACGAAACGATCCGGCTAGAGTGCCACAACACCCACCGCCCGATGCTCCACCTCGCCATCGAACTTGGCTACGATGTCGTCGGCCTGCACTGGGACGCCGACCGCGGCGATAACCTCATCATGTTCGAGAAGAGTCTTTCGGGCGGGCGCTAGAGGACCGAGGGTAGAAGGCAGAGGAACAGTAAAGCAGCAAGCAAAAGCAAGCCGTGCGACTGCGGTCACACGGCCTTCGCATTTCCCTCTGCGCGTCACTCTGTAGTCTGTCTTCTGTCTTCTGTCTTCTGTCCTTTTGTCTCTGGTGTCTCATGCGTGGCGTTGTTACCGTGATCCTGGCCGGGGGCAGGGGAACCCGGCTCGAACCGCTGACACGCGACCGCGCGAAGCCGGCCGTGCCATTCGGCGGACTGTACCGCATCATCGACTTCACGCTCTCCAACTGCATCAACAGTGGACTGCGTCGCGTCCTCGTACTCACGCAGTTCAAGTCACGCAGCCTGGACCGGCACATTAGGCACGGGTGGGGGTTCCTCAGTTCCGAACTCGGTGAGTCGGTCGAGGTGCTCCCGCCACAACAGCGGATCGACGAGACGTGGTACAAGGGCACTGCGGACGCGATCTATCAGAACATCTACTCGCTGGAGCGTGAACACGCCGACTACACGCTGATCCTCGCCGGCGACCACATCTACAAGATGGACTACGGGCACATGATCCGGGCACACATCGACCGCAAGGCCGATGTGACTATCGGGTGCATTCCCGTTCCGCTCGACGAAGTCAGGAATTTCGGCATCATGCAGACCGGGACCGATGACCGCGTCGTGAACTTCCTGGAGAAGCCAAAGACCGCGCCCCCAATGCCCGGCGACGCGCACCACGCCCTCGGCTCCATGGGCATCTACGTGTTCAAAACGCGATTGCTGTTCGAGTTGCTCTGTCAGGACGCCGCGAAGACCGGCAGCGACCACGACTTCGGCAAGAACATCATCCCGCAGATGCTGGAGAGCGGGCAGAAGGTGATCGCGCATCGCTTCCTGGACCAGAACCGCAAGGCGGTGCCGTACTGGCGCGACGTAGGCACGCTCGACGCTTACTACCAGGCGAGCATGGACTTGGTCGCGGTCGAGCCGGTACTGAACATGTACGACGCGACGTGGCCGATCCGCACGCTTCAACCGCAACTGCCGCCGCCGAAGTTCGTGTTCACGGGCGAAGGGCCGCACGGGCACGCACGCCGCGGCGAGGCGCTGGACAGCATCGTGTGCGCCGGGAGCGTCGTCTCTGGCGGGCACGTGCGACGCAGCATCCTCTCGCCTCGCGCTCGCGTGAACAGTTACGCCGTCGTGGAAGACTCGATCCTGCTCGACGGGGTGGACGTGGGCCGCTACTGCCGCGTGCGGAAGGCGATCATCGACAAGGACGTGAAACTCCCGCCGTACACGGTGATCGGTTACGACCCGGACTTCGACCGGCGCCGCGGACTCACTGTGACTGACCTCGGCGTCGTCGTGGTGCCGAAGAACGAGCCGCCTGAAACGTTCCAGGCACCCAACCCACTGCCGAACTGAAGACGAAGTCCTGGGGTCTGTGGTCGTTCTCTTCAACTGTTTTCACTTCCTTTGTCGTTCTTCGCACTCACACGCGCGTGTTCTTTTCCTCATCACTACGGTCAGACGACACTTCGCGACCGCGAACAAAAAGAAGAAGGTCCGGCGGGGTCGCCGGACCTTCGGGGAGCAGTTGAATGGCTGGGTCACTCGACGAGCAGAATCTCCCGCGTGCCGGGCGTGAGGTCCGGCTTCCACGTGCAGTTGTAGGTGCCGTTCCCGCTGAGTACCAGATCGTAGCTGATGTACTGGGAACCGATCGTCTGCTGGGTACCGTTGCCCGATACGCTCAGGGCCGCGCTGGCCGCGTAGAACGTTCCGGTGATGCTCATGATCGCGTCGGCACTCCCGCTGATGTTCACGGGGGCGGTCGCGGTTCGTTCCTGGAACAGGAGGATTCCCTGGTACGGTCCCGTTGTCATCGGAGAGAGGACAACTGTCCCCTGGCCGGCAATGTCGATCTTGTCGCTGGTCGATTGCGGGGCGTTGTAGATCAGCACGCCTTCGCCGTACAACGCACCCTGACCACCCAGGCTGAACCCGCCGCCGTCCATGTAATAAATTCCCGGCGCCAGGTTCACCGTCCCACCCGTGATACTGATCCCGCCCTGGTACACTCCCGGTTGGAGATTGAGCGTGCCGTTTCCAGACTTCTGGAGCTTGTGGGTACGCTGGACGACCAGTTTGCTCGGGTCCGGGGGCGGCACGCTCGCCAGCGGGTCGGGGATCGGCTCGGAGTACGTCACGATCGGTCCGGTGAACGAGCCGCCCCCGGGGGTGGTGTACCCGATGGGGCCGCCACCAACCAGGAACTTGTCGGCGGTCATCGTCCCGTTACCGTTAGCGATCATCGCCTCGTTGCTGTTCGAGTTGACCTGGATTGGCGCCCCTTGCACGGTGATCCCGCCGTTGCCACCGGCGTTCAGTGCGCCCTTGCCGACTGGGTCCAGACAGATGATGGCGTTGCTGATGCCACCGCGACGGCCGCGGGACACCGACCGCGCGCCGTAGGACACCTTGTCGCTGCCGAACACCCGGCTGAAGTACTGCGGCTGGGAGTGACTGATGATCACCTCGGTGTGGCACGTCTGGCCCTTGAACGGACCGGACTGGGGCGGAATGTTGACGGTTACGGTACAGTCGTCCACCCCGTGCTCGTACCCGTTCGCCTTGGCCGTCGCCAGGGCCGCCGCCTTGGCGGTGCCGTTCGGGTCGGTCCCCTTGTTCGCCCACCAGTTGGCGTACATGTCATTGGCGGCTGCCAGCGCCGCCGCGTCGGAGGCGCTGTACGCCTGGCGGCGCTTGTCCAACAGCATTCCGCCGTCGAGCGACAGGGCGACGATCGCGAGGATCGCAATTAACGAGACCGCGACGACCACCACCACCGTGCCCTTCCGCCGAGGTCCGCCGCATCGGGCGGGAGTACGCAGTTTCATGGGTGCCTCAGTAAGAGATCGTGTTGACGGATGTGCTGGAAACCGGGAGCGATCCAAACAGTCCGGTGTTCCACGTGTAAGTGACGGTGACGGTGACGGTGTTGCTCCTGGCCACGCCTTGGACCAGGCCCGTGACCGGATCAACGACCTGGACGACCCGGATCGGGTTCTTGTCCGGGGTGCCGTCGGCGTTCGTGTTCCAGGTGACCGAGTACGTAAGCCCCTCGGTCTGCATCCCGGCCGCGTGCGGGGCGATCGCGTTCGTGTACACGTCCTGCGGGGTTGCGGCCGTCGTACTGTTCTCTCTGGCGTACTGACTACCGTGGACCGACGCCCACCGCGACGCCTCCCGCGAGGCGTGAGCCACCTGCTGATACCGGAACACGCCAAGGCCGAGCAAGATGATGCCGAGTAGGAGCAGGAAGAGGACCGGGTAGACCAACGCGGCCTCGGCCAGGACTGTACCCGAACGTGCTTTCCGTTTCAGTAACATGGTCGTGGTCTCCGTCCGGTGTCAGCGGATCACTTGGTCACAAGAGGGGCGACCCGCATCTGGACGCTCCGGGAGAGCGTCTGGGAGCTTGGCACACCGGGGAAATTGGTGATCGTCCCGAACGGCATTTCCACCTTCACCGTGACGACTGCGGCGCCGGTCGAGTCGTTGGCGTAAGTCGGGGTCACGGTCGCGACTGCGTTCAGGTACGGCGCCTCCGCCAGGGCTGCCGCAGTGACGTTCGCGTACGGCGACTTGGCTGCCGTCTCCTGGTCGGCTGCATAGAGTGCCCCGTTTCGGGCACACGCCTCGATCGTGATCGTGTAGTGGAGGAGCCGCGCCCAGTCCGTCGCGATCACGCTAATGAACAGCAGGAACGGGAGGAGAACGGCGAACTCGACCGTTGCCGCTCCCGAGCGCCGGTTGGACTTGGAGACACGCATGATATTCCAAGTTACGGGGCGAACTTCGGGTCCGAGTCCCGAGCGCGGACAAAACCGATCCAACATCCTCATAGTGCGCCCTTGGTCCCGTCGGGTCGGCATTCACGAATATGATGAATTTTTCGAAGTGGATGGCCCCCGCGCCCGCTCGTTTCGCCTGGTTCGATTTCGTGTGGCGCGAATTGAGACGCGTTTCAGCTCTACTTGGCGCGGCCAGGAATGTAGATTCTGCGGACTGATACCGGATGGGAGCAAGATTCGGACAGGGAACGTGTGAGGACAAAGGCAAAGAAGTGAAAAGACAGAAGACCAAAACCAAGTTGGTTCTGGTCTTCTGTCTTTTCGCTCCGCCATACACGTGCTCGCGCCGCGAGCGCCCACACTACTTCATCGGTGCATCCCGTTCGGCTAACACCGCGAGTTCGGTGAGTTTGGCGGCTGTCATGCCGATCCGCTCGAAGCACTCCGCGACGATGCTGTTGGGAGTGGTAAACAGGGTGATGAGCAGATCCATAGGGGTGAGCACCCCACGCCCGCAGTTGGAGGCGCGGCCGTGCGCGTCGCGGAGCAACCGAATCACGTTATCCGAGAGGAACTCGCGGTTGAGCAACAGCGGCGGGACCGGTTCGGCGTTGGCCTGGTGGAACAGGTCGCGGAACTGGTCGAGTAAGCCGGGCAGGTCGGCCCCGAGTTTCCCGGCCCACTTGAACACACCGGAGTCCGGCGCGGCCAGGAGGCCCATGAACAGGTGTGGGGTCCGCACGCTGTCCCAGTTGGTAGCGCGGGTGTGACCCAGAGCCTCGCGCAAGACGCGCGTCGCGGCCTCGTCCAGGATGTCCGGGCGGAGTCGGCCACTTGGCAGGAAGATGTCGTCCACGTTTTTGGACCCGTTCCCGTCTCGTACTGCGAATGCGGGGCGCGTTTCGGGAGGGGTAACCACCCGAATGGTGTGGTGATTATGTCGCGTCTCCACCCGACCCGCAAGACGGCCTCTTCGTTCACTTCGTACTTTTTCCTTGCTCGGCCGGTGGTTCCGGCCGACCATGAATCGCGCCACACCGTAAGAAGTCCCCAGGTGAAGCCACACCCGACCCACTGACGCGGGCGGTTCGACAGTAACCAGTACTCATACTTCAAAGCGTTGAACCGCCCGCGTCAGCGGGTCGGGTTCAGTCCACGAGGAGTTTCCCATGCTGCGCCGGGTCTGGGCAGTCGTCGGGTTAGTGCTGGCCTGCGGGCTGGCAGGAGCGGTTCCGCGAGCGGCCGACGCGCCTGCGGAGGCGACCGTCACCGACGCCGAGAACAAGGAAGTGAAAGTAACTGGGCTGAAGTTCGGCATCGGCACGCACCGGCTCGCGTGGATGGCCGACCCCGCCGGCACCACCGAGGACGCGAAGAAGGGGCCGCTCGCGCTCGAACTCCGCGAGCCGCACTCCACCACCCTCGCCAAGGGGATCATTACCTACGTTCCGGTCGGCTCGATCGAGGCAATCAAGTACGACTACGACAAACTCGTGGCGTCGGTGATGGTGAAGGGTTTGCCGGAACCGCTCGCGGGCACGCTCCAGTACAAGGGCATCAACGTCCTCGGCTTTGACGGCGTCGCCGACAGTAAGATCACGAAATTCAGCGGCGGCGCGTTCACGAAGGGGAACATCAAGGCAGTCGCGTTCGCAGGCGCCAAGCCGGTCGTCCCGAAGAAGGGGCTGTCGCAGTGGCAGGTGCAGATCGACCAACCGAAAGCGATGGACCCGACGCTCAAGGTGGCGAACTTCAAGTTCCTGTACCAGTATCCCCTCGGCGTTCAGGTTCTGGCCGACGCCGCGATGGTCCGCAAGGGCGACCCACTCAAGCTCGACGACACGGTGAAGCAGTTAACTGTGCTCGCGGTCGATCAAAACACGCACGTTGCGGTGGTGGAAGTTCTGATCGGCGACGCGGAGAAGGTGTTCGTGATTCCGCAAGAGGTCGAAAAAGACGGGAAGAAGGGCACGCTGGTCGGGTTGCTCGGAGAAGTGGACGCCGGGTGGAAGCTGTTCCCGCTGCACGCCATCAAGACCATGAAACGCCCCAAGAAGGACTGAGTACTGAATGAGCCAAACAAACCCTGCGACCGCGGTCGCGGGGCTTCTGCGTTTCTTCTTCCTGCTCGCCATTCGTTTCCACACCTTCGCGCTGCTGGACAAGCGCCTCGCGCTCGCGGATACTTTCCATTCGCCCACCCTCCCAGGAGTTTCCCATGCGATCCGCTGCGCTGATTCTGGCTGTTTCGTTCACCGCTTCGCTCGCGGTATTGCGGGCCGAACCGCCCAAGCCCGAAAAGTTCGACGACACCGGCTTCGTGAAGATCTTCGACGGCAAAACGCTCGACGGCTGGAAGGTGTCCGCAAAGACCGGGCACAGCGGCACGAGCAAGAACAAGAGCGGTGGCAAGTGGGTCATCGAGAAGGGCGCGATCATCGGGAGCCAGGACATCCCCGGCAACGGCGGGATCATCATCACCGAGAAGGAGTACGGCGACTTCGAGATCGCGCTCGAGATGAACAACGACGACGGCCCGGACAGCGGCCTGTTCCTCCGCAGCACCGACACCGGTAAGTGCTATCAGGCGATGATCGACTATCACAAGGGCGGTAACCTGATGGGCATCTATGGCGAGGGCATCGGCGGGAAGCCGCACGTGCGGAACTTCGACTTCACGAAGGACGTGAACGAGATCGCGGTGAAGGAGTACAAGGAGTTCCCGTGCCCGGTGAAGGCGGAGGACTGGGCGAAGTTCTGGAAACACGGCGAATGGAACGAGATTCGCGCCCGCATCGAGGGCAACCCGCCGAAGCTCACGACCTGGATCAAGGGCGTGAAGTTCATGGAGTATCAGGACACGGAGAAGCGCCTGGCTGACAAAGGCGGGATCGCGCTGCAAGTTCACGGCGGCGGGGACTACACGAAGCAGTTCGTGCGCTACCGCAACGTCCGCGTGAAGGAACTGAAGAAGTGAGCGAGTACCCCGGCCAGGAGTCGAACCCGGAACGTCCCGGTAGAAGCGGGATGTGATTTCCGTTTCACCAACGGGGCCAAGCGGAAGGGACAGGACTCGAACCTGCAAGGGCTTGCGCCTCGTTCGCTTTCCAAGCGAGTGCCGTCACCAATCGGCTTGCCCTTCCGTGTGATGTGGAGGAGACAGCCGTGACCTGGGAGAGGTTCGCGCCGTGGGCGCAGCAAAGGCAGAAGAGGGATTAACCACGAAGACACAAAGAACACAAAGAAGACGAACACAAGAGAAGTTCTGTTTTGAAGAACTCTGCTTCTGCTTGTGTTCGTCTTCTTTGTGTTCTTTGTGTCTTCGTGGTTAATCCCTCTTCTGCCTTTAACTGCGTCACTTCGCTTTCGGCTTCACAACCTCCGCGAGCACATCCGCCTTCCCCTCGGCTTTCTCCAGTCGCGGGTGGCGCGCGCCGCCCGTGTAGTCGAGCGCATGCGTCTTGAAGAAGTCACCGCTCTCGGCGAGCAGTTCCAACTTGCCGCCGGATTTGGTCGCGGCCACGGCGGTCTTCAGATAGTCCGTCGCGAACCGGCGGCCGTTCACCGCGATCAACTTCATCCCAGGCGCGAGGCCGGCTTTCGCGGCGGCCGAGTCCGGCACGATGTCGCCGATCAACCCGTCGGCACTCACCGCGAAGCCGACCGAGTCCGTCAGGTTCGCGCCGCGCGACAACCCTTCCATCGTGGCGAACAGGTCGGTGGGCTTCTCGGTGTACGTCAGTTTCCACCCGCCCTCGGTGATACCTTCGAGCGGCGGCGTTTCGGCGGCCACTTCGACGCGTCGCGCGAAGTACGCCTTCCAGTCTCGCTCCACGACCGCGTTCAGCGCGTCGAGGACGTTTTCGAAGTTGTAGCCCTTCACCTCTGGCTTGCCGCTGCCGCTGCCGAAGAACGCTTTGCAAAAGTCGTCGAGCGACTTCGCGCCCTTCGTTTGCGTGCGGATCAGCACATCGACTTCGAGCCACAGCAGCGTGCCCTCGTCGTAGAAGTCCACCGAGCGGCGGGCCGAGCGCCAGGAACCGGTCGCGTCGAACAGCGTGCTGGCAGCCGCGGCGGTGTCGTCGAGCGGGCGCCAGCCTCGCGCCTTCACGTTGGTCATGCGCGCCGCGGTCATCGCGAGGTAGTCGCGTCCCTCGTCCGCGGTGTACAGGCCGCTGCGCACCGCGAGCAACCACCCGAGGTAATTGGTTAACCCTTCGTAGACCCATAGTAGTCGCGTCTGCTGCGGCTTCTGGTAGTCGGGCATAATCATGTCGGCGGGGCGCCGAAACTTGCCGTTCCACGCGTGAACGAACTCGTGCGGGAACAACGTCGCCGACCCCTTGCGCTCCGCGGTCTTGATCAGCGCGAGTTCTGACAACCGGTTGTCACTCGACTGATGGTGTTCGATGCCCGCTCGCGGGATGTGGTTGCTCAAGCCCAGCAGGAACGTGTAGTTCGTGTACGGTTTCGCGGGGCCGAACAGCGCCGCCGCTTCGCCCGGCAACTTGTTCCACGACTTGAGCGTGGCTTCCGGCACTTCAAGTCCGTCTGGGCTGTCGCACGCAATCACGACGCGGTGTTTGTCCTTCTCGTCGCCCAGCGGAACGATGCGCACGTATTCGCCCGCGAGCAGCGGCGAGTCGATGAGCGTTTCGAGCGTGACCTCTTTGAACACGACCTTCCCGTTTTTCTCGTCTTTCGTGGGAAGCGCGGTACCGTACTTCCAGTTGGTCGGGAGCTTCACCGCGGCATCGATGGTGAGGCCCAGCGGCTTCGCGAGTTTGGGGTACACGAGTACGTCGTTCCAGTTCATCGTCATCAGCTTGGGTGACGCGACCGTCATGAACTGCGCGCCGCCTTCGGCGCCGGCCGCGAGCAACAGGTCGAAGGTCACTTCGACCGCGCTCGCGCCCTGCGGCACGGTGACGTTGATGGTGAACGGGTCGGCGTCGTCGCGCTTCCAGTCGATGGCCTTGCCACCCGCTTTGACGCGCAACTCAGTCACGTTCGCGATCTGCCCGACAGGCCGGTGGCGGCCCGGTATCCACTTCGGGTAGTGCAGCGAGAGTTGCCCCGGTGCGGCCGGGATCGTCACGCGAACGTGGATCACCTTCCGCGCCACCTCGGACGCATTGACCTCCAGTTCAATGTTCTGTGCGAAGGTGAGCGATGGGACCGCAACGAGCGCGAAAATGACGAACGCGAAACGCGGCATGGCAGGCTTCTCCGGGTGAGGGTGCGACGAGCCGACATGATACCCACGGCACGCGCGAAAGTGTGCGTTTTCCGGACGAGCCGGAGCGACAGATCATGTGGTCCGTCGCTCACGCTTCCGGCTCGTCCGCGCCGACTGACGGAGCGTTTCGGGTCTTCACCGGGTAGGATGAACGGAAGTCAACCGAGATGAGGGTCAAGGATGTTACGCGAAGTGCAGATCGACATCCGGCGGCAGCGCGCGAAGGCGGTCAAGTTCCAGATCGAGAACCTGGGCAAGAACCGCGTGTTCTCCGATTACCGGATCACCAACCCGGAGTCCGGCGGGCAGTACACCGTGTCCGTCAAGGGGTTCGACACTGGCGACAACGCCTGCACGTGCCCCGACTTCAAGGCCAACACGCTCGGCACCTGCAAACACATCGAGGCGATTCTCGATCAGCTCAAGGACGAACTGCCACCGAACCTCCAGAAGAAGAAGGCCGCCGTCACGCGCCCGGAGATTTTCCTCCACTACGGCGAGCACCTGCAACTTGGTGTTCACCTTCCACCCAGGCACTCCGACAAACTCGCGAAGCTCGCGCTCACCTATTTCGACGACAAGGGGCTGTGGTCCGGGCGCGGGAAGTACCCCGACCTCATCCGCGACGTAGAAGCGGTGCCCGAAGAAGTTACCGTGATGTCCGACGCGCTGGAGTTCGTCGATCGCGAGATCGAGCGTGCGGAGATGGGCGCGCGCGAACTCGAATGGGTGAAGCAACTTGAAGCCGGGACGCTCGACCTGAACCTGCTCTCCGTTCCGCTCTACGATTACCAAATGCGAGGTGTGCTATTCCTCGCGTGCCGGGGTCGCAGCATCCTCGGCGATGACATGGGACTTGGCAAAACCGTTCAGACACTCGCGGCAGTGGAACTGCTCGCCCGCGAACGCGGCATCCAGCGCGCGTTAGTGGTCGCGCCGGCATCCGTGAAGTACCAGTGGGAAACGGAGATTCGCAAGTTCACGACGCGCCCGGTTCAGGTGATCGACGGCAACCCGGAGGCGCGGCTCGGTCAGTACGAGGAGCCGACCTTCTACCGACTCGTTAACTACGAACAGGTCGTGCGCGACCGCGAGGCGATCAACGCGTGGAAGCCCGACGTGATCGTTCTAGATGAGGCCCAGCGCATCAAGAACTGGGAAGCGAAGACCAGCAAAGCGGTGAAGAAATTGCAGAGCCGCTACGCGATGGTGCTAACCGGCACACCGCTGGAGAACAAACTCGAAGAACTTTACAGCATCGTGCAGTTCGTTGACGAACGCCGGTTTGGGCCGGCGTTCGAGTTCCTCCACGAACACCGCGTCCTCGACGAAACCGGCAACCTGAAAGGCTACCGCAACCTCGACAAGATTCGCGAGAAACTCGCGCCAATCTTCTTGCGCCGCACGCGCGGCGAGGTACTCACCCAACTGCCGGCTCGCACGGACAACACCGTGTTCGTCGAACTCGCGGACGAGCAGCGCGGCCCTTACGAGGAGCAACGCGTCACGCTCGCGCGCCTGCTGCAAAAGAACTACCTCACCGATCTCGACCGCAAGCGCATCCTCGCGTCTCTGGTGAATCTCCGCACGATCTGCGACAGCTTGTTCCTCTTCGACAAGCAGACCCGCGTCTCGCCAAAACTCGACGAGTTCGCGGAGTTGGTACCCGACCTCGTGACCGAGCACAAACTGGTCGTCTTTTCGCAGTGGGAAACGATGGCGATGGAGGCGGCGAAGGTACTGGACACGCTCGGCGTTGGGTATGTGCTGTTGCACGGCGGGCTGCCGGGCAAGGATCGCAAAGCGGTTCTGGAGCGGTTCCAGACGGACCCCGCGTGCAAAGTGTTCCTCAGCACCGACGCGGGCGGAACCGGACTGAATCTTCAGACTGCGGACACGGTGGTGAACCTCGAACTGCCGTGGAACCCCGCCGTACTGGAACAGCGTATCGCACGCGTCCACCGCATGGGCCAGAACCGCCCAGTGCGGGTGATCAATTTTGTCACACGGGGCACTATTGAAGAAAAGGTGCTGCGAACTGTCGAGTCGAAACAGGCGCTGTTCACGGGGTTGTTCGCGGGCGACGCCGACGAGATCCCGTTCGAGGCGATCGGCACCGGCGGGTTCCTCGACACGATGCGCGAACTGGTCGGCGCCGGTGGTGAAGCGAGCGGGGGGCGTAAGTTCCCTGTTGAATCGCAACTCGAGGAGTCACGAAAAGAAACAGGGGGTTTACGCCCCCCGCTCGCCACGACTGCCACGCTGTGGCACGGGGTCGCGCAGATCGTGGAAGGCGCGTGCGCGGTTCTCGCGGACTCCGGCGCTGCCGGGCAGATTCCGCCCGAAGTGCGCGAACGCCTTCACGCCGCAATTCGTTCGCTCGCAAGCAACCTCGGGCCCGAATCCGCGAATTAGCCCCGCAACCGGCGCAGTTGGCACGGACCGTGCAAGTTCTTCCCGGTGCTGAATCGACCTGACGCGGATCGTCGGGTCACAATCCACTTCCCGCTCCGCGGGAAACTCTCACACCGGAGGACCAAGAAATGAGAGCGTTCGCACTTGCGGCCACGGCGGTTGCGGGGTTGCTCTGTACCGCGAGCACCGCCGATGCCCAGTACCGCTACCGCAGCCGAGTGGTTTACAGTTACCCAACGCAGACGTACCCCATTCCTGATGGGGTGACGAGTGTCGGCACCTACGTCCCGCTCAGGGGCACGAGCATTTTCGTGCCGAGTTCGTCGTCGTCCTACTACACGCCGACGTACGTGTACTCAACCTCCGATGGCGTCTACTACATGGCGCCGTACTCCAACAGGTACATCGTGCCGTCGAACGGAATGTGGCGCGGTCGGGGATGGCGCTGGTAAGAGTAACGCGACGCGAACGGGCCGCGAGGGAAACCACGCGGCCCGTTCGTTTTCCCCGTGAAAGAGCGCCGTAATCCGGCAGTACGATTTCACGTCTCGCGAATAACGCGAGCTTCAACATAGGAGGTACATCGTGACACGCCTCGCAATCGCGGTTGCTCTGGCCGCTGTCCTCGGACTCGGAACCGCGGGCACAGCCGACGCACAGTACGTCTCGCAGTACCGGGTCATCACGCCGAACGGTGGCGTGGTGATTGGCAACACCTACTCCAGTTGGGGCGTGTACCAGTCGCACCGTATGTACGTCTCGCCGTTCGGTTTCGTGAAGCAGCAAACATATTACGGCGACGTGTATGGCAACAGTTACGGTCCGTCATCCGGCTACAACAACTACAGCGGGTATGGCTACAACCGCGGGTTCTACCAGACGAGTCCGTTCGTAGCCCCTTACGGCGGCGGCTACAACTACAACTTCTACAGCCGCCGTTGGTGAGCGAGACAAGATGTGAAGACACGATCCGCGGGACAACCCTACAACTCGCGTCGTTTATCGCACTTCGATGAGCCGGCATTCGGACAGTAGCACTTCGTCGTCGTCGCCCACGAGCAGCAACTTGCCGCCGATGCACCGCGTCGGGCCGTTGTCCGGGCACACGTGATCCGTTTCGATACCGAGCGCGAACTCCGATTCCGCGCGGTGCGACGCGGGGTACACGAGCGGCAGGTGAACGTCCGCGGTGGTGCCGTCGCGGAACGTGAGCGTCGCGGGGCGGTAGAGTTGGTCGAGCAGAGAAGCCGCCGACGAGAGCAGCACCTTCCGCAGCATCTCCCACGGCACCCACAGATATTCGCCGCCGCGAAACGCTTCCAGCACCGACGCGAACCGGTCGTCGGCGTCGCGCAGACCATCGAACTCGCGCCCGTCGATGAACCCGCGGATCACCGGGCTGACGGCGTCGGCCCCATCGACGGCCCGCACCGCTTTCTCAGGCTCGGCGCGGCGGAGTAACTGAACCGCTTTCCACCTTCGGCTGGTGTGCTTTGGCGGCGGGTCGGGAATAATTGTAGGCTCCCGACCGGCGTGTGTGCGGGACCGCTCGCTGCGGAACAACCGGTGGAACGACCGTTCCACTTCGGGCCAGTCCGGTTCGTCGGAGTCGATCTGCGTGAGGTGTTCGAGCGCGTCGTCGAGCCGGCCAGCGAAGGCCAGCAAATCGACGAGCAACCGGCGCGCGACCGGGTCGGCCGGTGCGGCGACAACCGCAGCTTCCTGGTGTACGACCGCGTCCGCGAGCCGGCCTTCAGAGAGCATGTCGTGAACCGTCACTGCCATACGGGCAGTTTACACGAATCACGCGGCCCGCGCAACTGCTGGCGCGCCGGTAGGGCCGCGACCGGCACCGGGTGTCCGGTCAACCGCGACAGCACTTCCGTTACCTGGAACGGGTTGAGCGTCTGGACCACTTCCGATTCGACCGTCATTCCGGGGAACCGAACCTCCGCATCGGCCGCTGGGCGCACGACCGACCAGCGCGACGCGCTCGCCGTTGAGACGCGGCACTAGAGCAGTTTCGGTTAATGCGTAGCGGTGTACCCAGCGTGTCGGATGTAGTTGCCGCACTCGTCGGGCGTGAACGCCTCGTGAACCGTGCCGAAGAAGCGTTCGATCTTGTCGATGGTGCGCAGTTCGGCGGCTCGTAA
>SXID01000273.1 GCA_005772955.1 Planctomycetia bacterium
CGGCCAGTTTGTACGTCGTCTCGTCGGCCGACCACCCCAGCAGAATGCGGGCGACTTCCTCGACGTGGTCGGCGGTCCGCGGCGCGGAGATGGCTTTCTTCGCTTTGGCGAGCGTGAGGTTGTACACGAGGCACAGCCGGTAGCCGCTCTGCAAGGGCCGGACTTCGTGTTCGCAATCCGCGTAGAACGCCGCGAAGTGCGTGTGGAACGGGTTGAACTCGGCGGCGCCGAAGTCGATCGTGCGCTCTTCGCCCTCGTGTCGAACCACCAGTTCGCCGCCCTTGAACGACGACGGCAACACGACAACCAGCGTCGCGACCATGCGGTCGAGTTTCTCGCCGTCGCGGTGGGGCAGGAAGAAACTGCCCGGTTCGTAGAGCAGCAGATTGTAGAGGTGACTTTCGAGCTTCTGCTTTTCCAGACCGAGTTCGCGTTGAACGTTTTTGACCGCGTCGCGGAGGAACTGCGGCCATTCGGGATTCGTGAGCGCGAACCGATCGGGATCGAGTTGCCACACTCGCCGGACGCTGGTATCGACGAGCGTCTCCTCGCCCTTTCCGTAAGGCGCTTGCTTGCAGCGGGTCTTCAGTTCCTTCGCCTGGTGTGCCGTGAGGGGCAGCGCGATGGGCCCGAGACCGGGGACCTCCAGACCGGGGTTCGCGGCGCGATCGCTCCCGGTCACGCAGAACAAGCCGGGGCGGTTGATCTTCTTGATCGCCGTGTGAAGCTGTTCCGAAATGGTGTGGGCCACGGGATGCTCCGGGAGGCTCGCGAATCTGTTGCGAGCGTTGTATCCAAAAGCCTAGGCGTGAGCAGCACCGCGCCGATGCGCCGAGTGTGGATGATGAGGCGGCGTTTCGTGCAATCACCAGAAAGTGACACTACACGGTTGGTAGTGTTTACCCCGTAACTGGTTACGGCACTTCGCTCAATTGATGGTGGTCGGCGTGGTTGTGTCCGCGACCACGCCGACCACCATCAAACCAGTGAAGTCGGTGTGAGCCGATTGGTTCGGGGCCAAGAGGTCGCAGGTTCAAATCTTGTCAGGGTGACCCGCTCCAGGCTCACCTGCGCGACGACCTTTCTGGCAGCGACCGCGCGCACTTCGAACCGATACCACCCGCCGGCGGCCACTTCGATGGTCGCGTCGAACTTCCCGTCCTTGATGGTGGCGTCGAACTTCTTCCACACATCCGGTTTGCCGTCGGTGCCGAGCCGGTACTCCAGCGCGTCGGCCTTCTCGGCGCCCGCGCCGATCTTGCCGCGCACGCGAACGGTGCCGACGTTCTTCGCGTTCCGCTGCACCACCTGGTAGTCTTGCGGCGATTCGAGCACCAGCCCGACGCCGGCGTGAGCGATGACGAACTCCACCAGCTCTCGGGCCTGTATTCTCGACATCCTCTGTTGTGACACAAGTTGGTCTTGAGGAAACTCGACACAGGTGAGGAAGATAGACGCTTCACCGCCGCGTCGTCTTCGGGAGAGCAAGGATGCGTCCCACCTATTCGTTCTCCGAGACCGTGGTCGAAGCGATTGCGGGTGAGCGTTACGGTCATCCAGATCCGCGTGTTCAAGAGCGGATGGAGATTCTCTGGCTCAGGAGCAAGAGCGAGACGCACGAACGCATTGCTGAATTGGCCAACGTGTCGCGTTCGACGGTGCAACGGACGCTGCGGATCTATGCGGCGAAGGGTCTGGACGGCGTTCGGTCGTTTGGCTGGAAGGGTCAACCCAGTGCCTGACGCCGCACGGGAAGGAGTTCTAATCGCCGCTCAACACCGGTCACGACGACGGGATGGAGTTCAACATCAACAGTCGGCAGACGAAGGACATTCTCCGCGGCGCACCGGGCTACCGGCCGACGATGAACGCGTACAGGTGGGCCGACGCGATCACCATCGCCCGCGTTGCGGACCTCGCCGGCGACAAGGCATCCGCCGATGCGTTCCGTGCAAAGGCCGCGGGGCTGAAGGAGAACCTCCAGAAGAAGCTGTGGGACCCGAAGCGGCAGTTCTTCTTCCCCATGTCCCAGCGCGACGAGGAGGCCGACGGCTTCAAGGTGAAGGCGCTCACGCTCACGCACCAGACCGGGCGCCACGCGGGCAGCGAGTTCGGCCGCGAACTCATCGGCTACGTGCCGTGGCAGTTCTCGATGCCCGACCCGAAGAAGGGGTATGAGGTCGCGTGGAAGAAACTGACGGCCAAGGACGGCTTCGCGGCCCCGTTCGGTCCGACGACGGTCGAGCGCAATGATCCGATGTTCCTCCTGAAGAAGACGTGCTGCTGGTGGAGCGGGCAGTCGTGGCCCTATGCCACCAGTCAAACGCTCAAGACGCTCGCGAACGTGCTGCAAGGGTACGAACAGGATGTGGTCACGAGGGCGGATTTCCTGAAGCTACTCACCACGTTCGCGAAGACGCACCGGAAGAACGGAAAGCCGTACCTTGCGGAAGCGTGCCACCCGGACACCGGTTCGTTCGAGGGGCACGACGGGTACAACCACAGCGAGCACTACTTCCACTCGTCGTTCAACGACCTCGTCATCACCGGTCTGGTGGGACTGATGCCGCGAGACGACGACACGCTCGAACTGAAGCCTCTCGCGCCGGCTGACTGGGCCTACTTCGCGCTCGACAACGTGCCGTACCGGGGGCACCTCGTCAGCATCCTGTGGGACCGCGACGGCACCCGGGACAGGCTCGGGAAAGGTCTGCTCGTCTTCGCAAACGGAAAAGAGATCGCTGCGTCCGAAAAGCTCGCCCCGCTGTCGGTGAAACTGCCGGCTGCGCCGAAGCCCGCGGAGCGCGGTGCTGGTCAACTTCGCGGTGAACAACGACGGGACGTACTACCCGCGCGTGCTCGCGTCGTTCTCGAACCCGAAGACGCCACCATCGAAGCTGATCGACGGCAACTACTGGTATCATCGCGACCCGCCGAACCGCTGGACGTGCGAAGGCTCGCCCAACGCGAGTGACTCCGTTGTAATCGAGTTCGGCGCGAAACGTCGCATCCACACCGCGAAACTGTACTTCCTCGATGACGAAAAGGGCGTCGTTCCGCCCGCGAAGTTCGATCTCGAACACTGGGACGGGAAAGCGTGGCAGCCGATCCCGACACAGACCCGCGCACCTGAGAAGCCGACCGGGCACCGGGCGAACGTGATCCGGTTCCCGTCCCTCGCGACCGAGAAGGTGCGGGCGGTGCTGCACCACGCAGAGGCCGGCAAGTCGGGCTTAACCGAGTTCGAGGTGTGGGGGTGACGCGAAGCTCCCGCTCGCCGACCCTGTCGTGGGCCACCGCGAATCCGGAGAAGGTGGGCGGGTTCGCCGGTATCTACCCGGTGTGCGACATCGCTAGTTACCCCGGCGTCGAGCGCGCCGCCGGGGCGTTCGTGCTGAAGCCCACCGAACTGAGGGAGAAGCTGAAGCAGTTCAACCCGGTCGATCGGTTGGAGGGGCTGGCGAAATCGAAGGTGCCGCTGTTCGCGATCCACGGCGACATCGACAAGGTGGTGCCGCTGGAGGCCAACAGCGGGCGAGTGAAGGAGCGCTACGCGGC
>SXID01000037.1 GCA_005772955.1 Planctomycetia bacterium
CGCCCGAGTATGGGGTCGTGGCTGGTGTACGGGCTGGGGTCCGAGAACAAGAACCTGCCGGGGTTCGTGTCGATGTCGCCCCGGGCGCAGCCGCGCGGCACGCTCGCCAACTGGGGCAGCGCGTTCCTGCCCGGCGCCTACTCGGGCACCTACGTCAACATCGCGCAAATGAAGCCGGACGCGGCGGTCGGGCACCTGCGCAACCCGGCGCTCAAGCCCGACGCCCAGCGCCAGCAGGCCGACCTCGTCGCCCGGCTCAACCAACTGCACCTCGAGCGGTCGGAGAAGGACGCACAACTGGAAGCCGGCATCGCCTCTATGGAGTTGGCCTTCCGGATGCAGACCGCCGTGCCGGAAGTGTTCGACACCGCGAGCGAAACGAAAGAGACGCTAGAACTGTACGGCCCCGGCGAGTTCGCGAAGGGCTGCCTCCTCGCGCGCCGGTTGGTGGAACAGGGCGTCCGCGCGGTACAGCTGTCGCACTCCATCGACGGGTACGACATCGCGTGGGACACCGGACACGACGACATCGCGAAGGGGCATGCGGTGCTGGCGAAGGCGTGCGACCAAGGCATCGCGGCGCTGCTCACCGACCTCAAGCGCCGCGGGCTGCTGGACGAAACGCTAGTGCTGTGGGGCGGCGAGTTCGGCCGCGCGCCGACGTCCGAGGGCACGAAGGGCCGGGACCACGACCACTACGGATTCACGGTGTGGATGGCCGGGGGCGGGGTGAAGGCCGGCACGAGCTACGGCGCGACCGACGAGTTCGGGCTGTCCGCGGTCGAGAACCGGGTCCACGTCCACGACCTGCACGCCACGATCCTGCACCTGATGGGCCTCGACCACGAGAAGCTGACGTACCGGTACAGCGGGCGCGACTACCGCCTCACCGACGTGGCCGGCACCGTCGTGAAGGGCGTGCTCAAGTGACCGCGCGCCACCAACGCGCGGTCGATGAGTCTCCGAATCCCAAACCTTACGGCCTTGAATCGGGGCAACGGTTCCGAAAACTGGAGTGCATCATGAGTCTTGGCCGTTTTCACGCGGTACTGTTCGCAATCGGGTTCGCGCTCGCGACGCACGGGGCGGCGCGCGCCGCGAATCCGGAGGTGATCCCGGTTGGCGACACCGGCAACAAGGCTGATTCGACGACGTTTGGTGCTGTCAAATACGAGTACAAGATCGGCAAGTACGAGGTGACCAACGCCGAGTTCTGCGAGTTCCTCAACGGCGTAGCCAAGACGAACGCGCTGAAACTCTACGACGGGCGCATGGACGGCGAATACGGCGGCATCACGCGCAAAGGAGAATCGGGCAGTTACACCTACTCCGTCAAGGACGGGTGGGGCAAGAAGCCGGTGAACTACGTCACCTGGGAAACGGCCGTGCGGTACACCAACTGGCTCACCAACGGGCGCGGCGCGGGCGACACCGAGACGGGCAGTTACACGATCAAGGACGACAAGGTGACGGTGCCCGATCACGCGGCCCTCGCGGCCGGCACGGAAACCAAGTGGGTGCTGCCCAGCGAAGACGAGTGGTACAAGGCGGCCTACTACGACCCCAACAAGACGGGGAGCGCCGGCTACTGGAAGTACCCCGCGAAGAGCGACACGGCCCCGGCCGCCAATATCAACACCAACGCACCGTCCGACGTCGGATCGCACACGAAGGCCGTCGGCCCGTACGGCACCTTCGACCAGGGCGGCAACATGTGGGAGTACAACGAGGCCCGCACGGGAGGCAAAGTCGGGCTGCGCGGCGGCTCGTTCTACCTCAACGACAACGACGGCTACATGCGTGCGGCGACTCGGTACGACGTCCTCAGCGCCAAATGGCCCAACTACGGGTTCCGCGTCGCGGTTCTGGGCGGCGCCAAGAAATAATCCCGCCACCGGCACCGTTCCGCGGATCACTCTTTCACGCACACCGGGCACCTCCAATGACGCTTCCGACATACTCCCGGCTGGTGGGTCGAGTACGCGGCGTATTGATCGCGGCCCTGTTGCTCTGGTCCGCGACGATGGCTCACGCGAAGACGTATTACGTCAGCCAGTCGGCCGGCAACGACAAGTGGGGCGGAGAAGCCGCCGCGCCGGACGGTAAAACCGGGCCGTGGAAGACGCTCGCCCGGGCTTCCAAGGAGACCTACGCGGCCGGTGACAAGCTGTTGCTCAAGCGCGGCGACACGTGGAACGAGGAACTGCGCCCGCTCGGCAGCGGCACGCCCGACAAGCCCGTCCTGATCGGCTCTTACGGGGACGGGAAACAGAAACCGGTCATCGACCGCGAAGACTTCAAGAAAGACTTGATCGGCATCCATCTTATCGATCAGGAAGGGTTCAAGATCGTCGGCATCGAGTTCAACCGGTGCCTCACGGGCATCTACGCCGAGTACGCCGTCGGGTCACCCGACCGCAAGTACCTCTGGATCGAAGACTGCTACTTCCACGACTCGCTCCTCTACCAGCAGTACCAGGACTACCCCAAGCGCAAGATCGGGATCGGCCTCTGTCTGTTCTCGCACGAGACCAAGAACAAGATCGTCGCGTCCGACATCACGGTGAAGAACTGCGAGTTCCGGCGGCTCGCGTCGGGCATCTGGACCAACAGCCCGGATAACTTCAACAAGAACAAGGGCAACATCTACAACTTCGGCAACTTCGTCGTCGAGGACTGTCTGTTCGAGGAAGGCTATCAGTGGCAACTCGGGATGCGCGGGGTCGACGGCGGGGCCGTGCGCCGCTGTGTGACGCACGACATCGGCCGGAACTTCCGCGCGTTCAACGGCGTGGCCGGCGCGATGTTCCACCGGTGCAAGAACTGGGTCTTCGAGGACAGCGAGTGGGGCTACATCTCCATCGGACTCGGCAGCGGCGACGGGCAGGCGTTCGACTTCGAGTCGAACTGCGATCACATGAAGATGAAGAACTGCCTCTTCCACGACACCGACGGGGCCGCGATGCTGCTCTGCTGTTACGCATCGGGGCCGGAGGCGCACAAGGATCTGCTGATGGAGAACTGCGTCCTGAACGGCAAGTGCAAGCGCCCGATCCGGCCCAATAACCGCTGCGAGATCTTCAACACGACGGACTGGAACGAGGCGAAGTGGAAGGACTGCCGGTTCTACGTGTCCAAGGGAAACGTCCTGATGCACGTGGCCGATCCCGAGAAAGAGAAACGCTCGACTTTTGAGAATGTTGTTGTGCGAAAATTGAGCGACGCCTGCACCTCGCCCAATCTGTCCGCGAAGGCCAAGTACACCGCTTCGACGGAAGTGGTCGGTTCCGAAGCCGCCACGATCAACGCCGCGAAGCCCACCGCCTGGAAAGCGAGCAAGGAGGCCGACCAGTGGCTCCAGATCGAGTTCCCCGCTCCGACCGCGATTAACGAGTTCAAGATCAAGGAAGATCCGTCGTCGTCCGTGAGCCGCTATGTGATCGAGTGCTGGGACGACAAGGCGGGGCGCTGGGTCGGGTGCTTCAACGGCCTGGACATCGGTGCGGAGTTCGTCGCCCCGATCGTCAGCCGCACGACGACGAAAGCGCGGTTGCTCATCAAGCACACGACCAAGGGCGCGCCCGCGATCGTCGCGTTTGAAGCCTACAACGACACCACCCAGGGAAAGAACCTCAACGCCTCGGGCAAATAGCGGACCTCAACAACCCGACCCCGAGGAACTTGGAGCTGAGAATGAAACCGACCGCAGTCGGCAGGATCGCCTCGTTCGGCCTCCTCTGGTTCGTGGCGATTGCCCCACTGACGCGAGCGGCCGAGCGAATCGGGACGGGCAATGCGAGCCTCTTGGGCGGCGACCTGACCGATCCGACCGACGCGGTCAAAGAGAAGGACGGCGTCAACTACGGGCACGACAAGCCCGAGGACGAACTCCGACCGATTGGTGGCAACTGGGTGCGGATGAAGTGCGCGCCCACTTCCCCGCCCGGCACCGCGCCGCACCAGCGGCATGCGTATCAGAGCTGGCAGGGGTCGCCCGCGTGCGCCGTCTTCCTCAACAACCCCGAAAAGCGGAAATGGTACGTAGGATTCAAGGACGGCGGCAACGGCGGACCCACCGAGGACGAACCGTATTACTGCGCCGTCGAGTTCAAGGACGCTTTCGCCCTCACGCACTTCACCATCACCACGGCACCCGACATGCCGGGCCGCGATCCCAAGGTGTGGGCGGTTCAGGGGTCGAACACCGGGCGCGACGACGACTGGACCGACATCTACCGGTGCGACCCGAAGGATCGCGAGAGCAG
>SXID01000274.1 GCA_005772955.1 Planctomycetia bacterium
CGGCGGTCGTGCGCCCGCTTGCTCGCGGCGCTCGCCTGCCCGCTCCCGAACATCTGGAGGTCGCTGATGATCTCGCGGACGATGCCGGCATTCTGACCGAACTGCCGCCGCAAGAGGATGATGATCAAGCCGAACGCACCACCGACGATGGCGCCGAAACAGAACGCCCAAAACACGACACCCATCCCGTGTAGAGAGGAACCGCCAGCCGCTGCCGTGGTCGCACCTGCTCCGAAGTACGCACCGGCCCAGGCACCGAAGCCCATCTGCATCTTCACGTCGCCGACTCCGACACCGCCGATCGCGAGCATCGGGAGGAGTAGCGCGAACCCGAGGAACGTGCCGAGAACCGCGAGGCCGAAGCCGCCGGTCCCCGCGTCCACGGGCACACCGAAGTCGTGCAGCACACCCAGCGCCCAACCGCTCAGGACAAGGGGCAGTGTGATCCAGTTCGGAACCTTCAGCGCCCATCCGTCGATGAACGCTGCCAGGATCATGCCGAAGGAGATGACGACCAGCGGTCCGCCATTGAGACCTTCTGGCCAAATTGCGGCCCAGAGTTGGTGCGACACAATCGCTGCCCCCACCCACAGAAGGGCGAGGGCCGGCATCCGGGCCATTTGTAGAACGAACGCGCGGTCGATACCGAGCGAGTCGTCGTTTGCAAGTGCTGGTGTCGTCGGGGTCTGTTGAAGAACCGGAGCGGCGTTGTTCATCGTGAAATCACCTCGGTCGCGGGTTCGGGTTGCGAGTCGGACTCCGTGGATTGGTGTCCGGTGCGCCGTGCGCCCCCGCACCCCGTCATCTCGGGTGCAGTCTCGTTGTGCAGGAATCCGTCGTGACGCGGGCCGAGCCATTGCAGCGGCTCGGCCCGTATTGCGACGTTCAGGAGAGGCGTGAGCAGCGTACTCAACTACCCGTCGGCGGTTTGAGGTTGGAGCCGACGAGACTGAACGTGCTGTTGGCGTTGCCGCCCAGGGTGGTGATGGCAGCAATGCACACCACGACGATGAGGGCCAACATCACGGCATACTCGACAGCCGTCGGGCCATCTTCCGCCTTCATGAACGACACCAGACGCTTGGTCAAACCTCGCATGTTCAATCCCCCGTTGTGAAGAAGGTAAAAGAGGCTGATTCGTGGTGCGTCGGGTTCCAAGCCCGGCACTCCGCGTATTGCTGCTCCGCACACCATCACGATCCTGAACTGCCAGGCCTGACGCCCTGCAAACTCAAATCGTTGTACATCGCGCTCGTCGTGCCCCCGATGTTGCTGACCGCCGCTGCAATAACGACGATGATCAGCGCGAGCATCACGGCATACTCGACGGACGTCGGGCCATCTTCTTCCTTCAGGAAGTAGCGCACCCTTCTCGTGAACCATCCGGGCATGGATTCTCTCCGCGTTGAGCGGGTCGGTTGGTCGCCAGCCTCGGTCCGGCTCTCGCCGTCACTGGTACCCCTGACGTCTCCCGATCCGCTGGGCTGTCGGAGTTCGAACTCGTCTCCGTGCCGTGGACCGATCCCCGCTCGTGGTTATTGGGGTCGTCGTCTCGTCACCAGCCGGCGTTACCAGACGACCCGTTCACACCAGAACCGTAGAACGCGCGCGGGATGTGTCAAATCAACACAGCGTTGATTTTCGCGGATCATGCCAAAAATTCCGACTGTGCGTGAAATGCCTTGAGAAAGCAGCTAGAAGTGTGTGATCTGCTCAACGCGAGTGACGAGTTCACCCAGTCGGGTGGCGATCGCAACGGGCCTGAGGACCGGTTCGCGCCTCACGAAGAATCGAACCAACCAACCCATTATCGAACACACAACCCCGGTGTTTGCGAGCAAGCGGACGAACTCGTTGGGAACGTCGAGCAACGAGCCCGCTTCGCGGTATGCTGCGAGGCCGATGTCGAAAAGTGTTCCGTCGTAGGCGGCGTAATCATCGAGAAGGCGAGCGAGATCAACGGCTGGGTGATCGACGGCCATCGCGCCATAATCGATGATGCCGGTCACGCGGGCTTCTTCAAACAAAACATGTTCACCCCGCAGGTCGCGTACGCATGGTTGGCGTGGCAGGGGCTGCACCAACCACGAGCGCAACGCAGCCGTTGCGTTATCGGCAAGTCGCGTGACTTCCCGCACGGCCCGGCGCAGTAGCGGATCGAGTTCCGACACGAACGGTGGCAGACCGCGATTCCACTCGTCGAGGAGTGCGCGGTGATCGGAGATTATCCTGAGGCGTGCCGCGACCGCGCGACACGGGCGCCGATCCTCGAGCACGGGCCAACAGAGATGAAGCCGGGCGACCGCGACGCACGCGGCTCGCACTTCGACCACAGTTGGTGCCGCACGTGGTGTTCCGGGCATCCACCGGCACGCGTCCCAGTACTGGCCGTCCACGAGAACCGCGCGTTGTTTGCGCGCGGATGTGTACGCGGTCGGTACGAATGGAAGATGTGTTGCACGCGACAGCCAGAGGTGAATGTGTTCGATACGTTCCGTGGCGGTGTTGAACGGCCAACCCTTGATCGCGACCCGCTGCGTACCGACCGCGTCCTCTCCGCGCCAGACTGTCGCACCGCTAAAGCCGGGTTCGGCGCGATGCCAACTGAGTCCGGCAGTCGCCGGGGAAAAAAATTCGACGACCGCGACCGGTGGGTGTTCGGTGTGGAGGTTCACGCAGTCGGCCCGGCCCAAAGGAGTTCGGCTCCGTATTGTAGCGTCCGCGCACGAGGTTCGTTAGAATCGAACCCACACACACCACCCCGAAGGTATGCCACTGTGCAACTCCGCCTCACGCTCGTCACAATCTTTCTGTTCACCGCCACTCCGGTCGTAGTCGCCGCCGAACGGGTGTGGTGGGACAACGACGTGGAACAGGCGCTCAAGAGCGCGAAAGAGAACCGTGCAGAGTTGGAGAAGGCACTCACCGATGTGCCGAAGGATCATCGCAAGGGGATGGCGTTCCTCGTCGCAAACATGCCTGACGCGGATCTTAACGCGCTGAAAGCCGAGTTCCTCTTAACGAATGTCGAACTCGCATACAAGACGCGCAAGGAGACGCCGTGGGGTAAGGCGATCCCTGAAGACATCTTCCTTAATGATGTCCTGCCCTACGCGAACGTGGACGAGAAGCGCGACGCCTGGCGCAAGGAATTCTACGAGCTATGCATGCCGATGGTGAAGGACTGCAAGACGCCGACCGAAGCCGTGCAGAAGCTCAACGGCGAGCTCTTCAAGAAGCTGAAACTCGGTTACTCGACACAGCGTAAGTTGCCGAATCAAAGCCCAAAGGAATCAATCGAACAGGGCAAGGCGAGTTGCACAGGGTTGTCCATCGTGCTAAGCGACGCGGCGCGTGCGGTGGGCATCCCGGCGCGGCTGGTCGGTACGCCGCTGTGGTCCGACAAGCGTGGTAATCACACCTGGGTGGAAATATGGGACCAGGGATGGCACTTCACCGGTGCGTGCGAGCCGGACCCGAACGGCCTCGACCGCGGGTGGTTTGTTGGGGCCGCGGCGCAGGCCAAGAAGGACATTCCGGAACACGCGATCTACGCCGCGAGTTTCAAGAAGTCGAAGCAGCACTTCCCGCTCGTGTGGGCGACGAACAACCGCGACGTGCCCGCGGAGAACGTCACCGACCGCTACGCGAAGGCCGCTTCGCCCGACATCAAAGCTGAAGTCGCCAAGTCAGCGAGCGCTCTCAAAGAATTGAAAGCCGCGATCAACGCGAAGCCCGCGGCACTCGCCGATCTCGCGGACAAGCCGTTTGCGAAACTGCCGCTCACCAAGAGCGACGCAGCAATCGCGCGCGAACTTTTGTGGAAGGCCCACGTCGATCTCATCAAGAAGGAGCGCGCCGCGGAGGTGAAAGACTTGGTCATCAAGGACGGCAAACTGGAGATGCCGTTTTTCTACAAGTCGTTCGGCAAGAAACCGGACACCGGGCGCAGCCTGTACATCTCGCTCCACGGTGGTGGCGGCGCACCGAAACAGGTGAACGACGGGCAGTGGGAGAACCAGAAGAAACTGTACACGATTGAAGAGGGCATCTACCTCGCGCCGCGCGCCCCAACGAACACATGGAACCTGTGGCACGAGGGCCACGTCGACCGCATGTTCGGGCGGCTCATCGAAGATCTCATTGTGCTGGAAGACGTGAACCCGAACCGCGTGTACGTGCTTGGTTACTCGGCTGGCGGCGACGGTGTGTATCAGCTCGCCCCGCGAATGGCGGATTACTGGGCCGGGGCCGCAATGATGGCCGGTCACCCCAACGGCGTGTCGATGCTCTCACTTCGCAACGTGCCATTCGCGCTGCAAGTGGGCGGCAACGACTCCGCGTACAACCGCAACAAGGTCGGCAAGGAGTACGGCGAGAGGCTCAACCAACTCCAAAAGGACGACCCAAAAGGCTACGAGCACTTCGTGAAGATTCACGAGGGGAAGCCGCACTGGATGAACCTGGAAGACAAGATCGCGCTGCCGTGGATGGCGAAATACACGCGCAACCCGGTGCCGGACCGCGTGGTGTGGAAGCAGACCGGCACGCCGCACGACCGCTCGTACTGGCTCGCGGTTCCGCCGAAGGAAGCGAAGGGCGATTCGCTGGTGATCGCCAGGCGAAACGGGCAAGTTGTGAACATCACAGACGCGGAGAAGGTAACGAAACTGCTGGTCCGCTTCGACGACCGCACCGCCGACCTCGACAAGCCCGTTGAGGTGAAGTACGACGGCAAGACGCTCTTCTCGGGTGAGGCGCCGCGCACGGTGGGCACGCTGGTGAAGACGCTCAGCGGTCGCGGCGACATCGGGCTTGTGTTCGACGCGGAAGTGGAAGTGACGTTGCCGGAGAAGCCAGAGAAGAAGTAAGGAGCATCGTCTGAATCGTGGTACAGCCGGCCGCATTGGTTCTGCAAGCGGTCGCCTGCACCACGCAGGACGATTGCAAAGTCACAGGCATCAGCGGTTCAAGAGGTTGACGGCCTTGTTGGTGTCCCAGTTCAGGACATCGGCCTGGGCCTCGAGTGGCTCGCCTACGGACGCTGATTACCAATCGGACTCGTCCATTTTCTCGCGGATCTCGTGATGGATGACGCTGCGACTGAACCAGGGCATTGGGGTGACTCCAGCGGCGGGTTCACATGATCTCCCGATTCGCTACCGAAACTGATCATTCTCTGCGGGGTAGAGTATAGTCGGTTGGAGGAAGGCCTGAAGGAGTCCTCGCGACCGCTTTCGGTTCCGCATCGCCGAAGTAACCTGTCCATGCCAGCGATAGGTGTTCCTCATCAAGGCGAGGCGATTGTTTGCGGAAGTGGCAGATGTCGCGGACGCGCTCGATCAAGTCACGCGGTTCGCAGCAGCGCAGTTCGCGGTGCTGTGTCCGGTAATGAGCCAGAAGCCATTCGAGGAGTTCCGGTCGCACCGTCAGGCCAACTCGCGCGGCATACCGGCGGAAAATCTCAAGGTAGCGCTGCGGTGTCGGTGCCTCCAGAGCCAGGCGATAGCCTATCCGGCGTAAGAAAGCCGGGTCGGTCACCGTGGCGGGGTCGAGGTTAGTGGCGACGACCATCAGTTGGCGGACGGGAACCTGGATCTTCTGTCCGGTGCGAAACGTCAGATAGTCGAACTGATGCTCCAGAGGAATGATCCAGCGATTGAGCAACCGGTGCGGCTCGACCTTCTGCCGGCCCAGGTCGTCAATCAGCAACGTTCCGCCGTTGGCCTTCATGTGAAGCGGGGCCTCGTAGTAGTGCAGCGACGGACTATAAGTCAGGTCAAAGGTCTCCAGGGTCGTCTCTCCACCCAGCACCACCAACGGGCGGTGGACTCGGACCCAGCGGGCGTCAATCCCGCAAGGCGGCGACGAATCGACCGGTTGATGCACCTGCGCGTCGTAGAGGCGGATCACGCTGTGATCGACAGCAATGGCGTGCGGAATCCAGACATCGCCGGACAGCGCGTTATGGAGCAAACGGCCGATTGTGGTCTTGCCGTTGCCCGGCGCACCGAAGACGAACAAACTCCGGGACGACGCGGCGGCCAGGCCGGCCACCTCCGCCGCCGTTGGTGAAAGGACAAGTTCCGCAAGTGCCTCGGCAACCTCAGCGGCCGTTGGCGGGAGAAGGCAAGCCAGTTGCCATTCCGTCAGGGCGGTGTACGCGATCAGCGAGACCGGGGCGGGACCGACATAGCCGCAAACCTCCATCAACCGGCCGGCCCGCTCGCGCCCCCGCTGGGTGATGGCGTAGCTGTACCCCAACGGTCCCGCTCGGCCCAGCACTTCCAGCAGGTGCTCAGCGCGGAGTTGCTCCAACAGCTCCCCGGTTACGGGCAGCGTGAGGTGGAGCAGACCGGCCGCCCAGCCCGTGTTGAACCGCGGAACCGTGTATGCCGCCTTCAGGGCCAGATCGAGGAGAACCTGGCGCTCCATCTGCGTCGCGGCGACATCCAGGGGCACCGCCGGGGCCAACCCGCCCGCCAGTTCCACCATCGCCGGAAGGTCATTCGGGAAGTCCCGCGCCCGTTGAGTTGAGGGGTCGTCTGCAATGGAGTGCGGCTCCCGTAGTACCATAGTCATGGCTGCTCCCATCAGAGATGCTGCTCGCCCCCGCTGGGGGCATAGGGAATGGTTTCGAAATTGTGGTGCGGGCCTCCGACCTGTATCTGCCGGAGCAGGCCGAAGGCCCACACCACAACAGACACCGTCGATCAACCCGGATCACTCGACCAGATAAACGCGACGCGATTGGTTCAACCCCGAGAGAGCCTGAATGGTTAAACTCGCCCCGCCGGTGACCTCCAAGCTCCTGACTACGAACGGCTTTTGACTCACCGCCCGCCCGCCCGCTCGGAATTCGCCCCACTTGGCGTAAATCGCTCCGTCAAAAACGACCCCGGTCCCCGCGTTAGACGCGAACTTGACCGTCGATTCGTTGCGACGACGCTGAAAGATAACAATGTTCGGGAGTAAGGAACTGGTTGGCGAGCCGCCCGGTGGCCACGTCAGCCCAGTGAGCTTGATGTCGGCGGAATTCGCGTTGATATCAATCGCGGCATAATCGACCTTGCCACTTCCTTTTCCTTTCCCCACGCCGGTGTACGGGTCCAGCCCGAGGTTCGTCGCGCCGACACTCGGTGCCGGGGACGTGGCGGGGAAAGCCGGCAACGGACCGTCCAGCGCACCGTCCAGTTCATCCCAGTAGCCATGACCGTTGGCCGCATCCAGGTAGTTGCTCCCGGTGACGTAGAGGAGAACCGACGTGGGCGTGGCCAGTGCAGGTATGGTGCCCGGCCCGCCGATGGTGCAATCACCATTGACGCGCAGGCCGTGGCCCGGCCCCGTGGGACTGAAAATGTAGACGCCGGGGTTGAGGATCAGCGTGCCGCCGGAGTTAACCTGTATGTCCTCGTACACGCCAGGGTCCAACGTCCGCGTCTGACCACCATTGACGGTGATGCCCGGTCGCCGTGTAAAGTTGAAACTCATCGGCAAGGTGCCATTGCCAGGCTTGGGGATTGGCAATAAGCGGAGCGGGTCGCCACGGACCTCCTGGCGGCAGAGCAACGGGTTGGGGTTCGCCGGGGGTGGGTCAATGTTTTGGTAGGTGGTGGTGTTGTTAGGCTCGACCCCGCCGACGATGTCGAACAGTCGCGCCCGGGCCACGGCATTCGTCCCAACCGCTGCCGCCGGTTGACCGCCACTCAAACCCCAATCCACGGGCACGCCATCAACATCCACCCCGGTCCCCTTGGAGTTAATAATAATCGCGCCGTGGACGTTTAACTGGCCGGGATTGCCGGGGCTGGTCTGCAGGCGCAGACCCGGTGTCCGGTTCGGATCAAGGATGATGACGCCCTCGTGGACGGGCAGCGATTCGGGGCCGGCGCACGCGCGTGCCGTCACGGTCGTCGTGGTGGTGTCTGGCATCAGAATCTGGATGAACGTCGTCGGAATCGCACTGGAGACGATCACCTCGACGTGGCGCTCGGTGCGGTGCGCAGGCGCTCCCGTGAATCCGTCCTCATCCCCAAAGCGGACAGTCACCGTCGCATCCGCCAGCCCGTTGTGGTCACGCACGAACGTTGTCGCCGCGACAACGGCATTGGCCTTGGCAATATCGATGGTATCGCCGGTGTTCAACTTCATGGCGGCGGCAAGCGCGGCCGCATCCGCCGCGTTCTGGGCGTTGCGGTGACCCGCCTGGGCCAACCCACTATCGAGAACCAGCCCAACCATTCCGAGCAGAACCACGAGCGAGAACGCGAAGAGGACGAGAATCTTCCCCGGCCGGCGGAGCCGGCGCGGGTCATGGAATGTACACATGGCCGCCTCCTCAGTGGGCAATCTGCATCGTCGATGACGCAGTCAGGGTGATCGGACTGGCGCCAAAGATCGAGGTGAGGACCGGCCGGTAGGTTGTGGTGATGGTCACCCGCACTCGGCGAGTAGGCGTGGGATTACCGGCCGAATCGAAGTCGTAGGCTACTTGATCGCTGCTCTCCAGCCAGGTGATCGTAGCGGTCGTTTCCGTGAGGTCGCAGCCGACTAGCATCGGCCGAATCGCCTCACCCTGCGGGCTACCATCGGTCGCGATGTTGGTGATGGTGATGGTGTCGTCGTCCCCCGGCTTCCAGCGCCCGCCGTTCCACCCGGTCGGGGCTTTCTCGCCATGCACGATCGCCTGGCGACAGCCATGCCGCGTGGCTTGCGAGATCGTGTTGTGACGAAACACACCAATGGCGACATCGAGCATCCCGATGATGAGAATCACCAACGCCAGGATGCACAGGGCGCCCTCCAGGAGTACCGCGCCGGGGCGGGCTGAGTGCCGATGTCCGAGCTTCATGTTCTCCCTCCCACTCTGAACGAACCGTCGTTGACTAGCGAATCATGCACGCGACGATGGTACTGCGGAGTTGAGGTCTGTCTGGGATGCCCGGCCAGGAGACGATTGTCTTGAATCCCGTGGTACTCCCGTCGCCGTAGATGGCCGTTACCTCCACCATCCGGAGGCCAGTCGCCGGATCGACCGACTCGGCATTTGCGACAATTGCCAAATCGTCGGAGGTATAACCGGTTTGCCCCTTCATCTCGTCGCGGGCGGTATTCTGAACATCCGCTTGCCAGGCAGCCGCATCCGACTCGTTGCCGATGGGGTATCGATTCATGGTCCCGTGGCCGCAGCCGGCGCGTGCGGAGTTCCGCACGGCGATGTTGGTGTAGGCGTACCTCCCAAAATCGACGCAGATGAGCACGATCAGGACCAGCACCGGTAGGATCAAGGCCAATTCCGTGGCCGCGACCCCGCGCCGAACCGTTCTGGCTGTACGCATGACATACTCCTCACCGCGACCCGCGGGCGACCGGTCAGATCCGCGCTGGCCGCGCCAGCAGGAAACCCATCACAAGGCTCATCCCGATGCCGATGACCGCCACCCATTCAATTGGCTTGAGATTCAAAACAAACCTCCCGAACGGGCGGCGAATCTCCTCGATCAGTTCGGTGGTCGTGGTGCCGCCGAGGGACGCCGCCCCGACGAGGGCACCCACCACGGCGGTAACGAGGAACAGGACAACCCCGCGCGAGCCGAGTCGGAATCGGGTCAGCCACCGGCGACTGGACAGTTCCTGCTCCACTTGCCGACATTTCGCCAACAGGTCGAGAAGGATCTTCCGCGGAGTGTGTTCCAGTGCCTCGGGGCTGACCCAGGGCCGCACGAGGTTCCCCACCGCAGAATCACTCGACTGGTTACGAAGGAGTTCCCGGTAGAGTTGCTGGAAGCAGACCGAATCAACCGCGTGCCGGGCGGGTGACTGCCTGGCGAATTTCTCGATCACGCTCACCCAGTCGCGCCACAGGCGTCGAAATTCGCCGCGATGGGTCGTAGGGTCTTGCGCTGGCATGGTGTCTCCCGATGCGCGGGGCGAGTTCTTACCGCATGTTCTTAAACATCTTGGCGATTTCCAGCACCGCTGGGCCGAGGATGACGATGAACGTCGCCGGGAGGATCAACAACGCGGTCGGGAACAGAAGTTTGACCACGGCTTTCTGTCCAAGTTCTTCAGCCCGGTAGAGACGCTGCAGTCGGAGTGACTCGGCATAAACCCGGAGTGCTTTGACTAAACTGGCACCGTAAAGGTCCGATTGCTGGATGACCGTGGCGAGGCTCCGCAATTCTTCGATGTCCGTTCGATCCGCCAGGTGCTTGAGTGCTCCGCCGACCGAATTGCCCATTTGCACCTCCCGATTCGCAATCGACAGTTCCATCGCCAGCGCGGAGTGGACATTGCGGAGTTCCGCCGCGACCCGCTGCAGGGCCGATTGGAGAGTGCCGCCTCCCTCCAGGCAGACCACCACCATGTCCAGAGCGTCGGGCAGGGCGCGGCGAAACTGCCGCTGGCGGATTGTCTTCCGCCGGTCGAGCCAAAAACTTGGGCCAATCATGCCAAACACCCCGGCGAGGACACCGTAGATCACCCCCTTCTGGATGGAGAGTACTCCCGACAGCCCGGCGATCAGTCCAATGATCGCCGGGGCCAGGATGAGGAGCATCTTCACTCCGAGAAACGAGAGCATTGCCTGCCGACCGTACAGGCCCGCGTGAATCAGTCGAGTCTGGAGGCGCGTCCGCTCTTCGGCGTGTTTCGGGAGAAGGATCGCTCCCATCTTGGGGAGGGTGGATCGCACCAACTTCGCCCGCACGGCAACAGGGTCGGCCTCGCCCGATGCGCTGAGTTCTTCCAGCCGCGACGCCAGTCGATCCTTCCGCTTGCCGGTAAGGAGAAACACCAGCGGGACGAAACAAGCGGCGGAGACGAACGCCAGCCCCATGAGCAGGATTGTTTCGGGATACACGGGACCATCTCCGAGCAGGTTAGATATCGATGTCGACGATCTTCCGAATCCATAACGCCCCGATCCCTTCGGCGACAAGCATGCCGAGAATCAGGTTGGGGTTAGCTGCCAAGTTGCTGGCGTGAGTTCTGCTAATCGCCATCAGCAGGAGCAACAAGGCGATCGGAAGACCCAGCAGCACGATTGCCTGGAGCCGGCCTTCGCCCGTGATGGCCCGAATCTTTAGCCGGACGCGGAATCGCTCGCGGATCATTTGCGACAGTTTGTCGAGCAACTCCGCGAGGTTGCCGCCACTGTGTTGGTGCACCAGCAGCGCCAGGACAAAAATCTTGATCTCCAGCAGACCCGTTCGCCGGGCCAGATCGCGGAGAGCGACTTCCGGCGAGAGACCGAGATCCTGCTGCTCGTAGCAGTAGGCGAATTCACCGGCGAGTGGTTGCTCGAACTCAGTGGCGACGATGTGCTGAGCCTGGGCGATGGTGTGCCCGGCCCGGATCATACGAGCCATGAGGTCGAAGGCGTCCGGGAGCTGGAGCAGCATCTTTTCCAGGCGTGCATTCCGCTTCCGAAGGACGTACAGAAACGGGACCGCCGTCGCAACCACGCCCACCACCACACCCAGCAACGCGTTCCCTCGAATCGCTCCGGCCAGACCGCCGACGGCGAACCCGGTGATAGCCATCAGGCCGACCAGTCGCCGCGGGTTGATCCGCAGGGCAGATTGCTCGACGATGGCGACGAATCGCTCTCGCAAGTTCAACGACCGTTCTTCCCCAACTTCAGCGGCCGCTTGCCCAAGGTTCTTGAACAAGGGTGACGTGCGGATCGTCTCGCGCTGGTGTCGGCGGAACTCCTCATCGACGCGCTGGCTAATCCGCCGGCGGTCGCGGAAGTACAGATCCGTTGCCAGAGAGGCGACCGCGAGGACGAGAAGCACCCCGGCCGC
The DNA here is from genome assembly GCA_005772955.1 of Planctomycetia bacterium. Taxonomy (GTDB): domain Bacteria; phylum Planctomycetota; class Planctomycetia; order Gemmatales; family Gemmataceae; genus Gemmata. Next base: position 11,808 of record SXID01000274.1, read on the forward strand.
GAATGTCAGAAGAGTCAGTAGGGCAGGACTCATGGCAGTTTCCCAAACAGAGGGTACTGTCCAACCCGCGCTAGGCCCGGCGCGTCGTGGCGTTACAACGGGAGAAGACGGTTCTCGAACAGTTCGTTCGGAAGTCGAATGCCGCACACCTCAATCCGCTCCATGCAGCGTGGGCGAATCCCGTGGACCGTGAAGTAACCCTGGGCCGTACCCGACTCGTCCACACCGGTCTGCTTGAAGGAGAACAGGTCGTGCATACTGATGACATCCCCCTCCATTCCGAGGATCTCGGAGATACGCACGATCCGGCGTTGCCCACCCATGAGCCGGGCCATCTGAACCACCACCTGGATAGCCGAGGCGATCTGCCGGCGAATGGTCCAGATCGGGATTTCAAACCCGGCCATCCCAACCATCATCTCAAGTCGAGAGAGGGCGTCCCTGCAATCGTTGGCGTGAATCGTAGTCAGTGACCCCTCGTGGCCGGTATTCATCGCTTGGAGCATGTCGAGAGCCTC
>SXID01000275.1 GCA_005772955.1 Planctomycetia bacterium
AGGCTCAACGCCAGGAGGGTTCCTTCGGAACAATGAAGCTCTCACCCATCGCCAAAAAGTTACAGAAACTCATCGACGGGGAAGACGCGAACTCGGCCGAACGCGGCTGAGTTACAAGTCCACAGCGCAAGCCCCTCGGGGTGGGTCGAACGATCGCCGCTCGCACACTTGGGCACCGAGAGCGTCGGGTGTGGCCGAGGCTTACCCGTACTGGGCTTTGCAGAACAACGCTATCCAAATCGTCCGCGTCCTGTCACAATAGGCTATCGACTCCACCGCCTCGCCTCCTGCCAGACCAACCCACCCGGGAATCCGGTTTCATGAAACCCATCTTGGTTGCCGTGACTCTCATTCTCCTGGCGTTCCCACATGCTCGCAGTGCAGCCGACCCGCCCGCACCGGTCGCACAGAAGCCGGATGAACCAGTCCGCGCGTTCCTGACCGAGCACTGTCAGGAGTGTCACACCGGTGAGAAGCCGAAGGGCGACTTCAGCCTGGACAAACTCGGTACCGACTTCGAGAACACGGCAAATCGCGAACGCTGGCTCGCGGCGATGAAACGCGTGCAAGTGGGCGAGATGCCGCCGAAAGCGAAGCCGCGACCCGCGGAGAAGGACGTTCAGTCGCTCGCGTCGTGGATTGAAGCGAAGACCGGCGCCAGCCGGCTCGCACACGGGCGCACGGTGCTACGCCGGCTTAACCGCATCGAGTACCAGAACACCGTCCGCGATCTGCTCGGCATCGACGTGGACTTTCAGCAGATGCTCCCCGCGGATTCCTCCGCGAACGGGTTCGACAACAGCGGCGAGGCGCTGCACGTCTCATCGTTCCTCCTGGAGAAGTACCTGGAGGCAGCCGACACCGCCCTCGGCCTCGCTATCGCAAACAACCCTCAGCCGCCCGTGGTCAAGAAGCGATACAGCCTCAAAGATCAGCATCAGGTGAAGAACACGACCGAGAAAGTGTTTCGTATCGAAGACGACACCGTCACGATGTTCAGTTCGTCAGCGTGGCAGGCGGTGCACGTCTACCAGTTCTACCCGCCGGACCGCGGCCGATACCGCTTCCGAATTTCCGCCTCCGCGACTCAGAGCGCCGGCAAGCCGGTAACCTATTGCGTTGCGGTTGGGGGAAGGCGAATGGCCGGGAAGAGTGGCTTGATCGACTACTATGACGCCTCTGCCGAGAAGCCGAACGTGGTCGAGTTTGTCGAGTTCATGGAGCCGCGAACGACAATTACGATCCTCCCGTACGGACTGGCGGGCGCGCAGACCGTGAACAAGATCGGTGCCGACAAGTACGACGGGCCGGGCCTGGCTGTGCAGTTTGTTGAGATCGAAGGACCGTTGCATGATACGTGGCCGCCAGCGAGCCACCGCCGCATCTTCGGCGACCGGGAGCAGAAGCCTTCACCGGTCTTCAACAACGGCAAACGCGTTGAGGTTTCATCGAAGGAACCCGAGGCCGACGCCGAGACGATCCTTCGCGATTTCGCCCGCCGGGCCTTTCGCCGTAATGTGACCGACGCTGAGATGAAGCCGTTTCTCGAACTCGTGAACAAGAAACTCGCTGCAAAGCACTCGTTCGAGAAGGCCGTGCGGGTTGGCCTCACCGCGATCATGGTGTCGCCGGACTTCCTGTTCATTCGCGAGAAGCCGGGGAGACTCGACGACTTCGCGCTGGCCTCGCGGTTGTCGTACTTCCTGTGGAGCACGATGCCCGACGAGGAACTGCTGACCCTCGCGCAGAACGAGAAGCTCTCGCAACCCGAAACGCTTCGCGCGCAGGTCGAGCGCATGCTGAAGAGTCCGAAGGCGAATCAGTTCACGGAAAACTTCGTCGGTCAGTGGCTCGGTCTTCGCGAGATCGACGCCACCGAACCGAGCCACCTGCTCTACTCCGAATTCGATCACATGCTGAAGGTGTCGATGATCCGGGAGACGGAACTGTTTTTCGCGGAAGTGTTGAAGGAAGACCTGAGCTTGACGAACTTCGTGGCGTCTGATTTCACGCTGCTCAACGCACGGCTCGCGAAGCACTACGGCATTCCCGGGCTGGACGGGTTCGCGTTCCGCAAGGTGACGCTGCCGCCGGGAACTCATCGTGGCGGCGTCTTGACGATGGCGAGCGTTCTCAAGGTAACGGCCAACGGCACGACCACTTCCCCGGTCACACGCGGGGTGTGGGTACTGGAGCGCGTTCTCGGCACGCCCCCGCCGAAGCCGCCCGCGGACGTACCGTCGATCGAGCCGGACATTCGAGGGGCCACAACCATTCGCGAGCAACTTGCCAAGCACCGGCAGGTCGCGTCGTGTGCGACGTGCCATACCAAGATCGACCCGCCAGGCTTCGCGCTGGAGAGTTTCGACGTGATCGGCGGCTGGCGCGAGCAGTACCGCACTACCGGAAACGGCGACAGGAAAGAGGTGATCGTGGATGGCCGGCGGATGCCGTATCGCATGGGCGCGAAAGTCGATCCTTCGGACGTGATGCCCGACGGGTCGAAGTTCACGAACATCGACGAGTTCAAGCAACTGCTGCTGAAGGACAAGGATCAACTCGCTCGTGCACTGGCCGAGAAACTGCTGACCTACGCCACCGGCGCGGCCCCAGAAGCAACGGACAAGCCCGAGATCGAGGCCATTGTGAAGCGTGCTCGCGAGAAGAACTACGGCTTCCGCACGCTGGTCCACGAGGTTGTGCAGAGCAAGATGTTTCAAACGAAATAGTGTTTGGTGTTTCGTTCGGAGTTTCGTTGAAGTTCGTTCGAGACGCGCAGCCCAAACACCAAACACCAAACACAAGGCCCACCCGATGAAACTCTCCCGCCGAACGTTCCTTCGCGCCGCCGGCGTCTCGCTCGCACTTCCGCTTCTGGAGGCGCACGCCGTTGGCGCACCGGCCGCCAAGCCGCCGCGACGGATGGTCTGCATCAACACACCGCTGGGCCTGCACCCGGCTGCGTTCTTCCCTGAGAAGACCGGGAAGGATTACGCGCTTTCGCCGTACCTGGAGATTGTGAAGGAGTTCCGGGACGACTTCACTGTGATCTCGGGTCTGTCGCACCCGGACATCGGCGCGAGCCACGACTCCAACTTCAGCTTCCTGACCGGCGCCCCGCACCCGGAGCATCGGGCCGGCTTCAAGAACACCATCTCACTCGATCAGTTCGCGGCCGATCGTCTCCACGGTCAAACGCGCTACTCCAGCCTGCCGCTATCGTGTGAGGGCTTCGGCCTCGCGTGGACCAAGAGCGGTGCGCCCGTGCCGACCGAGTCCTGGCCGTCGAGCGTGTTCGCCAAACTGTTCATCGAGGGGCGGGCGGATGAGGTCGAGGCGCAGAAGCGCCGACTCCAGGACGGCCAGAGCATTCTCGACGCGGTGCGCGAACAGGCGAAGGATGCGCGGGCCGCGGTCGGCGCTCGCGACCGTGAGAAACTCGACGAGTACTTTACAAGCGTCCGCGAACTGGAACAGCGGCTGGCGCAGAACGAAGCGTGGGCGAAGAAGCCAAAGCCGAAGGTCGAAGCCAAGCCATCCCAGAACGTGCTGAACTCGACCGACCTGATCGCCAAGACGCGGGTGTGGTTCGACCTCATCCACCTCGCGTTACAGACCGATTCCACACGCCTGGTCACGCTGCAACTGTTGGGGACGAGTGGCGTGCCACCGATTCAGGGCGTGTCGCTCGGGCACCACGACCTCTCGCACCACGGCAAAGACCCGACCAAGATCGACCAGCTCAAGAGGCTCGAAACCGAGAAGATGAAAACCCTGCGCGACTTCCTCAAGCAACTGAAGGACACGAAGGAGGACGGCGCCACACTGCTCGACCGGACAACGGTGTTCTTCAGCAGCAACTTGGCCGATGCCAGCACGCACGGTGTCAAGAACATGCCGGTGCTGCTCGCCGGCGGCGGCTTCAAGCACGGCGCACACCTTGCGTTCGACCCGAAGAAGAACCCGCCGCTGTGCAACCTTTACGTCTCGATGCTACAGCGACTCGGTCTTGAGGTGGACAAGTTTGGCAGCAGCACTGGCACCCTGACCGGGCTGGAAACTGCGGGGTGAGGTCGCCGATGGTCTCTGAGGAAACCGGTTTCCTTCTCTTGATGAAACCGGACCGTGCGGTGGCATCGGAGTGCCAGGTAAGGGAACCGCCGGTCGGCCCGGGGCACGTCCGCTCAGAAGTCCTGCGCGTTCAGTGGAACCGAGGAGTCGTCGCCCACGTTGATCCAGATGTGAACGTGCGGCGAACCGCGGAAGTACCAGACGAATGACGGCCCCTCCAGCCGCCAGTTGTCCCACTCGCCATCGTTCCCGGTGTCGCCCTCCTTGTAGAACGTCAGCGCGCACTTATCGAGACCGCCCTGTTTCTTCAGACACGCCAGCACCTCGTCCTGATCCTCCTTGCGGTACGGCTCAATCAGACTGGTGAGCACCTTCTGCAACCCTTCCTTCTGGTCCTTCGACAGTTCCGAACAGGGCAGCCCCGTCCGCTTCCCCTCGGTCCCCTGGAACGCTACCGAATGTTCGCTCTTGGGCCGCTTCTCGACCAGCGCCTCTGTTTGCTGTTTGCCGCTGAGGATCGTGTGTACCTTGTTCGCCAGTTCCGCCTGGTGCCAGAAGATGTTGTCCGGGTGGTGAACCTTCTCGGTGTACCCGGCCGGCGCATGGCCGTGGAAGATCGGTCCACCCAGCGCGACATGGGCCGCGCTGTTCCCATCGGCTCGGATCGTCATGTGCCGACCTGTCATCACGAACTCGAACTGGTCCGTGCCCGGCTTCCCGAAGATCGCACAACTCAGTCCTGCCCCCCACGGCTTGCCGTCATGGTCGTCCTTGAGTTGCTTCAGGAACCGCTTGTGCCAGTCAGGGTTGAACACACCCTTGAAGATGTTGAACAGGATCTCTTGCTGATCCTTGGTGTAAAAGTTGCTGGTCAGCAGCGGCTTGGTGATGTGCCAGAAGTTCGACACGTGTGTGCGCAACAACCCGCGCTCGGGGTGCTTGTAATCCCAGTCGAAGCAAATGGTCTTCTTCTGGGCCTCGGTCAGGACATCGTAAAGGGCCTTGACAGCGGTTTCGGCGGTCGATTTGGGGCCTGGCGCGGCTGCGACGGTCCCTAGCCCCGCCCCGCCGAAGACGCCCGCGGTTGCGACCGTTGTGAGCGTTGTGAGGAACCCGCGACGGTCCACCCCGCCCGCTGTTCCGCCGAGTCGAGGTTCTGTTGGCGTTGTAACAGGTCGCATGGTTCGCCCCCTTGGAGAGTTTGTGAACTCGACAGCGCAACGGTTGATTCCGTCGCTCTGTCTGATTCAGTACTCGATGATGCTCCCACACAGGCGTGGCACCGTCGAGAAGATTCTCCGTATGCGCGTACTGATGCGGTCGCTTTTTCCAACGAGCCGCGACCGCCAGGGAGCGGGAAACGTCAACCACTCCCTGGCGATCGCTTTTTCCAACGAGCCGCGACCGCCAGGGAGCGGGAAACGTCAACCATTCCCTGGCGGTCGCGGCTCGTTCAGGAAGGCTACACTCTCACCGGGTTCACGCATCAGTGTGCGCAGGAACGGCGCAATAACCGCAAACCTGTCTCACGGCTTTCCGCGAAGTTTCTGGATAGCTCCCCGCATTTCGCCCTGGGCGCCGGGGTCGGTTTCTTTCTTGAGCGCTTTCTCAAGCGTTGGGAGGAAGTCCGCGTCGCCAACGTTGCCCAGTGCCCGCGCCACGTACCCGCGCCGGTGCGCGTCGTTCTCCTTTTCCAATACCGTCGCGATCTCGGCTGCCGCGGCCTTCGCCGGTGCTCCGATCATCCCCAACGCGTGAGCTGCTTTCATCCGCACGAGCGGTTCGTCGTGGGCCAGGAATTTACGTAGCGCGCCGACTTGGCCGGGTACATCCTCGTTCATCATCGCCAGCGCGCCGAGGGCGACGGTTCGCGTCACCGGATCGGCATCCTCGGTGCTGGTTTTCTTGAGTGGCTTGACTGCGCTGCGTTCGGTGGGGACAGCCTTCCCGATGCGGCCCAGCGCACGGGCCGCCGTCTCACGCGCGTCCTTGAACCCGTCCTTCTCCAACTGGACGACCAGCGTCGGAATTACCGGTTCAGCCTTCGCACCCAGATTCCCGATCGCGGTGGCCGCAGTGGCGCGCACCTCGCCGTCCGCGTCCTTCAGAGCGGCCCGCATCTCCGGGAGCATGTGGGCGGACAGGTCCGAATGGATCAGTTGCTTGACGGCTGCCCGACGGACTTCGACGTTGGTACTCGCGAGATCGTGGCGCGCCTTCGTCAATTGTTCTGGCGTCGGGTCCGCTCCGATTGCAAACATGGTCAGTAGCGAAACAGCGACAATCATGAGAATAACTCCGGTTGGGGGTGGCGTGAAACCGTCGGTCCACCGACGTTGGCCGAGCCAGGGGGGCAGGCATTCCGGGCGTGGCGGCGTGCGGTAGACCCAACGCCGTTACGCATCATCTTGGCTCTCCTTCGATCACGCTAACCCACGTCGTCGTGGGCACGATCCGCGTAAGCGAAAAGCCGCTGGCCTCGAACAGCCGCCGGTACTCAGACTCCGTCCGCTCCATGCCGCCGGGAAGCACCATCATGGCGAGGTCGAAGAACTTGCTCACAGACGGTTCGTTGCCGGGCGGGACGATCCCTTCCACCACCAGGAGTTTGCCCTGTTTCCCCATCGCCGCCCGACAGTTTCGGAGGATGGCGACGGACTTCTCGTCGTCCCAATCGTGGATGATGTGACGGAGCAGATACGCGTCCGCGCCCGGAGGCACGGACACGAAGAAGTCACCCGCCGTCACGACGCAGCGCCCGACAAACCCGGTGGCCTTCAGGTTGGCTGTGGCCCGTTCGGCCACGGCGGGGCGATCGAACAGAACGCCCCGCATTTCCGGGTATTGTTCCAGGATCGAGAAGATGACCTCCCCGTTTCCACCGCCCACGTCGGCGAGGATGCCAATGCCAGAAAAGTCGTGGGCGTCCAGCATCGCCGCCGTCTCGCGTCCGTGTACCCCGGTCATGGCCTCGTCGAACAGCCGTCCCTTGTCCGGGTGCGCCGCGAGGTGGTCGAACAGCGGTTCGCCGTAGACCTTCTCGAACGCGCACTGCCCGGTGCGGACACTGTGGAGCAACTGCCCCCAGGCTTCGTATTGCCACTCGCCCCGCATGATCGCCAGCGACCGAACCGAACCGGGCACGCCGCTCCGCAGGCAGTCGGCCATCGGCGTTAACGCGAACCAGTGCTGCTCGTCTTCGGCGAAGATGCCGATGCTCGCCAGCGCCCGCAACAGGCGGTAGAGCGCGCGGGGGTTCGTCCGGGTGGACGACGCGAGTTCGTCGGCGGACATCGGCCCCTCAGAGAGCGCGTCAGCGATGCCCAGTTTGGCCGCGACGTAGATTGCCTGCGTGTGCCAGTACCCGCTCGCGAGGCGGGCGACCTTATCTTGCGGTGATGGTTCAGCCACGGGCAGCTCCGGTCGCGCTGAGAGCGGGTCGGGGAGATTCTATTGCCCGCTTGCCGTGTATTCGCACTCTGTTCCTGGGTCGCGTGCCTACGCCAGCACTTCCTTGACCACAGTTCCGTGTACGTCGGTGAGGCGGTAGTATCGACCCTGGTGCTTGTAGGTCAGCTTCTCGTGGTCAATGCCGAGGCAGTGCAAGATCGTCGCCTGGAGGTCGTAAACGCTGGTGGCACCGCTCGCAACGTTATAGCCGAGTTCGTCGGTGGTTCCGTGGGTGATGCCCGGCTTCACGCCTCCACCGGCCAGCCAGACCGTGAAGCAACGCGGGTGGTGGTCCCGGCCGTAGTCTGTGGCGGTCAACTTGCCTTGCGAATAGTTGGTACGCCCGAACTCACCGCCCCACACCACCAGCGTGTCGTCGAGCATGCCCTTGCGCTTGAGGTCCGTGAGCAACGCGTAGCACGCCTGATCCACGTCTTTGCACTGACGGCGAATCGCACCGGGCAATCCGCCGTGCTGGTCCCAGCCCGGATGGTAAAGTTGAATGAATCGCACGTTCCGCTCCGCGAGCCGGCGAGCGAGCAAGCAGTTGGCCGCGAACGTGCCGGGCGTCTTCGCGTCCTCGCCGTACAAATCGAACGTCTCCTTTGACTCCTTGCGCGTGTCGATCACATCCGGCACGCTCGTCTGCATTCGGAACGCCATTTCGTACTGTGTGATGCGACCCGCGACCTCCGGTTCACCGAGATCTTCGGCTTGCAACTGTTGAAGCTCCGCGAGACGGTCGAGCGCGAGCTTGCGGCTGTCTGGCGTGACGCCGGGCGGGTTGTCGAGGTAAAGCACCGGCGCGCCGCCGCTGCGGAACTGCACGCCCGCGTGGGCGCTCGGCACGAACCCGTTGCCCCATAACCGCGAGTAGAGCGGTTGGTCGATGCGGTCCTTCGAGATGAGCACGACGAACGCGGGGAGGTTTTCGTTCGCGCTGCCGAGGCCGTAACTGAGCCACGACCCCATGCTCGGCCGCCCCGCAAGGTGGTGACCGGTTTGGAAGAACGTGATCGCGGGGTCGTGGTTGATGTGTTCCGTGTGTACCGACTTGATGAAGCACAACTCGTCCGCGACCTTCGCGGTCCACGGCATCAGTTCGCTGACGGTCGCTTCGCTCTTGCCGTGCTTGGCGAACTTGAAGACGGAACCGGCCAGCGGCAGCGTGGCCTGGTGCCCGGTCATCCCTGTGACGCGCTGCCCCATGCGCACCGACGCGGGCAGGTCCTGGCCGTTGAGTTCGTTGAGCTTCGGCTTGTGGTCGAAGAGATCGAGTTGACTAGGCCCGCCACTCATGAAGAGGTAGATGATGCGCTTGGCCTTCGGCGTGTGGTGCGGCTTGTTGAGGATGCCCGCGAACGGCCCCGGCTTCCTCGCGTCCGCGGCGTGGAGCAACTCGGCGAGCGCGATGCCACCGAGACCCATCGCGGATCGCGTCAGGAACGAACGACGGTTGGACATCATCATCTCCGCGTGTGGCCGCTTACGGCTTCGCGATTCCGGCAGCAGGCGGACTCGCGAAGCCGCAAGCGGCTTGATCACCTTCGCATCACGGCTTCGTCGTGGCTGAACAGCACATTCGCTAGCACCGTAGCCGCTGCGAGATCCGCGACAGGCAGCATCGCGTTGGCCGGTTTTTCGCCCACGGAGAGTAGCTTCTTCGCCGCGGCAGGGTCTTTCTCGAAGAGCGCCTTCTGCTCCGCGAACATCTTCACCAACACCGCGCGTTCCTTGTCGCTCGGCGTGCGGCCCGTCACGACGCGGAACGCCCACGATACGCGCGCCTCGACCGTTGCGCCGCCTTCACGTAACATGCGCTGACCGACGAACCGCGACGCTTCCACAAACTGGATGTCGTTCAGCAGGATGAGTGCCTGCAACGGTGTACTCGTGCTTTGCCGCTTCACGGAACAGACGCTCCGGTCCGCCGCGTCGAACGTCGTCAGGGACGGTGGAGGGACGGTGCGCTTCCAAAACGTGTACAGGCTGCGGCGGTAGAGATCGTCGCCCTTGCCCTGGTCGTATCGCGGACGGCCCATCGCGATTTCTTCCCACAAACCCGCGGGTTGGTACGGTTTCACGCTCGGCCCACCGAGATTCTCGACGAGCAACCCGCTCGACGCGAGCGCCTGGTCGCGGAGCATCTCGGCCGTGAGGCGCTTCGCGGGTCCGCGAGCGAGCAACTCGTTGTGCGGATCGCGCGCCATCAAGTCGGGCGAACTACGGGACGACTGGCGATAGGTGTTCGACATCGCGATGGTTTTAAGAAGCCGCTTCTGGTCCCAACCGGTGCGGACGAACTCGCGGGCCAGCCAGTCGAGCAGTTCAGAATGTGTGGGTCGAGCGCCCTGCGTGCCGAAGTTGTCCGCGGTTTCGACCAGCCCGCGACCGAACATCGTTTGCCACGCACGGTTCACGGTCACGCGCGCCAGCAGCGGGTTTTCCGAATCGGTCAGCCACTTCGCGAGTCCGAGCCGGTTCCGCGGCGCGTCCTTCGGGAACGGCGGAAGTACCTTCGGCGTGTCGGCAATCACCTTGTCGCCCGGAGCGTCGTAGGCGCCGCGCTTGAGAACGTGTGCGGGCTTCGGTGTGGGCATCTCGTCCATCACCATGATCTCGGGGATTGGATCGACGAACGCCGTGAATGCCTTCCGCGCGGCCTTCAATTCCTCGCTGGCTTTCTTGAAAGGCTCGTGAATCGTGGACGCGAAATACTCGAACAGCGCGTCGTCGGTCGGAGTATCGACGATTTCGGCGGCCGTAAGCGCCCGGTTGTAGACGCGGAACTCATCGACCTGACCGCCCTTGTAGCCGTTGTCGCGGAAGCGGTAACCGACCGCGAGGTTCGGTTCGCCGCCATAGGTGATGTCCTTCGTCAACTTGTCGCGGATCACGTCCACTTCGAGCAACTGACCGTCAAGATAAAGTTGGACACCGGCCGCTGTGCTGGAGCCATCGTAGGTCGCGGTGATGTTCGCCCACGCTTTCGCGGGGATAGCGGACCTGCTCCGCACCTTCAGCGAGTTGCCCGGCCACATGTGGTGCAAGCCGAACGCGACCTTCCCATTCTCCAGAAGCAGTTCGTAACCGCGACTGCCGGCGTCGATTGGCGCCCGGCTGTGATGCACTAACACCGATCGCGGCGTGAGTGCCGGTGCTTTCACCCAGAGGCTCAGCGTGAAGGGATCGTCGCGCGTGAAGTGGCCGACGCCGGGGAAGGTGAAGCCGTTCTCGCCGGTCAGTTCGACGGCCTTACCGATCTTGCCGGGCACCGGCTTCGGGCCATCGACCGCACTGCCAGGTGTCTTCGGGTCCACGGCATTCTCGACCTTGCCTGCCTTGATGTCATCGAAGGAATACGACCCGATTAGGCCGGGCACGTCGAGCTTCACCGGGCGTTTCCACTTCGCGAACGCGGCCTTCGCGTCATCGCGGCTTTTCGTCAGTGCCGCCTGTTTCGTCGTGAGGGCGGTACGCAGTTCGGCCAGTTTTACGTCTTGCGCGTCGGTGGTGAGCAGGAGCGCCGGCACCGGTGTGGCCGTCGTGAAGTAACTCGTCTGACCGCTCTCGTCGATGTTCTGGAAGAACGCGAAGAGCTGGTAGTAATCCTTCTGCGTGATCGGGTCGAACTTGTGGTCGTGACAGCGGCTGCACTCGAACGTCAGCCCGAGGAACGCGGTGCCGAACGTGGTGGTGCGGTCATTCACATACGCCACGCGAAACTCTTCCTCCACGATACCGCCTTCTTCGTTTTGCATGTGCAGCCGGTTGAACGCGGTCGCGAGACGCTGTTCCTTGGTAGCGTTGGGGAGCAGATCGCCGGCGACTTGCCACGTCGCGAAGTCGTTAAACGGCAGATTGCGGTTGTACGCGGAGATGACCCAGTCGCGATAGGGCCACACTGGTCGCGCGCGGTCCACCTGATACCCGTGCGTGTCAGCGAAGCGGGCGAGGTCGAGCCATTCGCTCGCCATCCGTTCGCCGTAGCGAGGCGAGGCGAGCAGTCGGTCGACGACCTTCTCGTATGCGTTTGGAGCCGCGTCTTTCACGAAGGTGTCCGTCTCGGCAACCGTTGGCGGCAACCCGGTGAGGTCAAAGGTAACGCGTCGTAGTAGCCGTTCCTTGTCTGCCGGTAGCGAGGGGAGAAGTCCCTCACGCGCGAGCTTCGACACCACGAACGCGTCAATCGGGTTCTGAATCCACTGCTGGTTCTTCAGGCTGGCCGGCACCTCGGGTTTCATTACCGGCTCGAAGGCCCAATGGTTCGTCCACTTCGCGCCCTGTTCCACCCACCGTTTGAGCGCCTCGATTTGTTGGGCCGACAGCCTCCGCTTCAGGCTCGGCGGCGGCATGACCCTCTCGGGGTCGGTACTCGTGATCCGATCCACGAATGCGCTTTCCTTCGGCTTGTTGGGAACGATGACACTGCGATCGAAGGGCGAATTCTTGTCGTCGAAGCGGAGTTTCGCTTTGCGCGCGTTCGCGTCTGGACCGTGGCACTGGAAGCAGTAATCGGAGAGTACCGGCAGCACGTCGCGGTTGAAATCGACCGGCATCGGTTCGGCCGCGCGCGACGCGGGAGTCAGCACAGACAACAGCAAGAGGCATGTGATTCGGTTCATTGAAAGCATCCCGACGGGCGCACGTGGTCGCCAGGCTATCGTACGGGATCAGTTCGGCTGAGGTATCCAGGCTGGAGGCTTGACGACTGGCGGCACCGAGCAGGGCCATTTCAGCCACACGGAGGCTCCAGTTGTGATATCGCTGACATACGCGGCGCGAGTGTACGCCCCGACGGATAGGTCGTTGTGAGCGACGGCGGCGCGGAGTACCAGCGGGTTGGGCGATAGGCGAGGCTGGCAAGCGTAGTCATCACGCAATGCGAACACGGGCCGTCGCGTGCAGTCGCCCAGTGATCATCGACGCGCGGAAACAGTCCCGCCATGCACGCAGTCTCGAACCGCAGCGTTATCGAGAACCTCGTAACCTCGGATCACTTCCAGAAAAGGGAGTCCCGCCCTCTGGGAAACCGTCGCGGAGGAGTTCGCGTCATGCCCAGTGAATGCGAGCGTAGAATTGAATTACGCAACATGCCCGAAGCGATCTGGGGGCACGCAGAAAACACCCGTCACCTGAGGTGGCCAAGGTGGGACTCGAAC
>SXID01000276.1 GCA_005772955.1 Planctomycetia bacterium
ACTTCGACCTCGCGGTCATCGAGCAGACGCACCAACTGCGGCACCGCGTCCTTCGCGGCGGCACCGAGACGCCCGGCGGCGGTCGCGGCCGCGATTCGCGTCGTGCTCAGGCTCTCCTTCAGCAACTTCAGAAGCGTTGGCAGGTCGTCGTTGGTCGGGCCGACGATGAGTAGCGCCTCCGTCGCGCTGGACCGCGCTGCGGCATTGCGGTCGTTCAAGCCGGCGCGAATCAGCGGCGCGGACTTGCTCACGTCGCCGTCAACGGCCGCGAGCGCCACCTTCGCCCAGATCGCCAACCCCGGTTGCGGCCCGGTGGACATCGCTTCGATCTCCGCACGCGCGGAACGTGCGCGAGGTCCGGCCAGTGTCAGCGCGCGAAGCGCCGCGATCCGCGGTCCGTTCTTTGCGTCGGCCTTCGCCATCGTTACCAGCGTGTTCAGTGCGTCCGGCGGAAGCGGATTGAGGTGACCCATCGCGCTCGCGGCGGCGGCGCGGACGCCTCCGTCGTCGTCCGAAGCGGCCTTCACGATCGCGACCGCAACCTCGGGCGAACCGGCGTCCGCGACCACCACGGCCGCGATCACCTTCGTGCGGAGCGTCGCGAGCAGTGCCTTTTCTGCAACAAGCGGAAGCAATGCAGGAAGCGCGGGCTTCGCACCGACTCCCATCGCAATGAGCGCTTCCACGAACTGGTCGCGAATGTCGAGTTCCTTCTCGGTCGCGAGCGCCTTACCGAGCGCATCGGCCGCGGGCGAAGAGTACGTGCCGTGCTGTTCGAGTACGCGTGCGACGGCGCGGCGGACGTCGGGTTCGGTGTCGGTCGCGAGCTTGCCCACCTCCGCGGCGTACTTGGCGGCTTCGTCGGGAGGGAGCTTTCCGACCAAGGACACCACCGTGTACCGCGTGTACGAGTTCGGGTCCGCGATCTTCGTGAGCGCGAGCGGCACGAGCGGTTTACCGGTGGCGCCCATTCGCGTGATCGCTTCGATCGCGTAAGCCGCGACGCCGGGGATGGGTGCTTCGATGCCGCGCTTGATGAGGGCGGCGGCGTCTTCTTGTGCTTCCCCGAGTTTGCAGAGCGTGACCGCCGCTTCCGCCGCGACGTTGATCGTCTGATCGGTCAGCGCCTTCTTGAGCGCGTCCTTCGCGGACTTGGCCGGCGCACCGATCTCGCCGAGAGTCCACGCAGCCTGCGACCGCACGACCATGTTCGTGTGTTCGAGCAACTTCGCGGTGGGCGCGACCGCGGCTTCCCCGATGCGGGCGAGCGCGCGCCAGTAGGCGTTCTCCACGCCCTCGACACGCGGCTCCTTGGGGTCGTACTCCTTCGGGTAGTACTTGTTGATCGCGGCCACGAGGACCGGCACCGCGGAAGCGGCTTTCGGTCCGGCCGCGGCGAGGCCGTTCGCGGCGGCGGTCTGCACGTTGGTGTTCATGCTGCCGAGCGCCTCCGCGAGCGGCCCGACCGCGCCTTCGGGCATGTCGGGAATGATCGCGATGAGTTCCGCCGCGAGCCGAATCACGTCCTCGTTCTCGTGCTTCAGCAACTTCGCGAGCGCGACCGGGTCGGCCACGCCGGTGATGCGGAGCGTGTCGAACGCGACCCCGCGCACGTTCTCGTCCTTGTCGATGCAGAGCTTCTGGATGTCGGCCGCGAACGGTTTCGACATCGGCCCGAGTTGACCGATGGTGTACGCGCTGTGTTCGCGCACCGCCGGTAGCGGGTCGCTCAGCCCGTCGCGCAGAATCGCAATCCCCTTGTCTTTGAGTAGCGCTTCGCCTTTCGGACCGGCCTTGAGGAGCGCGAGCGCGGCGGCCTCGCGCGTGCTGTTGATCTGGTTCGTGAGTGTGCGTCCCGGCCCGTTGGTTCCCTTGTCCTTGAGCATCTCCAGGAGTGCTGGCCCGGCTTCCGGGTCTTCCAGAACGAGGTAAGACAGTTCGTCGATGGCAACGCGGCGTGTAGTGTCCGTCTTGCCCTTCATCGCGGTGAGCTGCTTGTTCCGCCACGCGGTCGCTTCGTCCACCGGCGGCGCGGTAACCTTGCCCTTGTTGTCGCTCTTGGCATCGTCGGGCGGAGGCGGCGCGGGCTTCTTTCCGCACCCGGTGGCGAAGCCGATGCCGAGGAGCAGTGCGAGCAGTGCAAAGCAGCGCATGGTGGTAGTGGGTGTTGGGGGAAGTGGTCGCGTTGCGTATCATCGTATTGCGTGAATCCCGGACCTACCAGCAGTGAGAAGCCACCCGCGACCGGAACGCGGCGGTTCCTGTACGTCGTCTTCGGGCTGACGTGCGTGGGCCTCGCGTATCTCGGCGCGATCTTGCCCGGTCTTCCGACGATGCCGTGGGTGCTGCTCGCGAGCTACTGCTTTTCGCGCTCGTCGCGGCGCCTGGACCGCTGGTTGAAGCGGTCGCCCATATTCGGGCGGTTTCTGCGAGACTGGGACGAACACCGGGGCATCCGCCGCCCGGTGAAGATATTCGTGGTGTGCCTGGTGGTGACTGTCGTGAGTCTGAGCCTCATCTTCGGACCACTGCCGGTGTGGGCGAAGTGCGTGATTGGCGGGCTGGCGCTGGTGGGGATTTGCACGATCGTGTTCGTGGTGCCAACCATCAAAAACGCCTCGCCCCCGTGAAAGGGCGAGGCGTGTTTTGTGGCATTCTCGCTGGCGTGCGGGTTACCAGTTGGAGCCGAGTACCTCACCGCCGTTGCGCGTGCAGGCCGCCCACCAAGTGGCCGCGTTGATACTACTGCTGACCGTGCGAACACTCCCGTCGGCCATCCCGACGTAGATCACACTGGTGTGAGGCGACGAGGCTTGCCCGCGGTCGCACGGACCGCCTGTGGTGTTGTTGGTCGGGACGCCGAAGATGGTCGGTTTGGAGTCGGGCCCGACGTACCAGCGGGTGCCGTCGCCGCTGACGCCCCCACCGAACACCGGCGACACCCGGTCCCCGGGATAACTGTCGGTGGCGGCCGGGGTGCCGGTGCCGCTGAACGAGTTGCCGCCGTAGATGCCGCGCATCCACCACGATCCGCCGTGCTGGTTTGTCCCATTCCTTACGTTCGGCGCGCTCACCGTCCCGGGAATGATGCCCGGACAGTACGACAGTTTCTCGACGTACGCGATGGTGTTGGAGGTGCCGTCGGTAATTTGAACCAGCGTGGTCTTGCCGTCCCAGCCCGCGGTGTTATTGGTTGATGCGGTGGCCGGGTCCCCGAAGAGCTGGTAGTTGGCCGCGTAACTGGCGTCGCCCGGTGTCCAGTCGGTGGCAGCGTTGGTCCCGATGGTGCGGTCCACCGGGCACTGGTACGTCTTGATTCGGACCTGGCGGAGCCTCGCGTACCCAGCCGGGCCGGGCGTGTCCCAGAGTGGGATCACGAGGCCGTCGCTCACCGGAGTGGCTGCTTTGTGGACGTTGTTCTGTTCGATGAACGGGAGGATGTGGAAGAAGTGCGGCGCGTAGTAGGCGCCTCCGTACTTGAACGCGGCCATCGGCGGCAGCGTGCTGTTCGCGTCGTGGGCCGTTTGAACGGCCAGAGCCATCTGTTTGAGGTTGTTGGAGCACTGCGTGCGTGCGGCCGCCTCGCGCACCTTCTGAACGGCGGGCAACAGCAGCCCAATCAGAATCGCGATAATCGCGATCACCACCAACAACTCGATCAGCGTGAACGCTTTTTGCCTACGAATGCGAAGAGAGAACATCAGACGCACCCGGAAAAAAGGGATTGGGGAGAAGAATCAGGGCTACTCAGAGATTGAAGCCGAGTCGTTGAGGAAGTCCAGGGCGAGGTCCGGTCGCGCGACCATGGCTCTGGTCGCGGCCGCCACGCTCGGGTAGTCGGCGTTGCGCAGGAGGTACACCGCCACGTTCCGCAGCG
>SXID01000277.1 GCA_005772955.1 Planctomycetia bacterium
AGAACATGATGTACATGTCCTCGACGAGTTCCGCCGACGGTTCCTACGGTCTCACCATCACATTCGAGATTGGCACCAACCTGGACGCCGCGCAGGTGCTTGTGCAGAACCGGTTGAGCGTCGCCGTGCCGAACCTGCCGGAGAAGGTGCGTGAGCAAGGCGTGACCGTTCGCAAGCAGTCATCCGCCATCATCCTCGCCATATCCCTGACCGCGCCGTCGCCGAAAGACAGGTATGACCTGACACTCGATCCCACGGCGCTCGCGGCGACCGGAGTGACCGCCGAGCAGGTCATCGCGACCATCGCCGCAGCCGGCGTGAAGGCAGAACCGCATCCGAACCAACAGCCGCTGTGCTACAGTGTCGTCGCACCGGATGCGTTCACACCGAACGGCCCCGCCGGTGCGGACAAACTGCGCGCGCTCGCGCTATCTCCACCCGGGCGCGGCGCGATACCGCTCATCGACGTGGGGCGAGTAGACCTGCTCCCCGGCCCCTACGACGGACTATTCCTCTCGAACTACGCGACCCTGAAGTTACGCGATGAACTGAGCCGCGTGCCAGGTGTCGGCGACGTTCTGGTTCGCGGTGTCGGCGCATACTCGATGCGTGTGTGGCTGAACCCGGACAAACTCGCCGCACGGAAGCTCACAACGGAAGACGTGCTCGGCGCGCTGCGGCGGCAGAATGTGCAGGTCGCGGCCGGGCAGATTGGTCAGCCGCCGAATCCGTCCGGCCAGCGGTTCCAGTACACCATAACCACCCTTGGCCGGCTGAGCGACCCGGAGCAATTCAAGAGCATCATCGTGAAGTCCGGCGCGGCGGGACAAACCGTGTACCTACGCGACGTTGCCGACGTGGAACTCGGCGGGCAATCCTACGACTCGTTCGCCTCACGCAGCGCGTTCCCCTCCGCGAACATCCTCATCTACCAGCTCCCTGGCTCGAACGCCCTGGAAGTGGCTAAGGGCGTCGAAACCGCGATGAAGAAGATCGAACCAACACTCCCGCCGGGGGTGGCGTGGAGCATCCCTTTCAACACCACCAAGTTCGTGGATGCGGCCATCAAGGAGGTGTACATCACGCTGTTCGAGGCCGGCGCGTTGGTGCTGGTCGTGATCCTCGTGTTCCTTCAAAGTTGGCGAGCGCTGTTCGTGCCGGCAACCACGGTGCCCATCACCATCATCGGTGCTTTCGCGTTCATGCTGGTCCTGGGCTTCTCGGTCAACTTGCTCACGCTATTCGGCCTGATCCTCGCGATCGGCATCGTCGTTGACGACGCCATAGTGATTGTGGAGAACGCATCGCACCACATCGAGAACGGGCTGAACGCGCGAGACGCGACCATCCGCGCGATGAACGAAGTAACCGGGCCGGTCATCTCCATCACTCTCGTGCTGATGGCGGTGTTCATTCCGACCGCGTTCCTCGGCGGCATCACCGGTCAGATGTACAAGCAGTTCGCGCTCACCATCGCCGCGACCGCGCTCATCAGCGCGGTGAACGCGCTCACACTTAAGCCCGCGCAGTGCGCTGTCTGGCTCCGGCCGGTGGCGAAGAGGGGGTGGTACACACGCGCGTTCGACGCGTTGTACAAACCGGTCGAGAATGGATACGCGTGGTGCATTCGGAACCTTCTCCGCGTCTGGTGGCTGGCGTTGTTGGTGTTCCTCGGCGTCGCGGTCGGCACCGGGTTCTGGTATCAGGAGACACCGCAAGGATTCCTGCCAGAAGAGGACCAAGGATACATCATTATCGCAGTGCAACTGCCGGACGCCGCGTCCCTCGACCGGACCCGCGAAGTCACGGACAAAATGAATGCGGTGCTCCGCAACACAGAGGGTATTGAGAACTGGTTCGTGCTGGGCGGGTTCTCGCTGCTTGACGGAACCGCGGCGCCGAACTCCGCGACCGCGTTCGCGGCGTGGAAGGACTGGAAGTACCGCACGGGACCGGGCCAGTCACAGAACGAACTGGTTAAAAAGCTGCGGAAGGAGTTCGCCGCGTTCCGCGAGGCGCAAATCCTGGTGCTGGTACCGCCGTCGATCCAGGGGCTTGGGTTCGTCGGCGGGTTCCAACTCCAGATCGAAGACCGCGAGGGCGTCGGGACTGACGTGCTTCAGGAGCGGGCCAACGCAGTTGTTCAAGCTGGGTGGAAGCGCCCGGAGATCGAACCGGCGCAGACGCGCAGCACGTTCCGCGCGGGCGTGCCGCAGATCTACCTCAACATCGACCGCGAGAAGGCCGAGAAGATGGGCGTGAAAATGGACGACGTGTTCAGCACGCTCCAGGCGAACCTCGGATCCGTGTACGTGAACGACATCAACAAGTTCGGGCGTACCTACCAGTTGCGCGTTCAGGCAGACGGCCGATTCCGTGGCGACACGGATGTGATCAGGCGCCTGGAGGTGCCCGGGCGCGAGGGCGGCAGTAACCCCGATGGCTCGGCACGCACCGGACCGCGCGCGCGAGTGCCACTCGGCACGTTAATTGAGACCGAGGTCGTCATCGGCCCGCAGTCGATCATCCGCTACAACTTGTACCCAACGGCCCAAGTGCCGGGCGGGGCTAAAGCCGGGGTCAGTTCCGGCGAAGCGATTCAAGCGATGGAAGAAGTCGCGCAGAAAGAGTTGCCGCCCACGATGGGGTTCGAGTGGACCGGGCTCTCGTACCAGGAGAAACGCGTCGGCGTATCCGCGTTCAACATGTTCGGCAAGCCCATCACCGAGTCGTATATCGTGTTCGCGCTCGCGGTGCTCATGGTGTATCTCGTCCTCGCGGCGCTATACGAAAGTTGGCTGCTGCCGTTCGCTGTGATTCTGGTGGTGCCGCTTGGGTTGCTGGGCGTGGTCGCGGCGGTCAACATCAAGGCGTACCTACACGACCTGTACGGGCGCGCGCAAGTGATGATCGCTCAAGGGGGCGGCAGTTGGCTGGAACGCCACTACCCGAACGTCGCGTCGATGGACAACAACATCTACACGCAGATCGGTGTGGTACTCATCATCGCGCTGGCGAGTAAGACCGCGATTCTGATCGTGGAGTTTGCGCGCGAACTGCGGTTGTCCGGGAATTCGATACGCTCATCCGCGATGGAGGCCGCGCGGATGCGGTTCCGGCCGATCATCATGACGAGCTTGGCGTTCATCTTGGGGGTGGTGCCGCTCGTGTTCGCGACGGGAGCCGGGGCCGCGAGCCGGCAGTCGCTCGGCACTGCGGTGTTCGGCGGGATGGTGACCGCGACCGTGCTCGCGGTGTTCTTCGTGCCGGTGTTCTACGTGGCGATTCAGGGCCTGATCGAGTGGCTTGGGAAGCACAAGCCACAAAGATGGATCTTCATCTGGTTTGGGTACTGACTACCATCTAATGGCGAACGACGACGAGAAGGGAACGACGATATCTCGTTTCGCGTCGACCCCTGGGGGTCGCGCTTCTCCCATGTGACAGGAGCGCGACTCCCAGGGGTCGATGCGAAACAAACACACACTTCACTTCCGCTGATTGACTCGCTTCATCAGTTGCTGGAACTGCAACAGCGTTTCGTCCGGGTGCGTTTTCGCTTCGGATTCGCAGCCCTTGCAGCACAGGAACACCGTCTGGCCCTTCACGTTCACTTTCAGAATCGGTCCCATTGTTCCCAGCGGGCTGTCCTGGTCGATCGCGCAGAACACCTGTGCTTCCGCAAGTTTGCGGTCTTCGGGCGGGAGCTTCTCCATTGCCGCTCGCATCTTCACTTGATCGGCAGGCGAGATAGGGGGGAGCGGCGTGCTGACCAGCGTGCCGTGCCCGCCACCGCTGACGCCCGCGGTCTGGAACCCGCCAATCGTCATCTGCCGGTCGAGTTCGAGTTTGAACTCGAAGTTGATTGGCATCGCCTTCGCGCCGTTGGAACCCGGTTCCACGGTCACGTCCCAGCGCAACAGGTTGCTCGGGCGCTGTTCACGCTGGTACAGCGCGTCCTTGCTCAATTCTGGAGTGGTCTTCAGCAGCTGCACACCGACGGTATCGTTCTCCGCGTACGGTAACCGATCCCACACCTGGAGCTTCACCTTGTCTGTCTTGTAGCTGTTGATGAGTATCCGGTAGTCGTATCGCAGGAGTTGGTTCCCGCCGGAGGTGGATCGCATCTTGTCCACCATCGATCGTTGAACCACGAGTTGCGGATCGACACCGAAGCCGACCGTGAACTGCTCGCCAACAGCGACCAGCGGCATCGTCATCTGACCCACGAAGTCGGAGCCGAAGTAGACCGTCGCCTCGCCCGGCAGCAGCACGTGTTCGCTCTTGTTCACCACGTCTGCCATGCGGTACACGTGCGGTGCGAGAATGGGAACCGTCTTGTAGTAGGTGTCCGGTTTCAGATCGATCTTCGCCACTTCCATGACCTGTTCATCGGGACGGGACGGCACGGTGAGCGCGGTCGCGATGCGGTACGTCACGGTCGGGCCTTCCCGGTAGCTCAACATGCACCCGCGTTTCACGGCGGCTTCTGGGTTGAACAGTTCCCACGACTGCTCACGCGCAGCGGCGGTATTCACGAGGCCCACACCGCTGGTCTGCTTCCGGTCGTTCAAATCCTTCTGGCCTTTCGAGCGCAGGGCTTTGATCTGGTCTTCGAGTTCCGCGATTGACGGTTGCGCGCTCGCGGCGGTGCCCTTCGGGGCAACGGAAACGTGCAGTGTTTGCAGATCCGGCGGCGCGGAATTCAACATCGGCTGAGCGGTGGAGAGTGACAGTTTCACGTTCGGCCACTCCTCACCGGTGTTCTGGACCACGGCCGCGAGGTATTCGAGCGTCACGTTTTCCTTACCGGCCTTGTCCGCGCGGAGTTTGTACTGCGGGCGCCACGCTGCGTTCTCGACGAGGTAGTTCAATTTGATCTTGCCAGCGTCGGCGTTCGCTTTCTCGACGACGATGATGGCGTCATGTTCGTACCGTGCGATCCCGGACACCAGCTCCGTGAGCCGCTGCCTGAGTACTTCGGTCTTCTCGTTGTTGGCGGTAACCTGTTGTTTGAGGTTCACGAGTTCCTTCGCTGAATCCGTCCGCTGTTCGCGAATGTGCTTGGCAAGCGCGATCGCGGCGTCGGCATTGAGCGCACCCTTCTCCGTCGCCTGCACCGTGGTCACGGTGAGGAAGCCTTCCATCTTGCCGAGCATCTTCACGTTGTCCTGTACCGCGGTCTGGTCGCCTTCAAGCTTCTCGCGGGCGATCACGAGTTGTTTGAGTTCATCCATGGATTTCTTCACGTCGGCGCGGGTGTCTTCGATGATTGGCCGCGTACGGTAACGCGTCGTCAGTACGCGAATGCCTTCCGTGCCCTCGGCGTAGAGCGAGGTGTTCACGGTCGCGGCGGGCAACGACGAAACGACGAGCTCTACGCGACCAGCGGGACCGGACGCATCGACGTCGCGGGTGACAAGTGCGCCAGTTGGGTACACTGTGACGGCCGTGACCTTGCTCGACGCGACCTTGATTCCCGCCGGGGGTTGCTTCGCGCCCGGCTGTGCGGTCAAGTCCGCTCCAGGTTGCTTTGCTGTGGTGTGTGTGATGAAGGCCAGCGCAACGGCGAGGGTGCCAATCGCAAACACGTGAGCGGGGCGTTTCCGCATGAGTAAAGCTCCAAGGGGAGAGTGGGGTGAGTTTAACGCTGCTGTGATGATACTGCGTTCGCTCCGAGGGCGCGAACGGAAACCCGCGACCGCGTTACGTGGCTTTTCCATCCAAGCGAACGCGGTGGGCAGAACACGCCAAATTCGCGACGGACTCTTCTGGCGGATAGCTCTTGCATCCGTTGACGCTTCCTTCTCGTCAACACTGCAAATCGCACCGACAATGACGCCCTGGTCGACGCCACCATCCTCGACCGGATCGGGACCATGCCGCTCGTGCGCCGCGACCGCGTCGCGCGCGGGTTGCCCGTTCACGTGTACGGAAAATGCGAATTCCTGAACCCCGGCGGCAGCGTGAAAGACCGACTCGCGCTCGCCCTTGTCAACGATGCAGAGCAGCGGGGCATGCTTCAACCCGGTATACGCTGTGGAAGCAACCGCCGGGAACACTAGCGTTGGGTTGGCGCTGGTTACGGCGATTCGCGGATACCAACTCGCGTGCGTGATGCCGGAGAAGATGTCCATCGATAAGCCGGCAGTGCTCGCGGCACTCGGCACGGAAGTCATCATTATCGCGAACGCACCACCGCACGACCCACGCAACTACAGGCGGGTCGCGGAGCAACTCGCCGCCGAACGCGGGTGATTCCTCACTGACCAGGTTGGCAATCCCGCGAACGCCCGCGTTCATGAACAGACTACCGGGCCGGTGATCGTTGCGCAATACGCTGTGCAGATCGGCGCGTTTGTGTGCGGGCTTGGCACAGGGGGCACGATCACCGGTCTCGGGCGGCATCTCAGAACTCACCCCCCCCGACGCTAAGATCGTCTTGGCCGACCTATCTGTTCGCGACTCGCGCACCTCGTAGACCCGCGACACCCAGACCTTGGCGCCGGGTACAGAGTTGAGGGCATTGGCGGGAGCGAGCCGCCCGCTGTTCTCGACTTGAGCGCGATTGATGCGGCCGAACGCGTGAGTGATGAAGAGTCGTTCGCAATGACGATTCGCTTGATTCGCGAGGAAGGATTGCTGGTGGGCGGCTCGTCGGGAACGGCAATTGTTGCGGCGATCAGGGTCGCGGCTCGCGGTGCGGTGTCGGGTCCCGTCGTCGCGATTCGGCCTGATTCCTGGGACCATTACTTCTCGACACCGTTGCTAGAGCGCTTTCCGGAAATGCGTAGCACCTCAACGAACCGCGACCGCAAGGGAGCGGCAAAGCTCAACCACTCCCTTGCGGTCGCGGCTCGTTAAACAACGCTACACCGTTCCCAAACGCGCTCTCAATGTCGCCACGCTGTGTCGAAATCCCGACAGTTGAGAAGCAGTTGGACAGGCCGCGAAAAAAACGAAAAAGGCGGGATGAACCGCCGCGGATCGTCGCCCATTCAATCCACGTCAGTCATCCCGCCCGAATGGTAGCAATGCAGGCGGCGTGCCAATCCCCAAGAATTTCTCCAAGTTTGCGACGCCACAAGCGGCGGGAGACCTGTCATCCGGTTCCGCTTCGCTTCGACTCAAGTTCCTGCCAGCGGGTGTAGAGTTTCTCGACCGCCGTTTGCGCCTCTTCGAGCGCCTTGCAGGCGGCAGTTAGCGCGAGGTGATTCCCGGTCGTGGTGCGCGTGACATCCAGTTCGCGTGCGGCTACCGCCTCCTCGGCAGCCCCGATAGCTGTCTCTATCCCTTCCCACTCTTGCTGTTCCTTGAAGCTCAACTTCTTCGGCTTAGTGACCGCGATCGCACCGGTCTTCTTCGCGGACGCGACCGGTGCCGGCTTCGCCGCTTCCGCCGCGCGCTCGTAGGCCGTGAGCCACTGACCGACGCTGCCAAAACTCTTCGATCCGCCGAGACCGTCGAGGCCGATGACCTCTGTGCATAGCCGATCCATCAAGTCGCGGTCGTGCGTGACGAGAATCACTGCACCTGGGAACTCTTCGAGACTGTCTTCGAGCGCTTCGAGTGAGGGGATGTCGAGATCGTTGGTCGGTTCGTCGAGCAGGAGCAAATCGGCGGGCTTCAGCATGAGCTGTGCGATCCGCACGCGCGCGCGTTCGCCACCCGAAAGGGCACTCACTTCCACGTCGAGTTGGTCCGGGCGGAACAGGAACCGCTGCGCCCAGCCACCGACATGCAACTGACGCCCGTTGAACGTCACCATATCGCTGTTCGGACTCAGCGCCGTGCGAAGCGGCACCGACAGATCGAGCGTCGCCCTTCCCTGTTCAAACATGACAACGCGCAACCCATCGGCGCGCGTGACGGTGCCGTTGTCTGGTTGCGCTTCACCCCCGAGCACTCTGAGCAGTGTGCTTTTGCCGCTGCCGTTCGCGCCCAGCAACCCCAGGCGGGTACCTGGGGCGATCATCAGATCCAACCCGCTGAATAACGGGCGTCCGCCGAGCGCCTTGCCGATGCCGGTCGCGGTCAGAAGTTTCTTTGACTGCCGGCCGGTGCCGGCGAAGTCGATGCCCGCGGTGTTCGTCGCCGCTGTGCGGTAGTTGAGTTCGGCGAGTTCGTTGCGCCGAACCGCAGCCTCACCGATGCGCGACCGCGATTTCTTCCTCTGTGCGGACTCCTTGCGGCCCAACCACTCGGTTTCGCGCCGCACCTGGTTAGCGACCGCGTCGCGCATGCGATTCTGGGCTTCGAGGCAGGCATCGCGTTTGTCGGCGAAGTCGTCGAAAGCGCCCGCGACGCGGAACGATCCGCCGGGGTATACGCGACTCACTTCGAGAATTTCGGTAGACACCGCGCGAAGGAACGCGCGGTCGTGGGTGGCGACGAGATACCCGAACGGCGCGGCACGCAACAGCTTTTCGAGCCACATCACACCGGGCAGGTCGAGGTGGTTCGTTGGTTCGTCCATCAGGAGCAGTTCGGGTTCGCGCACGAGTTCTCGCGCGAGCGAGAGGCGTTTCTTCCACCCGCCGGAGAGCGTAGCGGCAAGTACGTCAGGGTTCTCGAACCCCACCTGCGTGAGCGTGATCGCGGTGCGCGTTTCGCACTCGTGATCTTCGAGGTGTTCATCCGCGAGCGCGGCCATCAAAACGCCGTGCGCGGTCTGTCCCGGCGCGAAGAGGTCGTCCTGCGTGAGATAGCCGATACGCACCCCGCGGCGTGCGGTGCGCGTGCCACTGTCGGCGGTTTCGATCCCCGCGAGGATCTTCAGCAGGGTGGACTTGCCCGACCCGTTGGGGCCGATAAGCCCAACGCGCTCACCGGCTCGGAGTTCGACACAAAGCCCCTCGAAGAGCGGTCGCGGGCCGTAACTCTTGGACAGATCCTGCGCGGACAACAGCAACGACATAATTCGTTCCGGAAGGTCGGGGCGCGAACGCTCGTAGTTTTCTTACGGTTCAACGCGCCCCGACGCCACTCGACCGAGAAGCACCGCCTCACGCGCGCACCAACCGGTGTAGTGTGATTTCGGGTCGGACGTTGAATCGCACTCGGAGCAAGTGCCCCAGCCCGCGATTGATGTAGAGCGAGCGTCCGTCGCCCAGATCGAACGCGCCGGACGTGTACCGTTTGTTCAATACAGGCAACATCGGCGGCGTGAGGAACGGTGGCTTACACTGCCCGCCGTGCGTGTGCCCCGACAGAATCCACCCCCGATACTTGCCCCAATACACCGGGCTGTCAGCGGCGTCCGGATTGTGACACAGCACAACCGCCGGTTCGTCAGCGGTCAGTGTCGGAAGCACCTTCGCCGGGTGGAAGTTCGTTCCCCACAGGTCATCAAGACCAACGATTCGCAGACCCGACACAACGCGACTCGCGTTCCGAAGCACGGTCACGCCCACATCGGTGAGCCTGCGTACCAACTGCTCCGCGATCCTCGCGTCGTTCCACCGCTCGCCGTAGTCGTGATTGCCGAGTACTGCGAAACATCCGAGCGGCGGCGCGGCGAGGTGCTCAAAGACACGCGCGACTTCTTCGGCGCGTTCCGGTCCGCCCTGACTGAAGAAGTCGCCGGTCACCGCGACAATGTCGGGGTTCAGCGCGGAGACTTTCCGCAAACACTCGGAGAGGTAATCCGAATCGACCCGCGGGCAGACGTGGAGGTCGCTCACCTGCGCGAGCGTCTTGCCTTCCAACTCCGTTGGCAGTCCGCGAACCGGCATGCCGCGCCGAACCACCGCGACCAAGTGCGGTTCGATGCGCCACGTCCACGCTCCAACGCCCAGCGCCGCGGTTCCGACACCCAACACGAACCGCCGGCGCGTGAGGCGAAGCTTCATGTGCGTCTTCTCCGTGACGTAGTGGCCGAGGCGGTCACTTGCTACGTACCGGGGCGACGATCCGCGACGCCCGCGACTTGTCATGATAAACGGCGTTCTTTGCGATCACGGTGTTCTCGGGGAAGTCGAGCGTGAACGCTTCGCCCGTGTTCGGGTTCGGTTCGTAGAACGGCGCGCCGGTGCTCGCGACCGTCACGCGTATGCGGTGCCCCTTGTTGAAGACCAGACTCGTCCAGCCCAGGTCGAAGTTGACCGGGCACACCTTGCCCGGCTCCATGAACACTTCTTTCTCGTAGCCCTCGCGGTAGCGGGCGCGGCGCACGTAGTCCATCACCAGCACCGATCGCCCATCGGGGTACACGTCGCAGACGCGAACGATGAAGTCCGTGTCCTTCGCGCTCGATGAGACGAACAACTCCGCCTTCACGATGCCAGTCCATTCGACCGGTTCGGTCAGCACGTCGGTCGTGAACGTCCTCACCTCGGGTTGCCTCTCGAAGTCGCGCGCATCCTTCGCGCCGGGGAAGCCGCGACCGGGGATCGTCGCGGGCTTCTTCGGGTCCGCGAGGAACGTCGTCGCGGACTTCTCTTCCGTGGGCGCTTTCGCGGAGAGCGTGCCGCCGTCGCGGAGGTAGAAGGCTGTCGCATCGGCCTTCACCGGCCAGTCGGTCGCGGTGCGCCATTCGTTACCGGGCGAGTCCTTCTCGCCGACCGCGCCCATCACATAGTAGCGCACCACAGGGTCTTTCATCACGCCGTTGTCTTTGCCCTTCAGATGGTAGTCGAACCAGCGAATCATGTGCGTTTCCGTGTCGAACCTCGCGTTCGCCGGGTACTCGAGTTCACCGGTCTTGTTCGTGTTCTTGAAGCGGCCATGCAGCCACGGGCCGATGAGCAGTTGCTGCTTGCCACGCGAGTTCGGCCCGCCTTTGTTTTGTCGGCCAACGTAGCTGTCGATGCTGCCGACGCACATGAAGTCGTACCAACTGCCAACGGTGAAGCACGGCACGTCCATCTTGTCGATGTGCTTGGTGCAGTCTTCCGCGGCCCAGTATTCGTCGTAGGTCGGGTGCTTCAACCACTCCTTGACCAGCGTGCGGTTGTGCTCAGGCACACGGCACACGGCGTCCATCGTCTTGAATCGCTCTGGCCGCGTGGTGCCGCCGATGCGGTAGCCCTCGTGGTAGAGGCTCAACCCGGTGTCGATCATGTACTGCGCTTTGAGTGCAGGCGGGCGCGTGACCGCGAGGAAGTTCTGCGCGAACCCGGCCTGCGAGCTACCGAACGTGCCGACTTTGCCAGTGCTCCACGACTGCTTCGCGAGCCACTCCACTGTGTCGAAGCCGTCCTTCTGCTCGCCCCATGCGAGCGCGCGATAGCCGACCCATGTTCCCTCCGACTTGCCGGCGCCCCGAAAATTCTGCGCTGCGACGACGTACCCGCCCTCAGCGAGTTTCGCAAATCCTTTGCGCGTGGCGGGGGCGGTCAGGTCCGCGTACCGCTGTTCGAGTAGCACTGGCCACGGGCCTTTGCCCGGCGGGAAGTAGAGGGAAACGGACAGTTTCGTGCCGTCGCGCATCGGCACCATTTCGTGCTTTTCGGTTACCGTGCCGAGATCGACCGGCGGCTGCGCGCCACCTGTCGAAGTGCAGAGCAGCAAGAAGGCGAAGGATCGGACGGCGCGCATGGTTGGGCCTGCGGGTGAAAAAAGACAATGCCCCTCTCCCGCCACTCAGCGGTCGAAGCGACCGCTGGTGGCAACACCTCGCCCCGCCGGCTGGGGCGAGGTGTTGCCTCGGGTATTCTCGTAAAGCAACTCGGGCCAGACGCCTCGGAAGAAACCAGTCCCCCCTCGCCCCGCGCTTCATGGGGCGAGGGCCACTTCACGCCGCGCCTCGCGGCGTGAAGATGGGTGAGGGGTCGCTGGCCTTTGTCTTTGCCGCTTCAGCGCAGCAACTCGGACACAACCTTGCCGACTTGACCGTTGAGCAGCGAGAGCTCGGTCGCAACAGTGTGGAGTGGAGGTCGTACTGTTACGCCCGCTTCTCGACCGCGTGGTGCCCAAACTCAGCGGATCACAAGAGCAACTCCTTGACCACACTGCCGTGAACGTCGGTCAAGCGGTAGTCGCGGCCCGCGTGCCGGTACGTGAGCTTCGTGTGGTCGAGGCCCATCAGATGAAGAATCGTCGCGTGGAAGTCGTGAACGTGAACCGGCTTCTCCACGGCTTTGATGCCATGTTCGTCAGTGGCCCCATGGACGACACCGCGTTTCACCCCGGCGCCCGCAAGCCACGAACTGAAGCCCCAGTTGTGGTGCTCGCGCCCGGGGTTCTGCACCGTGTTGTTGAACGGCGTGCGTCCGAACTCGGTCGTCCACACCACCAGCACATCGTCGAATAACCCCACGCGCTTCAGGTCGGAAATCAACCCGGCCATCGGCTGATCGACCTGTTGCGCGAGCCGGCCGTGGTCGGACATGTTGCCGTGTGAATCCCAGTTGCCCGACGAACCAGTGTGGATCAACTCAACGAACCGCACCCCGCGTTCGACCAGTCGCCGAGCAACAAGACACTGCCAGCCGAAGCCGTTCGTCTGCCCGCGTTTCAGTCCGTATAGCGAGAGCGTTTCGTCGGTTTCTTTTGCCAGATCGAGCGCCTCCGGCATCTCCGACTGCATCCCGAACGCGGTCTCGAACGACTTGATTCGCGCGGCCAGATCGGGGTCGTCTCGCCGGGTGGCTTGATGCGATTCGTTGAACGCCTGGAGTGCGTCCAGTTCCAGCTTCTGGCGCGTGGTAGAGGCAACTCTTGGGCGAAGGTTCGCGACCGGCTCCGCGCCGGGAACGACTCGCGTTCCCTGGTGCGCACCGGGGAGGAAGTCCGACGCCCAGACCTGCGTGCCAGCGTAGGGCATCTGCGGCGCGAGAACCAGGAAAGACGGCAGGTTGCGGTTCGTGGTGCCGAGACCGTAGCTCGTCCACGCACCGATGCTCGGCCGCGCGAACGCGAACGACCCGGTGTGCATCCCGAGGGTTGCGTTGTAGTGGTTCGAGTGGCTCGTGTGCATCGAGCGGATCAAGGCGACGTCGTCGATCTGCTTGCCAACGTGCGGGAACAAGTCGCTCACCTGGATGCCGCTCTTGCCACGCGGCGCGAACTTCCAGTCCGGCTTCTTGAGAAACAACTTCTCGTAACCGGGCCGGTTCTTCGTCTCTGGGTGGTCAAACGTGACCTGCTTGCCGTGGTCGGTGGTGAGTTTCGGCTTCGGGTCGAACGAATCGACGTGCGAAACGCCGCCACTCATGAATAGGAAGATCACCGCTTTTGCCTTCGCGGGGAAGTGCGGCTTCTTGGGCGTAAGTGGATCGCTGCTGTCGGCCGCCAGCAACTCGCTGAGCAAACCCGGCATCAGCAGCGAACCGGCGACCGCGGATTGCACGAACCCGCGGCGCGAAACGACTGACATGCCTTACTCCACAAAGAGAAATTCGTTGCTCGCGAGCAGAATCCGGGCCAGGGCCGCCCACGCGACTTTCGCGCGGTCCGCGGCGGGCGTGTCGGTGAGACTGGTGGCGTAGCGGTCGAGAAACGCGGTCGCAAAGTCGCGGTCTTTCTTCGTAGGCAGCCGTTGAAGCGCGACGCGGAACAATTCGTCGAGCCGAGCGGCGTCCGGCTTCGTCATCGCGAGTGCTGCGAGTTGCGCGGCCTGCAAGTGGAAGAACGGATCGTTGAGGAAGTAGAGCGCTTGCGTCGGAACAGTGGTCGTCTGGCGTTGCGGCGTGGTCGCGTTCGGGTCGGCCCCATCGAATAACCCGAGGAACGGGTGCCGCCGGTTTCGCACGCCGACCAGGTAGACGCTCCGCTTGTCGGTCTCGAAGAACGTGCTGAACGGTACATGCTGTGTGTACCCCCACGCCGACTCCGGCGGGAACGGGTGCGACTCCGCCGGTTTGCGGTCGAGTTGGCCGCTCGCAGCGAGCAGACTGTCACGCAGTTCTTCGGCGCTCAACCGGCGCCGGTCGAACCGCCAGTAGAGATCGTTGTTGGCGTCGAGTTTAGCCGAATCTTCGCGCGTGCCACTCGCCTGCTGGTACGCCGCCGAGAGCATGATGGTCCGGTGAAGCGCCTTCACGCTCCATCCCTTTTCAACGAACTCCGCCGCGAGCCAGTCGAGCAACTCTGGGTGCGTTGGCGTTATCCCGCGCGTGCCGAAGTCGTTCGGCGTTTTCACCAACCCCTTACCGAAGTGGTGCAACCAGATCCGGTTCGTCATCACGCGAGCCGTGAGCGGGTTGTCCCTCGACGCGACCCAGTTCGCGAGGTCCAGTCGTCCGCTGCCGGTCGTGGTTGTGATTGGCGTGCCGCCCAGCACTTCGAGCCAGCGGCGTGGTACTGGGTCGCCGAGTTTCTCCGGGTCGCCGCGAAGGTGTAGCCGGGCGTCCGCGGGTTTGCCTTCGACAACCGCGAACGCGAACGCACGCTTCGGAGCGGTCCGCACAAGGTCCGCCCGCTGGACGGCGAACCCCACACGTGCGAACGCGCCCGTGGGCGGATTCGCCCGAATGTCAGCGTCGAATTTCGCGACTTGCTCCTGGTGCGGCTTGATGACACGATCCCACTCCGTCGATGGCATCAGCGGCACGAGATCGCGCGGTTGCTGTTTCGCCTCGCACCCGGGGAACGCGAACTTCGTGCTATCGAGGATGCCGTAAAGGGCGTAGTAGTCGCGTGCGGTGATGGCGTCATACTTGTGGTCGTGGCAACGGGCGCAGGCGATGCTCAGCCCAAGGAACGCCCGCCCGAGCGTGTCGATGCCGTCCTCGTGCGTGAGGTGCATGGACTTGTCGCAGTCGTGGTCGAACCGCCGGGCCAGCGCGAGGAAACCCGTGGCGACGGTGCGCGCCGCGTACTTCTCGGCCGGTCCCTGAACCGCGAGGATGTCGCCGGCGATCTGTTCGCGGAGGAACTCGTTGTAGGGTAGATCGCGGTTGAAGGAATCGATCACCCAGTTTCGGTATCGCCAGGCGTGCGGCAGCGGGTGGTCACTATTTTCACCCGCGGTGTCGGCGTAGCGCACGAGATCGAGCCAGTGCCGGCCCCATCGCTCGCCGTACTGCGGTGAGGCCAGGAGTCGATCCACCACCTTTGAAAACGCTTCTGGCGCGTCGTCTTTCAAAAACGCATCGGCCTCTTGGGCTGTCGGCGGCAGCCCAGTGAGATCGTAGGTCGCGCGGCGAAGCAGCGTCCGTTTGTCGGCGGGTGGCGAGAGCGACAGTTTGATGTCACCCAACCTGCCGACGATGAACGCATCGACCGGGTTGGTGAACGTGCTGTTCGGAACCACCCCTCGTTTCACCGGCTGAAATGCCCACCACTTCCTGGCGGCTTCGAGAGTAGTGCCGCCGATGCGGGCGGGACCACCGTCGCGCGGGTCGATGGCGCCGTCCTTCACCCACTTCGTGAGCGCAGCGATTTCGCGGTCCGAGAGTTTGCCCTTTGGCGGCATCTGCTTCAGTCCGCCCTCGCCGCGGACCGCCTTGATGAGCAGGCTCTTGTCCGGATGGCTGGGTACAACCGCGGGTCCGCTGTCGCCGCCCTTCTCCCAGCCGGCCTTCGAGTCGAGCCGCAGACCTGCTTTCTGTTTGTCCTGCCCGTGGCACGAGATACAGTGCTGCACGAACAGCGGGCGCACCTGCTTCTCGAAGTCCTCGTCGGCGCGGGCAAGTGTTGCTCCGAGGCCGAGCAGCAGGAGGCTCAGACAGGCTCTCATTGCGGGGCATCTCCGAACGGGTCGTTTGTATCACTCTAACGCGATACCGCGCACACGGCTTTGGAAAACCCTGCCATGTCACCGGTTCGTTGCTTTTCCTGGTGCGGGGGCGGAACCCGCGTGTTACGCTGCGTCACCTCCCGGATCACCACGCCGATGGCCGATTCTGAACCGACCGCCGATCCTCACACCGAACGTAGCGCCAGGCGGAAGATCGCATTGCGATTGCTGCCGCTGCTGTTCTTGCTCTATGTCATCGCTTACCTTGATCGCGCCAACGTCGGCTTCGCCAAACTCCGAATGCAAAAAGACCTGGAGTTCTCCGAAACCGTGTTCGGGGTCGGGGTCGCGCTGTTCTTCGTCGGCTATCTCTTCCTCGAAATTCCGGGCGCGCTCCTGGTTGAACACTGGAGCGCGCGGAAGTGGTTCGCGCGCATCCTCGTCTCGTGGGGCTTCTGTTCGATGGCGATGGCGCTGGTCGAGACACCCACGCAGTTCTACGTCGCGCGGTTCCTTCTCGGTCTCGCGGAAGCCGGGTTCTTCCCGGGTGTGATCGTCTACTTCACCCACTGGTTCCCACGGAAGGACCGTGCGCGCGCCATGTCCGTAATGCTGCTCGGCGTCCCGCTGAGCCTGGCGTTCGGCGCCCGCGTCTCCGCGATTCTGCTCGAACAGAACTGGCTCGCTCTCAAGGGGTGGCAGTGGGTGTTCCTGATCGAAGGTGCGCCAGCCGTTCTGCTCGGGATCGCGGTGCCATTCTTGCTCACCGATCGACCGAAGCAAGCGAAGTGGCTCACACCGGCAGAACGCGACTGGCTTGAGTCCACGCTCGAAGCGGAACGCAACGAAACCGCCGCGACTGGAACCGTCACACTGAAACAGGCACTCAAGACGCGCAACGTGTGGATGCTTGCACTCGCGCTTCTCGCAACGAACATGGGCGGCTATGTGTTCGTCTACTGGCTTGCCACGGTCGTCGAAGGGTTGCTTGGCGCGGCGGGTCGCAGTGCGAACTCGACCAACGTACTGGACTGGACTGGCTTCGTATACCTGTGTGGGTTCTTCGGTGTGCTCATCTCCGGGTGGTCCTCGGACCGTACCGGCGACCGCAAGGGGCACTGCATCGCGGGCCAACTCGGTGCGGGGCTGTTTCTCACGCTCGCGGTGATCCCCGGTCAGCCGTGGCTCGTCGTGTTCGGGTGGTTATGTTTGACCGGGTTCTTCGCGATGTTCTGGTTCACGCCATTCTGGGTGCTTCCCACCATGACGCTCACGTCATCCGCCGCGGCGGTCTCGATCGGCGTCATCAACATGTGTGGGAATCTCGCCGGTGGGATCGGCTCGCCGGTGGTCGGTGCGATCAAGGACGCGGGCGGCGGCGACCAGACTGCGATGGCGTTCGTAGCGGTCTGCTTCGCGCTCGGCGCGGTGTTCGTGGTGCTGGTGCGGGTACCGCGGAGAACCTCTCCACCCAACCCCCTCCCCTAAAAATGGAGGGGGAGCAGGACGAAGAAAGACAGACACGATCACACCTTTGGTTTTAGCCCCTCCCTCTTTAGGGGTGGGGTTGGGGAGGGGTTCTTTCAACCGTGAACGACACAGATCCCGACGAACTACTCAGCCTGTACCGGCAGATGCTCCTGATTCGACGGTGCGAAGAGCAACTGGCGAAGTCGCACCAGCGCGGCCTCGTTCACGGGGCGTGTCACACTTACGTCGGTCAGGAAGCGATCGCGGTCGGCGTGTGTGCGCACCTACGGCGCGAAGACGTGGTATTCAGCACGCACCGCGGACACGGGCACGCGCTCGCGAAAGGCATGCCGCCCGTGCAACTCATCGCGGAACTGTACGGCCGCGCCGCGGGTTGCTCGCACGGTCGCGGCGGAAGCATGCACCTCTTCTCGCCGGAAGTCGGCATGATGGGCACGAGCGGCATCGTCGGCCCGTGCATCCTGCAAGCCGCCGGCGCTGGGTACAGCTTCCGCATCTTGAAACGGGATAACGTCGCGGTCGCGTTCTTCGGCGACGGCGCGGTTAACAACGCAGCGTTCCACGAGGGGCTAAACCTCGCGGCCATCTGGAAGTTACCCGTGCTGTTCGTGTGCGAGAACAACCAGTTCGCCACCGAGGTGCCGTTCGCTTATGCGGCCGGCAATCCCTCAGTCGCGTCTCGCGGGACGGCCTACGGCATCCCTGGTATCGAACTCGACGGCAACGACGTGCTGGCGATTCGCAACGCCGCGGGCGAAGCGGTCGCACGTGCCCGCGCCGGTGGCGGGCCGACGCTCTTCGAGTGCAAGACGTACCGCACGCGGTCTCACGCAGAGGGCATGGGCGATTACACCTACCGGACCCGCGCGGAAGTCGAAGACTGGAAGCTGAGGTGCCCCATCGACCGGCTTCGCGGTGTGCTCGCCGCTCGCGGCGTAACGTTCGATGTCATCGACACAGCGGTTCCGAACGAGGTCGAAGTAGCACAGCGCGAGGCCGAAGCGAGCGCCTGGCCAGATGCCTCTACAGCCGCGGCGCACGTCTACGCCGAGCCGCGCAACTTGGCTCCGCCGACACCCGCGGAACAAGGGCGCGACATCACCTACTCGCAGGCGACGCTCGAAGCGCTCGCGTGGGAGATGGCAGCGAACCCGAGTATCTTCGTACTGGGAGAGGGCATCGGTGTTCGCGGGGGCAACTTCAAGACGACCGCGGGACTCTACGAGAAGCACGGCGCGGAGCGCCTGCGCGACACGCCGATCTGTGAGCGCGGATTCGTCGGACTCGGCTGCGGTGCCGCGATGACCGGCACGCGACCCGTCATCGACTTCATGTTCGCGGACTTCGTGCTTGATGGTGTCGGTGAGATCGTGAACCAGATCGCGAAGATGCAATACATGAGCAGCGGCCGGTTGAAGATGCCGATCCTGCTCCGCGGGTGTATTGGTATCGGCCACTCTGCCGCGACCCACCACAGCGGCAACTACTATCCGATGTACGCGCACTTCCCCGGGTTGCGCGTGGTGGTGCCTTCAACACCCTATGATGCGAAGGGGTTGCTGCACCACGCGCTCCGCTGCGACGACCCGGTGATGTTCCTCGAACCGCGCGAACTGCTATCGCTCACCGGGCCAGTACCGGAAGCACCGTACGAAATCCCATTCGGCGTGGCACAGATTGTGAACACCGGGAAGGACGTTACGGTAGTCGCTGTCGGGCGAATGGTTCGCAAGGCGCTCGATGTGGCGGCCGACCTCGGGCGTGAAGGAATCTCCGTGGAATTGATCGACCCTCGCACGGTCGCACCGCTCGATGTCGAGACCATCGGCGCGTCTGTCACGAAGACCGGGCGGCTGCTGATCGTGGACGAAGCGTTCGCCTGCTACGGTATCGGTGCGGAGATCGCCGCGCAAGTCGCGGACCGCTTTTTCGATGAACTCGACGCCCCCATCCGCCGCCTGAACGGGCTTCACACGCCGACACCGTACAGCCCACCGCTCGAAGCCGCCGTCGTCCCGGACACATACGCAATTTCGAAGGCGATTCGCGACCTACTTGCAGAGTGAACCCATGCCCGTTCCGGTAACGATCCCGCGTCTCGGCTGGAACATGGAAGAGGGTATCTTCGTTGAGTGGCTGAAGGCCGACGGCGACACGGTGAAACCCGGCGACGCGGTGTTTCGGCTCGAAGGGGAAAAAGCAACTGAGGAGATTGAAAGCCTCGACGTGGGCAAGCTGTACATCCCCGCGGACGGCCCGCGACCGGGAGACAAGATCGCAGTCGGAGCGGTGATCGGCTACTTGTTGCAACCGGGCGAATCGAAGGCTGCTGCAGGGTGGTCCGCCCGCTCCGCGAGCGGTGCGACGCCAGTGATAGCGCAACACGCGGCTCACGAGAGCGTCAACGCACGCCAAGCGGAACCGCTCACGGAGCTAGCGGACCACCCTGAAACCGCGATCACGCCCCGCGCCCGGCGCCTCGCAGCGCGGCTTCGTATAGATTCCTCACACGTTCGCGGCACTGGGCGCAACGGGCGAGTTCGCGAGCGCGATATTGCTGCACTCGCCCCCGCGACGCCGCAAGCGGCACCACTGTCTGAGCCACTCGCGGCGCCGCGGCGCATCATCGCCGCGCGCATGATGGAGAGCCGTCATACGACCGCCCCTGTCACGCTCACATCGCTCGTGGATGCGACCAACCTCGTCAGCCTTCGCGAACAGTTCAAGGCGGCGAGCGAACCGGTGCCGTCGTACACAGACTTTCTCGTGAAGTTCGTCGCGGCCGCGTTGCAGAAGCACCCGCTACTCGCGTCGCGCTGGACCGATGCCAGCCTCGTCCCCGCGACGAGAATCGATATCGGAATCGCGGTGGACACCGACGCGGGTCTGCTCGTGCCGGTCGTCCGCAACGTGCCATCGCTGGGACTGCGCGAAGTCGCCCGACAAGCTCGTGAACTCATCGACCGTGCGCGAAAGGGCGAACTCGCGGCCCGCGACATGCAAAGCGGGTGTTTCACTATCACGAACCTTGGCGCGTTCGGCATCGATGCGTTCACACCAATCATCAACCCACCTGAGTGCGCGATTCTCGGCGTCGGTCGAATCGCGCGACGCCCGGTGATGGACGGCGACAGTGTCGTCGGTCGCGAACTGGTCACGTTGAGCCTGACATTCGATCACCGCATCGTGGACGGCGCACCTGCGGCGCGATTCCTGCAAACGCTAGCGGCATGCATCGAGAACCCGGCACCGTGGGTTTCGAGTTGAGGGTGAACTCGTGAAATGCGATCTCTCCAGTACGGTAAGCCTCGTGACCGGCGCGGCGCGCGGCATCGGGCAGGCCATCGCGGACCGCCTCGCGCGAAACGGCAGCACGGTTTATTACACCGACCTCGTTCTCGCGGAAGCACAAGCCGCGAATTCGGTCACGCCCAACGGGCGCGCGCTGCGCCTTGACGTGACGAAGCCCGCGGAGATCACTTCCGCACTCCAGCAGATCGCCACCGAACACGGGCGGCTCGACATCCTCGTGAACAACGCGGGCGTAAACACGATGGCGCATCGCGTTACCATCGACGAGTTCCCGCGCGAAGAGTGGGACCGCATCCTCGCGGTGGATCTGACCGGCATTTTCGAGATGAGCAAAGCCGCCGCCGCGATCATGCGCAAGCAGAAAAGCGGGCGCATCATTAACATCGCATCGATCGCGGGGCTGGTGCCGCTGCGACTTCAATGCGCGTTCGTCGCGGCGAAGGCCGGTGTGGTGAACCTGACGAAGGCGATGGCGCTCGAGTTAGGTCCGCACGGGGTCCTCGTGAACGGCATCGCGCCCGGTTCAACGCTCACCGAGGGCACGCGACAGCTCTTCTACGGTGACAACGGAATGTTCAAGGAGTCAGTTCAGCGGATGCTTGATCACGTACCACTGGGACGGCCCGGGACGGTGGACGAGATCGCGGTCGCGGCGTTATTCCTCGCAGACCCGGAGAACAGCTACATGAACGGGCACATCCTCACCGTGGATGGCGGCTGGACCGCCGGTTACACACGCGATTTTTGACGCCACTCTGTCAGGACACGCGAGTGAAGCGCGTTGCAAGGACGGATGCGGCAGGAAAGAGAACGCGGTATAGTCTACGCTCACCACTCGCCCTTCTGCCCCGGTGCTACCGTGACCCGACTCGTCCCCGCGTTCGTTGTCCTGTTCGCGCTGGCCGCTCCCGCTCCGGCACTGGAGCCGATACCGGACAAACTCGTGGTGTTGACGTTCGACGACTCTAGCAAGTCGCACTACACCATCGCCCGACCGGTGCTTCAGAAACACAAGTTCGGGGCCACGTTCTTCGTCACCGAAGGGTTCGACTTCACCACGAACCAAAAGGACTACATGACGTGGGCGGAGATCACACAACTCGACAAGGACGGGTTCGAGATCGGCAACCACACCATCGACCACAAAGGCGTGACCGACAAAACGGTGCGCGACCTGCCAGCCGCAGTGAAAGCGATCAACGCCCGGTGCAAGGAGCATGGCATCCCGCAGCCGGTCAGTTTCGCGTACCCCGGCAACGCGATCACGAAAGACGCGCTGCCCGTTCTGAAAGACCTCGGATTCAAGTTCGCGCGCCGCGGCGGTGCGCCGGAGTACGCGTACAAGGAGGGCCGCGGGTTCGCCTACGAACCGGGGCTTGACCACCCACTGCTCGTACCCTCTGCCGGCGACGCGCGCCCGACCTGGACTCTTGACAATCTCAAGGTCGCGGTGTCGCAGGCGAAACACGGGAAGATCGCGGTCTTGCAGTTCCACGGCGTGCCCGACACGGCCCACGACTGGGTGACTACGAAGAAAGAACAGTTCGAGGCGTTCATGAAATACCTCGCCGACGAGAAGTTCACGGTCATCGCGCTCCGCGATCTGGCGAAATACGTCGATCCTACGGTCGTGCCCTCGGACCCGTTCGGCGTGATCGAGGACCGCAAGAAACTGATCGAAGCAAAGCGTGACGGGAACAACACCCGCCCGGTGAAGGGCGACGACGAACTTCGCTACTGGCTCGTCAGCGCGCTGGTACATCACCACTTCACACCCACGGAGGCAGGAGCGGCGTTAGGGCTGACCGCAGACGAAGTGACCACGGCGGCGAAGCGACTCAGTATTGACCACGCGAAGCAACCCGAGCGGAAACCGAGCGACCCGCTGCTCGTGCTGCCCTATCCGGGCGGGCGGCACCCACGAACCGGGTTCCGCGACGGCATGATCCGCCCGCAGCGCGAAACAAAGGTCAGCGCGTTCGCTCCCTGGGCCGTCGGCGGGTACGCAGTGGCCGACGTTCCCGAAGCGGTGTGGTTCGAGTCGACACCGAAGAAGCCCGACCTGCTGTACCTCGCGCACACCCACATCCCGACAACGTGGGACCGGCAGAAGGTGACGCTCGACCCGATGGAGTGGACCCGCCACAACGACGGGGCGCTCTCACTGGAACGTACCCTGCCGAACAAGGTTGTACTCGCGTCGAAGGTGGTGCCGGGCAAGGACGGCGTGCGGATGGAGTTCCTCGTCACGAACGGCACGGACCAGAAGCTAACCGGGCTTCGCGTGCAGATGTGCGTGATGCTCGCGGGGCTGACCGGGTTCGAGAAACTCACGAACGAGAACAAGGTATTCGCATCGCCATTCGCCGCGTGCAAGGACGCAACCGGCAAGCGGTGGGTGATCACCGGCTGGGAGCGGTGCGGGCGGGCGTGGGGCAATCCGCCGTGCCCGTGCGTCCACGCCGACCCAGTTCTCGAGGACTGCCCGCCAGGTCAGACGAAATCGGTTCGCGGGTGGCTCTCGTTCTACGAGGGCACCGACATCAACGCCGAACTGAAGCGGCTGAAGGCGATCGCGTTCGAGTGATGGCGGAGGGGCTTGCGCTGTGGACTTGTAACTCAGCCGCGTTCGGCCGAGTTCGCGTCTTCCCCGTCGATGAGTTTCTGTAACTTTTTGGCGATGGGTGAGAGCTTCATTGTTCCGAAGGAACCCTCCTGGCGTTGAGCCTTC
>SXID01000038.1 GCA_005772955.1 Planctomycetia bacterium
CGCCCGCGCGCAGCAGCGAGGGCGACCGTACGAGTGCGCGGGCGCCCGCGACCCGCTGGCGCTCGCCGCCGGAGAGTTCCGCGGGGCGGTGATCGAGGCGCCCCGCGAGGCCGACACGGTCGAGCAGTTTTCGCGCGTAGGCTTCCGTCTCGGCGGGGTTCGTGGTCTTGCTCACGAGCGTCGGGATGAGCACGTTTTCGAGAACCGAACACTGCGGTAACAAGTGGTGGTCCTGGAACACGAACCCGATGCGCGCGTTGCGGAACTGTGCGAGTTGTGCTTCCGGCAGGCCAAACGGGTCGGTGCCGTCGAGCGAGACCTTGCCGCTTGTGGGCCGGTCGAGTGTGCCGAGAATGTGCAGGAGCGTGCTTTTGCCTGAACCGCTCGGACCCATCACCGCGACCGCGTCACCGCGATTGAGCGTGAGGCTCGCGTTGCGCAGCACTGACAGCGGCGCGGTGCCGCGCGTCGGATACTCCTTCGAGACATTATCAACGATGAGTGACATAGGGGTGTCATTCCAGCATGAGCGCCGCGAGCGCGAGCGTTCCGAGACCGTAGAAGGTGTACTCGACATCGGTGCCTTCGTCCCAAAGACCGCCGCGGAACCCGCCGATGGGCCGCTCGCACTCCTCGGCGTAACATTGCACCGCGTCCCAGTCGAGTTTGTTCGCGCAACCGAGTTGATCGAGCGTCCACCCGCCGGTGAAGGTCGAGAGCAGGTCCGCGGCCGGGATGCGGTCGTTCGCGCGCAACCCGCCTTCAAAGGGTGAGGGCAGGGCGGTGAGGAAGTTCGCGGTGCCGGTCTTCGCGGTGTCGTCCAACTCGCCGAGGATCTGGAGTAGTCCAACGCCAGCGGCGGTGGGGTTCGTGCCCGAGCGCTTCATCGCGGAGATTTCCACATAACCGCCGTCCGCGCGTCGGCGCGACTTCACGAACGTCGCGAGCTTCTCCGGGTGCGGGTTGGGCCGGTCGAGGAGTTGCAAGCACAGCGTGACGAGGAAGCTCGTGTAAGTGCTGCCGTACAGCGCGCCGGGCGTCTTGCCGTAGCCGCCGTCGGACGTGCGGAACGTTTCGAGCACCGCGGCAACGCGGTCGCGCCAGTCGGGGGGCGCCTCGGCGAGAATGTCCGGCCCGCCACCGATCGGGACGAGGTAGCAACTCACCACAAGCGAGAAGAAGTCCACCACACCGGCAGAACCGGTCAGCTTCGTGCGCAGGAAGTTCGCGGCCTTGCTGCACACGGTTTCGTTGAGCGCCTGAAGCACCGCGAGCGAGCGGAGTGCGAACCCCGTGTAGTAGAGATCGGAACCGCCCTCGCGCCCAGAGAAACCGCCGTCTGGGTTCTGCGCCTCGAGGAGATAGGCGATGTTCCGTTCGCGCTGCTCCGCGGGCAACCGCTCGATGCCTTCAAGCAATCGCGTAGTGAGCCGCGTGAGGTATGGTTCGGCTTCGGTCACAGCGGTCCTTCCAGCTTCGCGCGCATTTCGTGAGGTATCTCCAGCGATTCGATCTGCTCCGGGCCGAGGGAACGGCAGAAGACCGAAGTCATGCGCCCGACCGCGACAGGTTCGCCGCGCTGGTTCGTGAAGTCGAACCGGTAGCTCGCGGACTTCTTCCCGAGTTTCTCCAGCGTCACTGCGATGGTGAGGACGTCCGAAAACTTGGCGGGTTTCTGGTAGTCGCAGGTGGCGGAGACTCGCGGGAATCCCCATTTCACGCCGCCTTCGATCCAGCTTACCGAAAGATCGCGGGCGCGGAGAAAGTCCGACTCCGCGACCTCCATGAAGCGGAAGAAGTTGGAGAAGTGCATGATGCCGGCCATGTCGGTGTCACTGAACTCGACCCGGCGTGTGATCTGGAATTCTCTCATACGGTGGCCGAGGTCGGTGTGCGGACAAACTGGTTCAGGATCGCAACGGTGTTGCTCGCCATCACGTCGGCGGTGAACCGCTCGCGTACGGCGGTTTCCCCGGCGCGCCCGGCGCGCTCGCGGAGTGCATCATCACTGAGCATCCGCCGCAAACCGTCCGCGAGTTCGTCAATCGAATCGGGCGCGACTAGCAACCCGCCGCCGGTACTCTCGACCAACTCCGGGAACGCGCCGTGCGCGGGCAGCACGACTGGCACGCCGTTAGCCCACGCTTCGAGGACATACAGCCCCTTCGGTTCGCGGTACACGGTTGGCACGCACAGCACGTCGATGCTGCGCATGAAGAGAACCTTGTCGTCGTGTGTCGGGCTTTCGACGTGTTCAAAGTCGCCGAGGAGGCCCGCGGCAGTGAGTCGCTTCACCTGCTCGTCGAAGTACGGACGATTGTTCTCTCCTAGCCAGCCGCTTGCTTTCAACATCGCGACCGGTGCGCCGGGGGTTTGGCGCATCGTGATGAAGGCTTCAACGGCGCGGTGGAAGCCTTTCTCAGGGCAGATGCGGGCGAAGTAGCCGACCGTGAGGGGGCGATCGCCGCGCGGCGCTGCGAGTCCGCCGTGACCGGCGAGGTTGATCCCGGGGAGCACCACGTGAATGCTCTCACGGGGCAGGCCCACGTAACTCGCCATGTGATCAGCGTAGTAGGCGCTCGTGCTGATGTAGGCATCGACGGCGGCACCGTTTTCGCGGATCAGTTCGAAACACCGCTTGCGGTCGGGTTCGGGCAGTTCGTCGAGGAAGATGTCGTCGCCTTGAAGCGTCACGAAGATGGGTACACCGAGCGCGCGCTTCACTTCGGGAATCACACCCGACAGCAGCGCGTTGGTAAATAGCACCACGTCCGGCTTCTCGTCCTTCAAGAACTCCACCAGTTTCGCGACCTCTTTCGCCTGGTGCCCGTGAGTGCCTTGGAGCATCGAGATCGTGATGTCGCCGAGTTCGCTGTACTTGGTGCGCACCGCGAACCTGGACACCCACTTCAGCAACCAACGGAAGTTGAACAGCCAGTCGAGGAACCGCGGCGTGTGGCGAAACAGCCAGAATTTCTGTTCGAGGTAAACGTTCACGCCGCCGAAGAACACCTTCTTTTGCGACGCGTCGGTTTCGTCGGTCTTGATGGGTGTGTAGGTGGGAATGAGCAGCGCGTCGTGCCTGAGGCACCGCAGCGCGGTCACGAGGGTGTTGTCCCTCATGCAACTGCCGCAGTACATGCCCGCGGCGCCGGCGGTGATGAACGCGATTCGCATGACCCGCTCGCGAAGTATCCGTCTCACATTGTCTTACGGCAGATACCGGATCGCGGCGAACGGCTTTCCGTTCCGCTTGCCAGCAAGAAATGAGAGAGTACCCGACGCGACTCATGAGGTTTCTCTTCTCTCGCCTTGACCTTCCTCCGGAGTCGCCATTACCCTATCATGTAGTGTTTGGCGCGCTCGCACGACGCCCCATCGCTCTCCATCGTTTCAGTTCGTATTCTCAAGGTTCTCCCATGTACTCCCCGCCTCTCCCGGCGCGGCGTGGCTTTACACTCATTGAGCTGCTTGTCGTCATCGCCATTATCGCGATCCTCATTGGACTGCTGCTTCCAGCCGTTCAGAAGGTGCGCGAGGCTGCCGCGCGGATGAAGTGCCAGAATAACCTCAAGCAGATAGGACTCGCGTGCCACAACTACCACGACACAAGGGGCGCGCTCCCGCACGGTTCGTGGCTCGACCTGACCCAGGTGACACCGACCATCACCCACCGGTCGCACTCCAACTGGGCGATGGAGATCATCCCGCACCTGGAGCAGGAGGCGCTCAGTTCGAAGTACATCGCGGTCACGCGGAACAACGGGAACGACGCGAACGGCCAACCACTCCCCAACCCCGACTACGACGACGCGAATGCCGCGCAAGCGTTCGTGCAGACGTTCCTGTCGGTGTATTCGTGCCCAACCGACCCGAACGCGAACAAGATCCTGGTGCCGGAATCGCAAGCTGGCAACTCGCCGGGCGGTCGGCCGTTCATGACCGGCTCGTACCGGGCGGTAAACGGCGTGGGCGACGCGGCTGCGAACAAGTGGTGGGACACCTACGAGAACGCCGACCCGCGGACCCCGCCAACCAACATGCGTGGCGCGATCCACGTCCAGAGCCGGACGCTCGGGCTGAAAGGCTGTGGTGGACCCCGAAAACTGGACCACCGGATAGAGTGCTATCGGGTGGTCCCATTCGAGGGTTCAAGAGATGGGCAAAGCAAACCGAACGCACACGCCGGCCTTCAAGGCTCAGGTCGCATTGGCGGCACTCAA
This sequence comes from Planctomycetia bacterium, assembly GCA_005772955.1. Taxonomy (GTDB): domain Bacteria; phylum Planctomycetota; class Planctomycetia; order Gemmatales; family Gemmataceae; genus Gemmata. Next base: position 4,224 of record SXID01000038.1, read on the forward strand.
GGGCG
>SXID01000278.1 GCA_005772955.1 Planctomycetia bacterium
GCCTAGGGGCGACGGAACGCGCCGCCGTCGCCCCTACGCAGCTTCTGGGGTTTCTCTCGAGGTGGACCAGGGGTTGCGCTCGAAGACTCGCTCCACCCCTGGCTACCACCCCACGCCCCTCCGGGGCTAAAAACGATAACCTGCCCGATTCCTTCTCCCCTTCTCTTCACTCGCACTTCACTCGCGGAACAGCACATCGATCCCGGTCGCGTCGGCGGGCACGGTCTGCTTTGCAGCCGGTTTGTCGCCGTGCTTCCAAGTGAACGTCACGGGCAGTTGCGCCAAAATGTACGTCTTCCCCGGGAGCATCACCGCTTTGCCCTCGATGGTTAAGGACAGGTCACGGTCGGTGTGGTTGTAGAACCCGACCTTGCGCAGACCATTCACGGCCAGGACACCGGAGGCAGGAAACACGCTCACCTTCAGTTCGCGCGCGACCGCTGCGAGCGGGCTGGACTTCGCTTCCACTGGCTTCGCGTCTGGCACAACGGGCGCGTCCGGCGGCAGCGTCAGTGGCGGCAGTGCGTCTGGGTTCTTCGGTACTGGCACGCCTGAAGGCGGGATGAGTACGTCAGGCGCCGGCGCGGGGACCGGCACCGCGAGCACGCCGGGCAACTCCAACCCCGACAACTTCGGGTTCGGTACGAGTTTCGGTTGTTCGATCGCGGGGTGGTTGGGTCCGGTGTCTTTCGGCAACTCCGGCGGTGACCGTTTCGGTTCCTTCGCACTCATCGGAGGTTCGAGCGGCGGCAACATCGGGTCGGTATCGACCTTCGGAAGTTCGATGACCGGTTGTTTGGGTTCGGGCACGATCGTGGGAACCTCGGGCACGGGGACCTTCGGGTCCGGAATCAGGATCGCGGGCGTTGGTTCTGTCATCATCGGCCTGGGCACTTCGACGTTCGCGTTCGGGCGAATCACAGGTTCGATCTGTGCCAAACGCGGGGGCAAGATAGGGCGAGGAGCACCGAGGGAGGAACCCGGGCGCGGCACCGGCTCGATTCGCGGCGGAGGGAACATCGGCGCAGATGGGATGCATGGTGACACGTACACCGGCTGGCAGTACACGGGCGGGGCGTAGTAGACCGGTGCGTGGTAGTAGTAAACCGGTTCGCCCCCACGTGGCCAGCACGCCGACGCCCAGTCCGGCACCACCACTAGCGCGAACAGCGCGCCCAAGCAGAGTTGACGCTTCACGGCGGATTCCTTTCCGTTGTCTATCCTCGCGGAACACAAGTTGTAACTTTTTCAGTGTGTACGATGCAACCCGACTTCTGATCCAGGAACCCGGTGGTAGTGCTTTTGGAACGATCCGCGACCGCAAGGGAGCGGCCGCCGTTAGCCGCTCCCTTGCGGTCGCGGATCGTTAGAATGCGACATCCTCAGCGAGTTCATGTATGAGGGCACGGAAATGAAGCGGTTCGGTTTGGCGGTCGCGGCGATCCTGCTCGGCGCGACCTCCGCGTTCGCACAGCCACCCAAAGCGGCCGACGCGCTTGCGCAACGATACGAACTCGGCCAGCGCCTCAAGCGGTTTGAACAGGAGTGGGAGAAGCACGACGGCACCGCGGCACGCAAACGCTCTCTGACCCACATCCAGAAACTCACGCAACAGTTCTTCGCATTCCAGTTCGGCGATGCCGGGCGCTCACTCGACCTCGCCGGGTTCGCGCTGCTCTCCGACGACGAACCGAGCACGACGCGCCTGTGGGCGTGGAGTCTCTACGCGGTGCCAAATCTGCGCGTGGTCGATGGGAAAGCTAAGGAACTGACGGTCACGATCCACCAGTTCTTCACCGTGAAAGGTGACGTACCAAAGAGCCTCGAAGTGCAACTCTGGTTCACCGAAAAGCAGATCACCACGATCAAGCCCAACAGGTTTCCGCACACAGAGAAGATTCCGCTTCCGCCGCTCGGTGAGTTCAAGGGACTGGACCGCCGTCTGTACTTCATGGTCGAGAGCGGAAAGGAGATCCGCCGCTCCGCGATCGGTATCTCACAGGTCGCGGACCTCGACGCAAGACTCGCGGCGCTGAAGAAGACCGTCGCGACGTCTGACGTGATCGACACCATCGAGAAGGCCACAGCACGCGACCGCGCCGAGTTGCTTACGGAGTTGGCAGGTGGGACGATCTCCGAAACCGATTTGCCTGCGGCCGACCTGCTCGCGAACGCGGAGCGGATGCTCGACGGCAAGGAGTTCTACACCGCCGCGAAGCACGGGCAGTTCTGGCTCTCGGTGCCGACCGACGCGAAGAGGTCCACACCGGTTCGCGTCTTCATTCCCAAAGGTCTGGACCCGACGAAGCCGGTGCCGGTGGTGGTCGCGTTGCACGGTGCCGGCGGCTCGGAGAACCTGTTCTTCGAGGGCTACGGCGGCGGGCGAATCGTGACCGAGTGCCGCGAGCGCGGCTGGGTCCTCGTCGCTCCGCGCAGCGGCCTGAACTTCACCGGTTCGCCCCCGGTGCCCGCGATTCTCGACCAACTCAGCAAGCGCTACCCACTCGACCCGAAACGCACGTTCGTGGTGGGTCACTCGATGGGCGTGACGCAAACGATTGACTTGGTGCAGAAGCACCCGGATCGGTTCGCGGCTGCCGCGGCGCTGGGCGGCAGCGGCACCGTGAAGGACGCGAAACCGTTCGCTACATTGCCGGTGTTCATCGGTGTCGGAGACAAAGACTTCGCGCTCGCCGGTGCCCGCGCGCTCAACAAGACGCTGACCGCGGGCGGCGCGAAGAACGTGACCTACAAGGAGTACGCGGACATCGAGCACATGGTGATTGTGCGCGAGGCGCTCGCGGACGTGTTCGCGGTGTTCGACAAGGCCGCGAGGTAGCTAAGCCCCGCGATAGCCGCGAGCGGCCAGCGCTGGCGCAAAGTCGGTGCCGCACGCAATCGGCGCACGCGGTCGCACCTCGACTACGACCAGCGTTTCGGCGAACTCGCCGTAGGGTGCTTCGGCAAGGATCTCACCGCCCGGTCCAACCGCGAGCGAACACCCGATACACTTCCGCCCGGCCCACGGACCCGCTGTAATCGGGCCAACGTTGCTCACACCGATCACGGTCATGTCGTAGAGCTTCGCTAACTCCGTGTAAGAGTCGCGCCAGCGCTTGCCGTAGCGCTCGCCGGTGTTGTCGTGGTTTGTATTGTCGTGATCAGCGATGACTGCCCACGCCGACGGTGAGAGGACCAGTTGCGCGCCCATTCGCGCCAGCACGTGCGCGATGGCGAGCGACGAGCAAAAGTTGTCGGCGCAGATGGAAAGCCCGAGGGTGCCGAGTTCGGTTTCGACAACGCCCATTCGGTCGCCCACGGAATACAGATCGAGGCCGATGTCGAGTTCGTTGATCTTGCGGTGATGCAGAAGAATGTCACCGGTCGGCGAAAGGAGAACCGCCGCGTTGTAGAGTCGCTCACCGGCTCGTTCCACCAGTCCCGCGACAACGTAAACGCCGTGTTCGCGCGCGGCTTGGGCGAGGATTTCGGTGTGCACACCGGGAATCGGCACCGCAAGCGTTCTGGCGCTCGGATCGGTCCAACCCAGATCGAGACATTCCGGCAGCACGACGAGCCGGCACCCCTGCTCCGCCGCGACTCGAATCGCGTCCACCGCCCGGCGCAGGTTCGCTTCCGGGCGCCCGCCTTCGACCAAAAGCTGCGCCATCCCGACGCGATAACTACTCACCGCATCTTCTCCGCTGTCGCGGCTGGCCTGGACGGGTCACGGAACAACAGTGCGAACACGGCCAGCACTGCGATGGCCCCGAACGCGGGCTGAAGCCAGATCCCGGTCCAGTCGTGTTCGATCTTCCCAACCGGTTCGGATAGTTTGTGTGCCTGCATCACGGCGCCCGCTAGCATCGTCCCAACAAATGCGCCGACGCCCCACAGGATGAACGCGATCAAGCCCTGCGCTGCGCCACGCATCCGCTCGTTGGCTTCGTCGTCCACGTAGAGTTGCCCCGCGATGAACAGGAAGTCGTAGCAGACACCGTGGAGCAGAATCGCAGCGAAGATCAGCATCGTCTGCGTCGCGGGGCCCGAGTTCGCGCTTTGCGTGAGGAAGTAGTACCGCGTGGCCCACGCCAGGATGCCGATGGCGATCGTCCGCTTGTACCCGAGACGCTTGAGCATCACCGGCAAGAGGAACAGGAAGATCACGTCCGAGACTTGCGCGAGCGTCATCCGGGCCGCGAAGTTCGGCCACTCCAACTGACCGAGGTAAACCGCCATGTTCACGAAGTAGAAGTACAGCGGGATGCAGATCAGGAACATGCACCCGATGAACACCGCGAACGACCGTTTCTTGAGCAGCGAGAGCGCGTCGAGGCCGAGGATTTCACCGATCGAAACGTTCGCCCCGGTCTTCTTCGGCGGCGTGTGCGGGAGCATGAACGCGAACAGCCCGAACACAATCGACAGCCCGCCCGCGAGGTAGAACTGGACCGCGGTCTTCTCCCCTTCGATCAGACTGAGTGTCACCCCGCCCGCGATCCACCCGACCGCGGACAGGATCTTCACCTGCGGGAAGTCGCGCTTCGCGTCTTTGAGGTGGTGGAGGGCGAGCGAGTTCCCGAGGGCGAGCGTGGGCACGAACGTCGCGCAGTACAGGATGAGCATCGGGTAGAACTCGCCGAAGCTCGTGAACCCCGGCAGCAGGCAGAGCAGCACCCCGCCTAGCAATCCGAGGACGCCGATCAACTTCTCGGAAGCGAAGTAGCGGTCGGCAATCAACCCGACGAAGAACGGTGAGATCATGGCACCAATAGCGAACGCGCCGTACGCGGCGCCGATCTCCTGGCCGCCAAACTTCAGTGCGTTGAGGTACGCGCCCATGCTCGCGTACCACGACCCCCAGATGTAGTACTGGAGGAACATGAACACCGCGAGTTGGACTTTCAGGCGCGTTTGCATCGGACGTTCCGCGTGACGTGAAAACGGCTCGGCAGTTCAGGTCCACGAAGCGCTTTAACGAGCCGCGACCGCAAGGGAGCGGTTGACGTTGGCCGCTCCCTTGCAGTCGCGGCTCGTTAAAGCCCACGACACTCTTCCGCTCGCGCCTACGCGAGTTCCTTCAGCGGTTGCGCGCCGTCTTCAACGAGGTAGTGCGGGCGCCCGGTGAAGTCCGGGAGCGTGGCCTTGTCCACCTCAATGCCGAGGTTCTTGTAGAGCGTCGCGTAAAGTTCGCCGAACGTGACCGGGCGCGACGCGGCTTCGCCCGCGATCTTGTCCGTGCTGCCGATGACTTGTCCCGTCGGCATCCCGCCGCCAGCCATCAGCGCACAGTTCACCTGCGGCCAGTGGTCGCGGCCAGTCTGTGCGCTAATCTTCGGCGTGCGTCCGAACTCACCCATAATCACGACGGTGCAGTCCTTGTCCAACCCGCGGTCGTGCAGGTCTTCGACCAGCGCGCTGACGCACTTGTCGAACGGCGGGAAGTCCTCCTCTTCACGCAAGAAGATGGAGTTGTTCTTCCGGCCCTCGGCGTTCATGCCGCCGTGAAAGTCCCACTTGCTGTAGTTGAGCGTGACGACACGCGCCCCGGCTTCGATGAGCCGCCGCGCCATGAGAAGACTTTGCGGAACCCGCGGCGCGCCGTTGCCGTCCATGAAGATTTTCGGGTTCCCGGTGCCGTACCGCTCGACCACCTTCACCGGCTCTTTTGAGATGTCGAGCGCTTCGGCCATGCGCGATGAGGTGAGCAACCCGAACGCTTGTTCCGTGAAGGCGTCCATTGCCTTCACCGCGCCGGACGAGTCCGCGTCGCGTCGCATGTCGTCGAAGCCTTTCAGGAGTGTCTTGCGCTCCGCGAGTTGGTTCACAGTGACCCCGCGAAGAACCATGTCATCCTTCGCCGGTCCCATCACGCGGAACGGATTGAGCGATTGCCCGAGGAACCCGGGACCGGGTTCGTTGTAAGGGCCGTGCGTGCAGGTGTAACACACGCTCACGAACGGCGGCACGCTGGCATCGACCGGACCTTGCAACTTCGCGACCGTCGAACCGAACTGTGGCCAGCCGCCCGCAGGCGTGGGCTTCTTGGGATGGTGCCCGTTGTAGACCTGAATCGCGTCGTGGTCGGCCTGGTTCCCGACGAGCGATCGCACGACCACGAGCTTATCCATGATCTTCGCAAGTTGCGGCAGCGCCTCGCAAATCTGGATGCCGTTCACGTTGGTGGCAATGGGCTTCCATGGCCCCGCGATCTCCTTCGGAGCGTTGGGCTTCAGGTCGAACATATCCTGGTGCGGCGGCCCACCGACCAAGTAAATGAGGATGACCGACTTGTGCGCCGAGCGAATACCGGCTTTCGCTTCGGCGCGGAGGAGGTTTGGGAGCGTGAGTCCGCCAAGTGTCAGCCCACCGATCTTGAGGAACTCGCGTCGCGGGAGTGTGTGCGGAATGGGCATGGTTCGGCTCGCGTTTGGTGGGAGAACGCTGGTGGGATAAATAACAGTTTCCTCTGGCGTGGTGGAAGAGTCAACGTGTTTCCCAGATCACTACGGTAATACAACACACCGCATGACAACACCAGTGATCATCTGGGACGTGGACGGCACCCTCGTCGATACCGCAGAACACCACTTCAGCGCGTGGAAGCGGTTCGCGGAGGAGATCGGGAAGCCGTTCACGCGAGCCGACTTCGCAGCGACCTTCGGAATGCGGAACCCGGAGATTCTCCGCAGGTTGTACCGGCCGGACGCCGACGACGCGCTTTGCGCAAAGTGGGGCGAGCAGAAAGAGAATCACTACCGCAAGGCGGTGCGCGACGAGGGTACGCAATTGCTTCCCGGCGTGGTACGGTTGTTGAAAGAGTTCGCGGACCGCGGTTGGCCGCAAGCGGTCGGTTCTTCAGCGCCGCGCGGCAACCTCGATCTGCTTCTGAACGTCACCAACACACAGCGATACTTCGACGCGGTGGTCACGGGTGACGATGTGACCCGCGGGAAGCCGGACCCGGAAGTGTTCCTCATCGGTGCCGCGAAACTGGGCGCGAATCCGAACCGGTGCGTGGTGTTCGAGGACGCGGTCGCGGGCGTGGAAGCCGCAAAGGCCGGTAGCATGAAGTGCGTCGCGGTCACGTTCGTCGGGCACCACCCGTCCGACATACTTCGCGCCGCAGGCGCGGACGTGGTCGTCGCGTCGCTTGAGGAGCTGACCGTCGCGCACGTCGCCTCGCTGGTCGAGTAGGAGGTCCGGGTCAATCTCAACACGCAACCACAGGAGTACCCATGTCGAACATGCCACTCGCCGGGAAGGTCGCACTCATCACCGGGGGATCACGCGGAATCGGCGCTGCCATCGCCGCCCGGTTCGCCGCCGACGGCGCGAAGGTCGTCGTCAACTACGCGCGCAGCCAGAAGGAAGCGAACGAGGTGGTCGCGAAGATCACCGCTGCGGGGGGTAGTGCGGTCGCGGTGAAGGCCGACGTAGGCAATCCCGCGGAGATACCGCCCTTGTTCGCGGCCACGATGAACGCGTTCGGCAAACTCGACATCCTCGTGAACAACGCCGCGATCATGCAGCGTACGTTCCTGGCGGACGTGACCGCCGAATCCATCGACGCGCACTTCAACGTGAACGTCCGCGGCTATCTACTGTGCGTGAAGCACGCGTCCGAGGTGATGACCGCGGGCGGCAGCATCATCAACGTGGGCAGCGCGATCAGCCGCATGGCGTACCCCGGCGCGGTCGTGTACACCGCCACGAAGGGCGCGGTCGATCTCATGACGCGCGTGCTGGCGGCAGAGTTGGGGCCGAACGGCATTCGCGTGAACGTGCTGGCGCCCGGCTCGACGCGCACCGACATGAACAGCGAGAAGAGCGGCAAGACGAAGGAAGAAGAGCGGCAGGAAGAACAGGCGACCGCGTTGCGGCGGATCGGGGAACCGAACGACATCGCTGACGCGGCCGCGTTTCTCGCGTCGGACGACTCTCGGTGGGTCACGGGCACGTGGCTCGACGTGTCCGGCGGCATCCGATTGTAAGCGTTTTAAGGTAGTCCGCTCGC
>SXID01000039.1 GCA_005772955.1 Planctomycetia bacterium
CCCTGGGTTCTTTGGAACAGATGTCGCAGCGACGCGGCATGTGGAATGCACTATCTACGGCATCGGCGAGCGGGCCGGAAACACGTCGCTCGAAGAAGTGGTGATGGCGCTTCACACACGTGCAGATTTCTACAAACTCACGACCGGCATTAACACGCGGCACCTGTACCCCGTGAGCCGCAAACTCTCGCATATCACCGGGCAGACGGTTCAGCGGAACAAGGCCATCGTGGGCCAGAACGCGTTCGCGCACGAAGCCGGCATCCACCAGGACGGGATGCTGAAGGAACGCAGTACCTACGAGATCATGAAGCCGGAAGACGTGGGCATCCCGCAGACGGAACTGGTGCTTGGCAAGCATAGCGGGCGGCACGCGCTCCGTCAGCGCGTTCTGGATCTGGGCTACCGCCTCACGGACGAGCAACTGAACCACGTGTTCGAGGAGTTCAAGCGGCTCGCAGACAAGAAGAAGGAGATCTACGACGGCGACATCGAGGCACTCGCTGAGAACCAACTTCAGGCCGGCACCGGTAACCTGTGGACGCTCGTGGGCTTCACGAGCACGGCCGGCACCGGGTCACAGACCTCGGCCGCAGTCGCGCTGAAGCACATCGACGGCACCGTCCACCGAGACGCGGCCATCGGCAACGGCCCGATCGATGCGCTCATTAAAGCGATCAACCGCATCACCGGCACAGTAGTGAATGTAGTTGATTATCGCGTCCGTTCCGTGAGCCATGACATGGACGCGCTGGGCGAAGCGACCATTGAGATCGAACATGCGGGCAAGCGGTCGCGTGCCCGCGCCGTCAGCCTGGACGTTGTTGAAGCGAGCGCCTTGGCGTACCTGGAGGTGGTGAACCGTGTCTCGTCACGGCTGCTCCGTGACCGGCTAAAGCCGACCGACGACGTGCCGACCGAAGTTGTCCCCGCGAACTGAGTGAAGACATCTCGGTCGCGTTCTCAACCAGGCGTTTTTTCCATGTCGAAACCATCGCACAGGTGGATGTTCTGCGTGTTGGTGATCGCGGGGGTCTACAATCTCGTGTGGGGCGCGTGGGTGGTGCTGTTCCCCACGCTGTCTTTTTCCTACTCCGGCATGCTCGACCCGGACAAGCCGCTCCACTACCCGCAACTGTGGCAGGCCATCGGGATGATCGTCGGCGTGTACGGCGTCGCGTACATCTTCGCGGGCCACGACCCGGTGCGGCACTGGCCCATTGTCCTCGTCGGTTTCTTGGGGAAGTTCTTCGGGCCGGTGGGACTTGCGTTCGGCGTCGCGACCGGTGAGGCGCGCCTGGAAGGGCTGATTACGTGCGCCACGAATGACCTGATCTGGTGGGTTCCGTTCGGCCTCATCCTGCGCCACGCCTACCTCGCGTCGCAGGTCAGTAGAGCAACTCCACCAGTTGCGTGATGCGGTGTGGCACGTTGGGGTGCTTCGCGTGGAGGTCGAGGAGCATCGCGTGCATTTCAGCGGCGGTCGCGCCTTCGTAGTCGTTGCCCACGTCGTCGCCTACGAACAGCACGGAACCCGGCTCACAACCCGCGGCGCGAGTCACTTCGTGAAAGAAGCCCAACCCCGGCTTCCGCACGCCAACCGCGGCGCTGATTATTACACGCTCGCGCAGTGGCGCGAGTTCCTGGAACGCGTCCAACAGGGACCACAGTCGTGCGTCGTAGTTGGAACCCATTCCGAGAATGAAGCCACGCGATTGCAGCGTGAGGAGAACTTCCGCGGTGTCGGGCGCGACGTGCCACGCAGAAGGCTTGGCGAAGTGGTCGAACAGGTAGCCGTAGCACGCTTCCAGATCAGTGACACCGGCGAGCGTGTCCGCGACGATGACGCGCCAGCGGTCGCGCTCGCGGTCTTCGCTCGTGACCCACTTCGCCGCGACATCGGCGGCTTCTTCACGGCGGTACGCGGCGATAAAACGAGTGCGCACTTCGCTCGCGGAGAGATGAAGGCCGAACAAGCGGGCAGCATCGGCGTAGACACTCGGCGCCGACGGTTCAGGGAAGAGCAGGGTGCCGACCGCGTCGAAAAACACCGCGCGCACATCGGAGGGAATGAGCGGCACGGTTATTCCGCCATCCCGTTCGCGCTTGCGGGGCGGGTCTTCGGCCCCGGCAGCACCGACTTCGCGGGCGTGGGCGCGACTGAACGCACGGCCATGCGACTCGCCTTCCGCGTCTGCGGTTGCGCCGACTCCGGGAGTGACCGCGACGCCTGTGCCGCGACCGCGACCTTCAGCAGGTGCAACCCGCCTCGGAAGATGACGAACGCGATAAACGCTGACGGACCGGCCTCGAAGATGCGTCGGTTCGTGAGCAGCATGTAGGTGTTCCAGAACTGCCACAGGCCGACGCCGATCAGCGCCCACCCGGCTAACTCGCGACTCCAGTATGCGAATCTCATGTTGAACCCCTTCTGTGTTCGGTTCTGGCCCTCTCCCCTTGCGGGAGAGGGTGGCGAGGCTCTGCGAGCCGGGTGAGGGGTAGTTTCGCGCGCAGGGTAACTTTACCCCTCACCCGTCGGCGAATCGCCGACACCCTCTCCCGCAAGGAGAGAGGGACAAAACAGCAGTGCATCGCCTCAGTCACGCCTTGCGCGTTTAGCCATCCGCTCACGTTCCTTCTCCGCTTTCTGCTCGCGTACTTTTTCCGCTTTGCGCTCGGCCTGGCGCCGGTCACGTTCCGCTTGCTTCGCCAACTCCGCGTCGCGCAGCCGGCCCCAGATCCGCCACTTCTCCACACGTACGCGCTCACGGTGCGATTCCGCCCAACTCGTGTCGGTCAGCATCATCGCGCCCTCGACCGCTGCCATCATGCGGAGCCGCCAGTAGCCGAACACGAGTCGCAGGAGGAGCATTCCGAAGAATAGCGAGCCGAGGAGGACGAAAAACCTGTTCTGGCCGGCGCGGAATTCACCCGGTGGCGGGTTTCTACGGTACGTGCTCAGCGACTTCGGGTCGGACCACCGGAGAGGGAAGTCCTCCATCGGCACGAACTCCAGCGCGTTCACCAGCCACCACACGCCCTGACCAATCAGCACGATGCCGCCAGTGATCCCAACAAGCCACGCGATCTCGTCCGGCCGGATGTGGCTCGATGGTCGGCGCGTTGGCACGTCGCCTTTGCGTCGGAATACGGCATCGAACGGCACGATCTGGTGGATGAACCCGAAGACGCGGTACTGGGCGCGAAGGTACACAAGTACCGCCATGACCAGGGCCATGTCCGCGACCAGGAAGTGCGTCTCGCGCACCTGGAATGGGTTCTCCGAGCCGAAGTCGGGGATGCCGAGCGGCCACAATTGGAAGTACGCGATGATTAGCAACAGGAACGGCGGCGCGGCGGTCCAGCGCAGAACTAGCGCAGCGGAGCCGAACAGGATGACGAGAATGCCGCCGATGTCGCTCCCGTTCAGGAACATCACGACGAACACCATCGCCAGCGCGCCGAGCACAGTGAACGTGTAGGCGCGTGCCGCCCTGTCGCGGAACAGAATCTCGATCACCTGTCGCTGAGACAGTTCCGCGCGCTGCTTGTTGGTACTCATCGGCGGCTCCTCATGCCACGGAGTCGGTCGAGCCGGTCGAGTACCAATCGCACTGGGTCGCCGTCGTTGACGCGCATGACTGTCGCGCCCGTTGCCCCCAGCAGCCGGCGCATCTTGCGGAACGACTCGTGATACTGCCGCGTCAAGTTGTCCTGCACGATCTTGGTGATGCGCTTGTGCCGCTCATTGAGGAGGAAGTCGTCCGGGTGCCGCTTCTTTTTCTTCTTGAACTTCGGGTCGCCGGCCGGGGGCGGTTCCGGAGTCGCTTCGTCGGGCGATGGCACGTCGGCGGGCCAGGGGACGATCACCATGACGTGATGCCGCCGCGCGCGGGCCACGCGACACGCCTTCACGAGCGGTTCCAGATCCGCGCCGAGTTCAGTAATGTCGGCGAGGATTACATACAACTCGTTGTCGCGTGCCCGGCTGACCGCGCGCACGATCGCGCCGGCGAGTACGTCAGCTTTCTCCGCGCACCGGAACCGGTATCGACCCTGCTCGTCATAGAGCGGGATCGGGCACCGCAGTTGGTGATGCTGAAGGAACAAAGCCACTCGCTCAGCATAGGCATCGTCGTCGTGGAGGTATCGCTCGATGGAGTCTGGTCCGGTGCCGTCTTGGAGCGAGAACAGCGCAGCCAGTCGTTTTCGCCGGGTGGTTTCGCCTGCGGCCATTCCGAACCAACCGCTCATCCCGTAGAGCAACCAGAAGGACGCGGCGAACTGGGCCGGGAGGCAGAGCAGATTGAGCCAGATCAGCAGTATCACCGCGAGGCGACTGCCCAGATCGAATCGTGGGGTCACCTTCACCGCGAACTCCAAGGTGTTGCCCATCCAGGTCGAATACACCTTCTGAACCGGCCCCGGCATCGGCGCGCTGCCGGGGTTGAGGATGTCGCTGACCCGGTAAGCGAGCAGGCACGGCGGCGCGATCATGATGAACAGGACGATCCAACCCCACCACCTATCCAGCAGCGGACGCCAAAGTCGGCCCAGTGGCATCGTGTTCGTCGCCTTCGCCATCAGTTCGGGGTATAGCTCGTGCGCAAGCGGGTAGGCGCGGCGGGTGAGTTGGCCGGCCGGAACGCCCTTCGTCCCCGGTTGCAGCGCAGATACCTCCGCGAGCTTCCGCATCACGTTGATCATGTGCGTCTGCGTTCGCGCCGGCGTCACAGCGTTCGCGGTCTTGTCGTCGAAGGTGGTTAGCCCGACGAGGTCGCGGTTCGCGGCGGCCGCCTGCGCGACGACCGCGGTGACGCCGGCCATGCGCGTAAGAAGCGTGTTGCCTGGTGGCCCCAACCGCACGCCCTCGCTCGTGTCGAGAAACAGCACGCACCGCACCGGCACGTCGTTCTCGTACTCCTTCGTGATGAGCTTGTCCTTGCGCGCCGACACCTTCCACGCGATCATCTTCGGCGGGTCACCCGGTTGGTAGTCGCGCAGGTCGTGCAGTTCGTCGCCCGACCCCGGCCGGCGCAAGCGGTGTATCCCGGGGGGCGGGAGCATGTTGAACCGCTTGTCGGCGCGCTGTCGGCCTTCGGCGTCCACCAGCGGCGGCAGGACAAGGAACTCGATCGCGTCGCGGAGGAACACGCGACGGTAGAAGAACCCGTGCAGGTCGGCGACCCGCACCTTTACGCCCTCAAACCGCAACACGCCGGGCGCGGGACACTTGAGTGTGTAGATCATGTCGGCTGGTTGCCGCGCGGAGATGGTTGTGTGCGTCCCGGTCTCGCCTTCGATCAGGTCCGCACCAGAAGGCAACCGGTCTTCGACCATCGCGTAGTCGATGGTGACGTAACCGTCGTGGCGTACGCGGACACGCACTTCAAACGGCACGTTCGCCCAGAGCATTGGCGTGTCGCGCCCGCCCTGCATGACCCACCGGCGCACGCGCAGGCGAGACACGGCCGCGTTCGACTTGTAGTGGAACTGAAGCCATTCGTACACGAACCACGCTAGAAGCGTGACCGCGAGGATGGCCGGCAGCGTTGTGTAATTGGGGACGACGAACGCCCCCATCACCAGGATGAAGGCGACGATCAGAACAAACCACCATCCGCGAGCGGTCAGCATTTCGGGAGCCGTGTTTTGTGTGTAGTGTGTAGTGTTCAGCGCCCGGTTCGTCACGCCAAGTTGCTGGCTTGTGAACGAAACACCAAACACGAAACACGAAACACGCCCTCAGACGGTTTCCAACACGGGCACCGCGTCCATGATCTCGCGGACGATGTCGGCCATGAGTTTGCCCTCGATCTCGGCCTCCGGGCGCAGGATGAGCCGGTGACCGAGGACGCCGTAGGCGATCGCTTGCACGTCTTCGTGCGTGAAGAAGTGACGCCCTTCGAGGACTGCCCGCGCGCGGGCGCAGCGAAGCAGGTTGAGCGCGGCACGCGGGCTGGCCCCGAGCGCCACGTCCGGGTGTTTGCGGCTCTCCTCCGCGAGTTGCACGATGTATTCGTAGAGCGACTCCGCGCCGTACACGCCGGGCAACTTCCGCTGTAAGCCGAGGATTATTTCCGGTGTGAACATCGGCTGCACTTCGGCGACCGGTTTACTGTACAACTTCAGCAGCCCGACCTCGTGCTTGAAGCCGGGGTAGCCCATCTCGACACGCAACAGGAACCGGTCGAGTTGCGCTTCCGGCAACCGGTACACGCCTTCCTGTTCGATGGGGTTCTGTGTTGCGAGTACGAGGAACGGCAGGTCGAGAGGCATCGACACGCCGTCCACCGTAACCTGGTATTCCTGCATCGCTTCGAGGAGCGCGGATTGCGTCTTCGCCGGCGCACGGTTGATTTCGTCCGCGAGTAGTACCTGCGTGAAGATTGGTCCTTTGCGGAGGATGAAGTCGTTCTTGTTTCGGTCGAAGATCGAGGTGCCGGTCACGTCCGACGGGAGCAAGTCCGGCGTGAACTGGACGCGTTGGTACTGGCACCCCAGGAGCCGGGAAAACACTTTGGAGAGTGTGGTTTTCGCGACGCCCGGCACGCCTTCGAGGAGAACGTGACCGCCGGCGAGGAGGGCGATGAGCAACTGACGTGTCACGTCCTCCGCCCCGACTACTACGCGGGCGACCTCGGTAGTGACTTTGTGGCTGAGTTGTTTCGCCTCCTGCGCCAGTTCGTGAGCCGCGGCCCGCGGGTCGGCCAACGGTGCGCCGGTACCGGGGGTCGAAGTCGAGGCCAAACTCATGCCGTACTCCCGTCGGTGTCGATCGTGTTGTGTTCAGCAAGTGTATTATCGAGCGCGACCGCAAGGGCGCGGGAAACGGTTCCCCGCTCCCTTGCGGTCGCGGCTCGTTCGGAGGGCTCCTTCTCACGCTCCATCGGTCACGAAGCGCCACTTGCCATCGGCGTGCGCTTGTCTGAGTCGCTCGAAGTATGGCTCCAGTTCAAACCACCGTTGCGCGGACATCAGCGTGGGCGGGCCGTAGGCCAGTCGCCACAGGTCGTTGATCGCGTTCCGTAGAGAGTCCGGCTTGCGCACAGCGCTGGTGATGACCAGTTTCGGCGTCCGAGGACCGGGGTTCGCCGGTGCGCCCGCGGAGTCGAAGAACTGGCGCAGCAGGTGCTGCACTGGCTCGTAGACGTTGTTCCGGCGCACCAACTCCTTCTGCCTGCGGTCGAAAACTCCGGGCGGCCCAGAAGACGCGACCCCGCCCCCGGTGTTCGGTGGAGGCGGAACGTCCTGTGGGTGTCGCGCCTTCCACAGGCGCATAAGCAGCAACAGCACGACGATGATCGCCGCGATGACCAACGCGATCTCGATCCAGTTCGCCGCGGACTTGCGCTCGCGTTCGCTTCCCTGTGGCCCAACGAAACTGCGGTGGAAGAAGTCCTTCTCCTGCAACTCGTCGGCCTTCTGGTCGAGGAAGTTGACGAGTTTGTCCTGGTGCTTGCCGAACAGCGGGCCGATGTTGGGCATCTGCTCGGGCGGCAACTTCGGACGCGGCGGGCGCACCGCCTCCGCGAGACCGTCGAACTTCTCGATCACGCGCCCGTTCTCGTAGAAGAGGCACTTCTTCCGCGGCTGTTTCTTGTCAGGCCCCTGAAGGTATTCGATGGTACGAAGCGTTAATTCAAGATTGTCCGTGCTCGTCTCCATCAACATCTGGTTGATGAACACGCTGGAGTCGGCCATCGCGAGGAACGAGTAGCCGGGGGAGTTGAATCGTTCGGGGCCATCACCGCCGATCGCGAATAGCGGAGGCGTGTTGGGCCGACCGCCGTTGATGCGTGCCGACTTGGGGAACCGTGCGAGCGGGTACTGGTACTCTTCGCGGAACCGTGCTGGCTCGAAGCACGTGGGGTCGTTGGTCGTGATGCGGGTCAGCCCCCGGAAGACGCCCCAGACGCGCCCCGGACGCGCCGGCGCGTCGGGTAGTTCGTTCGGCGAAATCGGTACTACGAAGGGGCAACTGGGCATCCGATTGTAGGTGTGATCCGGGTTCGCCCAGTCAGCCGTGACGCTGGCCCCGTTGAACCAACCAACCGGATTGTTGTTCCCGGGGTTGCGGTCCCACTCGTAGACGTTCGCGAAACTGTCGGTCGCGAGGAGCGCCGCCCCGCCGACTCGGATCGTCCGCCTGGCCCAGCGCAACCCCTCATCCCAGTCGCCTCCGGGAGTGCTGCCGATCACGATAACAATAGTGTTCGCGTCAGGTTCGCCGAAACGCGATTCGTTCTGCGTGGCTGGCTCGATGCCCTCCTTGTCGAGCAGCGCGCGAAACAGTTCCGTCCCGCCGCCGGGGATGAGAATGGGTTGTGGCTTGGCGGGTTCGGGGATCTGTCTCGGCTGTGCGCGGGCGGTCGGCACCGCGAGCAGCGCGGCGACCGCGAGCGCCCCGAAGAAGCTGAGCAAGGCGCCGCGCGTGGGGATCGGCGATTTCATGCCTCGTCCACTCCCGCGAGGTCGCAAACGAGCCGCCGTGCTTCGATGATCTCGGCTCGTGTCAGAGGTTCGTCGAGAGGCGCGTACCGGGCGAGCTCGTAGAGTCGGGCGAGTTTCAACGCGGTTTCGCCATGTGTCGCAGCCAGCGCCGTGAGTTCGTCCGCGATCGTGGTGTGCGTCCAGGTCTTCGCGCCCGGCCCACAGATCAAGACGCTCAGGAACTCGAACGCTTTCACCACATCTTCACGTGTGTTGATCGCGCGGGGGTCGATGGGCCACGCCCCGGCCTCAGCCCCGGCCAGCGCGGACCGGCCGCCCGGCGGGAAGAGCGAGGCCCACTTCCACCACAGAATCGTGCCGAGGATCGCGGCCAGGAAGAGTAACGCGAGCAACCAGGGGACCTGCATTCCGCCGAAGTTGAACGAACCCATGCCGCCCATCGACGAACCGCTGCGGCGGTCCGAGCCGGACAGGTGCGGCCACCGGTTCTCGCGGGGCTTGCTTTCGGGGATTTCGATGTTGCGGTCCTTGCCCCAGTTCAAATTCATGTCGAACTTCGGCCACTCCCAACCCTTGCCGTCGCCACCGAACAGATCTTTCATCCCTTCGCCGTCGTTGCGGAACAAATCGAAGATGCTGTTTCCCTTGCCGTCGGTGAGCGCGTCCATCGTCTCGGGGTCGCTGACGAGTTCGAGGATCGCGCGCTTGACCGCGGGCGACTCCTCGATTGGGCCGACGTTCTTCTCCCAGAGTGCGGTCGCGGTCTCGGCGGCCTTCGTCTTCGCCATCTTCTCGGGCGATTCTTTCGAGGGGCCGAGCGGGTTATTGGGGTCGAACTTCCGCGTTGGCTCCGGGTTCGGCGGTGGGTCAACCGGACGCCCGGTAATGGGGTCGATCTTCGGCGGTGGCGGCGGGTCCACCGGGATTACCTTCGGCGGATTGTCGGGATCGATGGGCCGCCCGGTGCGCGGGTCAAACGGCTTCCCGGTGCGATTATCGATCGGGAACCTGGTTTTCGGGTCGAGATTCGGGAACTGTTTTGGGTCGAAGTTGTGCGGGTTGTTGGGGTCGAACTTGGGGAACTGGTTCGGGTCGAACTTCGGCATCTTGAACGGGTCGCCGTCCTTCCCCCCATCCGGGAGCCGCTTCTTGAGGTTCTCGATCATTTCCGGTGTGAGTTCAAACGGCTCGCCGGGGGTCTGGTTCTTGTGTTTCTGCGCCTGATCAAGCGCCCAGTCCATGAAGTCCTTGTCGGCCATCATCCGTTTGATGGCCGCGTCCATCCGCTTCTTCTGTTCTTCGGTCAGAGGCGTCTTGTTGTTCTTCGCGATCCGGTCGCGGATCGCGTTCTCGAGCAGGTTGTCCACGTTTTTGTCGCCCTTCCCGAACCGGGAGAGCAACTCGCGGATCTGGTCGGGGCTGAGTTCGCGCTGCCAGATTGTGTGCCGCCCGGCGTGCGGGTCGTTGGCCCCCACCGGTCTGAACTGGATCTGTGGTTGTGCGCTCGCGCGAGAACACAGGCAGAGCGTCAGCGCGAAGAACGCGACGGACAGAAGCAGACCACGGCGGCCGGCAGACATGAGGGGTCGCCTCCGAACGGGTGCGAACGCAACTTTCCTATTGTGTCATTGTGCCGGAACCGGCTGTCTGAGGCAAGCGATGGAGGAAGAACACTCCTAACGTGTCTTGGTTAGGAGTTACGCAGTTGGTTGTTCTCATTCCTCAGAGAGGGCATGAGATGATAGCACAGGGTCAACGTTGCAATCGTTCCCGCGCCCGATCTCATCCTACCGGGTGCGGGAACCGTACACGGCGACGGTTATTGGATCCACCGTCGCGTTACTTGATCTCCTTCAGCCGAATCTTACGGTACTCCATCTGTCCGCGGTCCGCTTCCAGTCCGATGGGCCCGGTCGCGGGTACTTTGAACTTGTCGTTGAGAACTTCACCGTTGCAGGTGCAGTGCGCCACCTCGCCCTTCACCACGACGACGATCTCGTTCCAGTCCTGCGCCTTGTATTTCTTCAGATCCTTGAATGGCCCGGCGACGAGGTAGTCGCGCACCTGTAACTGCGGCCCGCGAACGAACAGCCCGCTGTCCGCGTTCACCTCGGCGCGAAACTCCAGGCGCAGCTCGAAGTCCTTCGGGAACTTCGCGGCCGTCCAGAGTTGGTGCGTTCCCTTACCGGGGTTCACGACCAGGATGCCGTTCTTCACGGAGTACCGCTTATCGGACGCTTCCGTCTTGCCGTCGAAGCCCTCGAACTTGTCCTTCAACTGGTAGCCCCAACCGGTCAGGTCTTTGCCGTTGAAGAGTTCGACTGTGCCCGAATCCTTCTTCTCGTCCGCGTTCGGCTCGCACTCCGGTGCTTTTTTCGGTGCCTCGACCTTCACGCCGCTCAGCGGGTGCGCGGTGACCGCCTCCCACGCGAGTTCTTGGAGGAGTTTGTTGAGCTTCTCGTCCCAGTCCGCGTTCTTCGTGGCTTTCAGCACCGCGGGGACCGGCAGCCCAACCGGGCTGCGTCTGTAAATCACGGCGTAGTGACAGTACGCGGTCAGCGCCTGAAGCGGTTGGCGTGCGTGCCCGATCGCGTCGCTGAACAAGTCTTCTTGCAACTTCAGCCCCGACGCGGTGCCCGCGATGATCCTCTCGCGAAGCAGGAGTGCTGCCTGTCCGACAGGGACGACGAAGACCACCGTCTTGCCAAGGGTCTTGTTCAGCGCCTTCACCTGATCGTCCACGGTGACGAAGTATTCGTTGTGGCTCTTTTTCATCTCTGCGAGCGTGCGCGCGTTCCGGTCCGGCTTCTCCATTTTCTTCTTTTGGTAGTCGCGTTCATAGACATCGTAGGGTAGCCAGAACGCCTGCACGAGAACGCGCACGTTTGGGTTGTGTTCAAGCGCGAGCTTCGTGAAGTTGTCGATCCCCGCGTCCGGGTGGTAGATCGGCGAGAGCGTGAGTACGTCCACCTCACCGGTCTTCAGAGCGGTCTTGGTCTTGTTCTTGTCGTCGGCCTGATCCCAGTGTTGGATCGTGCGAGACCCGCCGATGGACGACGTGCCGAGGTGCTTGTGGTCCTTGATGCCGCCGGTTTTCGTGAGTTCGTTGAGGATGCCCGGCATGAACACGTGGAAACTGTGACCGGCGGAGAATACGCGCTCGCCTTTGGGAGCGGGCGCGTCGTCCGCGCGGGCGGGCCGCACCGCGACGAGCGCGTACGCAGCCAGAACACCGAGAGACATTGCAAAGAGACGCCGTTTCATTGCCTGACTCCAATTGGGGGAGAGATTGTGCGCGTTCAGGAACTTTGTAGCACCTTGACGAGCCGGGACCGCACGGGAGCGGTTGAGCCTTGCCGCTGCATTGCGGTCGCGGCTCGTTACACAACGCTACGCCTTTCTCGCCAGCGCATGCCTGGTTCGTTACTTGGCTCTCACGTCGAAGCAGAAGAGCAATTCCTGGTCGCGAAGGAACAGTTGCCCGTTCGCGACGACCGGCGGAGTCCACACCTTGCCCTGCGGCTGGCGTTGCTTCGACGCTTTCGGAAGTTTGAATCGCCCGGTTTCTTTCCAACCGGTGGGTGAAGCTTCGACCAGCGCCGCGGAGCCGTCGTTTTCGGCGTAGCAGTACAGGTGGCCGTCCGCGAACGTGACCGCGCCCGACGGGACCTTCTGCCGCTCCGACCACGCCACTTCGCCCGACTTGAAGTCGAGGCACGTCCATCCGCTGCCGTAGCCGTAAACGTGCTTGCCGACCAGCACGACGTTCCCGTGGTGGTTCATCAGGTTCTTGTTGCTGTAAACGCGTGACACGTTGAACACATCGCCGTCCTTCTCCACTTTCACGAGTTCGCAGTCGCCGTTCCCAGCCGCGACCGTGGTGAAGATGTGCGCGTCGTGGATGACCGGCGTGTTGATGACTTCCGTTCCGTAGGGTGGCTTGCGGCGGTGACTCCAGAGGAGTTTGCCGTCCTTCGCGGCGATACCAGCCAGCCCCTGGTTCGTGAGAACGACGTACTGCTTCACGCTTCCGAAGTTCGCGGGCATGGGCGACGTGTACGCGGCCTGATCGGTGAGTTCCGTGCTGCGCCACGCCACGCGACCGGTCTTCTTGTCAATCGCCGCGAGCGTACCCTTCGGGCCGCCGACGGCTACGATGAGGTTGTCACCATCTACCAGTGGCGAACCCGTGAAGCCCCAACCGAGATTCTTCGGCCCGCCGCCGATCGGGTTCACCTGGCCGCCGAGGTCTTTGGGTAGGTTCGTGCGCCACTTCTCTTTGCCCGCGGTATCCACGCAGACGAGATCGCCGTTACCGCCTAACGCGAAAATGAGTTCGCCCTCGACGGTCGGTGCGGCGCTCGGGCCGGCGCTCCAACTGTTCCCCTTCCAGCGGAACGTCGGGCCGATCTCCGCGACCCACGCTTCTTTCACGGCGCCGTCCTTCGCGCTCTTCAAATCGAGTGCGATGAGGAACTCTTTGTCTTCGCGCCCGCCAGTCACGTATAGCCGTTCGCCTACGACCGACGGCGGCGAGTAACCCACGCCGGCGCCTTCGTACGTCCAGCGCACCGCCGGACCGCCCTTCGGCCACTCCTTGAGCAGCCCGGTTTCGAGCGACACGTCGTCGCGGTTCGGCCCGCGATATTGCGGCCAGTCCGACGCCGGTGCCGCGAGCGCGCCGCCGGTAGCGGTGAGAATCGCGAAGAGGATCGCGCGCATGATTCGACTCAGTTCGGTGGGTGGGAATCGCGAGGTTACTTCTTCTGCAACTGCTTCCACGCGAGGCCCGGCGTATCGACGCGGAATGTCACCACGCGGTTGAACTCGACCTCCGTAACGTACGCGGTGCGTCCGTCGGGGCCGCCGAAGCAGATGTTGCTCGGCTTCTTGCCCAGCACGTCGATCTCCTTCAGCACCTTGCCGTCGGGCGAGAGCTTCACGACGGTGCCCGCGCCGTAGCGCGTGATGTACAGGTTGCCGTCCGCGTCGCAGCGCATCCCGTCGAAACCGTGATCGTCGAACTTCTTGAGCAGCTTTTTATCGCCGAGCGTTCCGTCCCCCTTGATCGGGAATGACCACACGTTTCGCTGTACGCTCTCGTTCACGTAAAGTGTTTTTCCGTCGGGGCTGACGTCGATGCCGTTGGTGGTGCCCATGTCGGTCGCGATCTTCAGGAACTTGCCATCCGTGCCGATCTTCCAGAGCTGGCCGGTGCTCTTGGCCCAGTTCGGGTCGCTCGCGTACAGCGTGCCGTTGGGCGCGATGGCGACGTCGTTCGGCTGGTTCATGGTTGCTTCGTGCGCGAAGACTTCGATCTTCTTCGTGTTCGGGTCGATCCTCAGGACGTTGTGCCCGGTGTAGTCCGCGACGTACATGAAGCCCTTCTTGTCGAACACGATCCCGTTGCCGACACTCTTCTCGGGCAGATCCACGAAGACCTCGGTCTTGCCATTGGGCGTCACCTTCGCGATGTCGCCGTTCTTCTTGGGACCGTCGCCGTTCTTCTTGAGATTGACGACGTAGAGGTTGCCGGCAGCGTCGCACGCCGGGCCTTCGATGCCAGGTGTGAAGCTGTTTTTCTCGGTCAGTGGTTTCGCAGTGAAGAGTTCATCCTTCTCGGCTGCGCGGCCAGTGATGGCTGCGGTGAAAGTGGCGGCGAAGAAGCAGATCGCGTAGCGGGTCATGCATCGCTCCGGGAAGGGGCACGTTTGGCTGGACTGTGGATTGTGAGCGGTGGCGGTGTGAAACGCAAGAACGCTCACGACGAACTGGTGCTGTGAGCGAGAAGTTCCGCAGTCGCGAGTTCGCGAAGGCGGTACTTCTGCACCTTGCCCGTGACCGTCATTGGGAACGCGTTAACGAACTTCCAGTACCGCGGGATCTTGTACGTCGCGATGCGTCCGTGGCACGCGTCGCGGAGGTCGTCGCCGGTCCGCTTCGCGCCGACCTGAAGGCGAACCCATGCCATCACTTCCTCGCCGTACTTCTCGCACGGAACGCCGATCACCTGCGCCTCCGCGACATCCGGGAGTGTGTGGAGGAACTCTTCGACCTCGCGCGGGTATACGTTCTCGCCGCCGCGAATGATCACGTCTTTCAAACGGCCCACGATGCTCACGTAGTCTTCGTTGTCCATCACCGCGAGGTCGCCGGTGTGCATCCAACCGGCGCTGTCGATCGCTTTTCGAGTCGCGTCAGGGTCTTCCCAGTAGCCGAGCATCACCAGGTAACCGCGTGTGCATTGCTCGCCCGCGACACCGCGGGGCACGACTTCACCGGTCGCGGGGTCGATGATCTTGATTTCCGCGTGTGGTGCTGGGCGACCCACGGTACCGACACGCTTTTCGAGCGGGTCGTCGCGGTCGTTCTGCGTTGCGGTTGGTGACGTTTCCGTCATCCCGCACACGCCGGTGATCTCGCGGATGTGCATTAGCGATTGCACCTGTTTCATCACTTCGACTGGGCACGGTGCGCCGGCCATGATGCCGGTGCGCAGTGCTGACCAGTCGAACTCCGCGAATCGCGGGTGGTTAAGTTCCGCGATGAACATCGTCGGCACACCATAGAGCGAGGTGCAATGCTCCGCCTGTACCGTTTCGAGAACGCTACGCGGGTCGAATGATTCGTCCGGCACGACGATGCACGCGCCGCGTGTCGTGCAGCCAAGGTTGCCGAGGACCATCCCGAAGCAGTGGTAGAACGGTACCGGGATGCACACGCGGTCGCGTTCGGTGTAGCCGAGGCGCTCGGACGTGAAGTACGCGTTGTTCAGGATGTTGTGGTGCGACAGCGTCGCCCCTTTGGGGAAGCCGGTCGTGCCCGACGTGTACTGAATGTTGATTGGGTCATCGAACTGCAACCGCGTCTCGATCGCAGTGAGTGCTACCTCGCTCACGCTGTTTGCGTCGGCGAGCAGTGCCTCCCACTCGGTATCAATCACGAGCGTATCGCGGAGCTGCGGACAGCGGTCGCGGACTTCGGCAAGGATTGCAATGTAATCCGTCTGGCGGAACCCGCGCGCGAGACATAGCAGACTAACGCCGCTCTTGTTGATCGCGTACTCCAGATCAACGGCTTTGTAGGCGGGGTTGATGTTCACGAGTATCGCGCCGATACGCGCGGTCGCGTATTGCAGCACGACCCACTCGAAGCGGTTCGGCGCCCACACGCCGACGCGCTCGCCGGTCTTCACGCCGCGCGCGAGCAGCCCGCGGGCCGCGAGGCTAACCAGTTCCCACAACTCGCGGTAGGTCGCGCGAAAGTTCTGATGCCGCACGACGAGCGCGTCGCGGTCGCCGAACCGCTCGACGGTGCGGAGCAAGTTCGCGCCGATGGTTTCACCGAGCAGGGGAATTGCGCAAGCGCCATGTGCGTAGGAGAGGGGTGTCATGCAACACAGGTTACACGGGGCGGAATCGCTGTGCTACGTTCGACGGCCCCTCCGGGGCGAAAACAACTCGGTGTATTCCGCCCCGGAGGGGCCGTCGAACGTAGCACAGCGATTCCGCCCCGTGTGAACGATAACCCTGTGCAGAGCAGCGCACCCTTGCATCCGCGCCACGGGTTAGGTAGTAGATCATCCCAGAGGATGACCGGGCCGCGAGGTTCTCTCGTGGCCCGGTTCGTTTGCTCCCGCCACGAGGGTCCGATGTCTCCCGACGAGTTCCGCGAGTACGGCCACAAGCTCATCGACTTCATCGCGGACTACCGCGCCACGATCGCGGCGCGCCCGGTGCGCGCGACTACCGAGCCGGGCGCGGTGCGAACGCAACTCCCCTCCGAACCGCCACTCGACGCGGAGTCGTTCGACGCGGTGTTTGCCGATCTCAACAACGTCCTGATGCCGGCGCTCACGCACTGGCAGCACCCGCGGTTCTTCGGCTACTTCCCGTCGAACGCGGCGCTCGCGAGCGTGCTGGGCGACTTCCTCAGCACCGGGCTGGGGCAACTCGGGTTGAACTGGCAATCCAGTCCCGCGCTCACGGAACTGGAAGAACTCGCGTGCGACTGGATGCGCCAGATGGTCGGGCTGAGCGCCGCGTGGAGCGGCGTTATTCAAGACACGGCTTCGACCGCGAGCCTGCTCGCACTGCTGTGCGCGCGCGAACGTACCTCGAACTTCTCGCTCGTTCGCGGCGGGCTTCAAGGTGAGCCGAAACCGCTGGTGGTGTACGTCTCGACGCAGAGCCATAGCTCTGTCGAGAAGGCCGCGCTGCTCGCGGGGTTCGGGCGAGACAACCTCCGCGCGGTTCTGACTGATGATGCATTCGCGATGCGCGGGGATGCACTCGAAGCGTTCATTCGCGAAGACATCGCCGCGGGGAAGGTGCCGTGCGCGGTCGTCGCCACGGCCGGCACGACGGCTTCGACCGCGCTCGACCCTGTCGGCGCGATCGCGGAAGTCGCGGCGCGGTACAACCTCTGGGTTCACGTCGATGCCGCGATGGCCGGCTCCGCGATGATCCTCCCCGAATGCCGGTGGATGTGGGACGGCATCGAGCGCGTCGACTCGCTTGTACTGAACCCGCACAAGTGGTTGGGCGCGGTGTTCGACTGTTCGCTGTTCTACGTTCGCGACACGCAGCATCTGATTCGCGTGATGTCCACCAGCCCCAGCTATCTCCGAACCGCGGCCGATGGTCTGGCGCCGAATTACCGCGACTGGGGCATCGCGCTCGGTCGCCGGTTCCGCGCGCTGAAGGTGTGGTGCCTCATTCGCGCGGAAGGGGTGTCCGGTTTGCAATCGCGACTGCGGCGCGACATCGCGAATGCACAGTGGCTGGCCGAGGCAATCTCGCGTACTCCGAACTGGCGCGTCGTTGCGCCGGTTCCGCTTCAAACGGTGTGCGCGATCCACGAACCGCCGGGTCTCTCCGGTGAATTGCTCGACCTGCACACGCGCGCCTGGGCCGAGCGCGTGAACGCGTCCGGTGTCGCCTACGTCACCCCTGCGGTGCTCGCGGCGCGCTGGATGGTGCGGGTTTCGATCGGTGCGATCGCGACCGAACGCGCTGATGTCGAGGCCGTCTGGACCGCGATGCGGGCCGCAGCCGAAAACACAACAACGGGAGCGAACTCGTGAGCGACGTACTCGGTGAGTTTCTCGGCACGATGATACTTATCCTTCTTGGCAACGGTGTCGTCGCGGGCGTGCTGTTGAACAAGTCGAAGGCACAGAACGCGGGCTGGCTGGTAATCACAACGGGCTGGGCCTTCGCGGTCATGGCAGGCGTGTATACCGCGAAGGCGATTGGCGCACCGGGCTACATCAACCCGGTCGGGCCGCTCGCGGACACACTGACCAAGAACCTCGCGCCTCATAAAGCGATTGCGTTCGCGGCGTCGGAAGTCGCCGGCGCGTTCGCGGGTGCCGTTCTCGTGTGGCTCCATTACTGGCCGCACTGGAAGGAAACACCC
Organism: Planctomycetia bacterium; assembly: GCA_005772955.1. Taxonomy (GTDB): domain Bacteria; phylum Planctomycetota; class Planctomycetia; order Gemmatales; family Gemmataceae; genus Gemmata. Next base: position 17,875 of record SXID01000039.1, read on the forward strand.
GACCCCACCACGAAGCTCGCGTGCTTCTGTACGTCGCCCGCGATCCGCAAATCGCCCGCGAACCTTTTCAGTGAAGCGCTCGCGACGTTCGTGCTGGTCTTCGTTGGCTCCGCAGTGGTCGAAAAGAGCCTCGGCGGTGCGCTCGCGGCCCCGCTCGCCGGTACGCTTGTGTGGGGAATCGGGTTGAGTCTCGGAGCAACGACCGGGTACGCGATCAACCCCGCCCGCGACTTCGGCCCGCGACTCGCACACGCTCTTCTGCCCATCACGGGGAAGGGCGAGTCCGATTGGGGTTACGCGTGGGTGCCGATCATTGGGCCGTTGATCGGCGCCGCCGCCGGAGCGATCGCGGCGAATGCCGTCATGGGCTGATGGCGGAATCCACGTGTTGGTCGGATCGCGGGTGTGGTATGCTTGGAAGTCCTGCCTCACCCTGTTGAAGCCGCGTGGGAACTCGCCATGCAAGCCAACCGCCCGCAAGCCACGCTCGGACGCCGTCAACTTCTCCAACTGGGCGGGATCAGCGTTCTCGGGCTGGGCCTCCCGGACCTGCTTCGCGCGTCGCCCGGTGGGAGTCTCGCCAGCCGCGGCACGCCGAAGTCGTGCATCTTCATCGTGCAGTACGGCGGGTGCAGTCAGATCGACAGCTTCGACTTGAAGCCGGACGCGACGGCCGAGATTCGCGGGCCATTCAAACCGATCGCGACCAGCGTTCCCGGTACGCGAATCTGTGAACACATGCCGCGCCTGGCGCGCATCGCCGACCGCTACTGCCTCGTGCGTTCAATGACGCATGGCAACTCCGGGCACGACGGTGGCATGCACGTCTGCATGACCGGTCACTCGCAACCCGTCGAGAACACGCCATACTACGGTTCGGTGGTCGCGAAATTGTGCCCGCCGAGCGGGAACGTTCCCCCGTATGTGTGGTTGCAGAACCTCGCGGGCGACGTGCAACCACGGTACCTTGCCGGCGGCTTCCTCGGTGCCGCATACGCGCCACTCCGCGTCGGCACAGACCTAGACAACCCCGCGGCGCCCGGCTTCAAGGTGAAGTCGTTTGATCCGCCCGCGGACGTTCCCACGTCGCGCCTTCTTGACCGACAGAAGTTGCTCGCGCGCGTCGAAGGGGCCGGGCAATCGCCGACCGGCCACGAACCCGCGAACATGGGGAAGTACCGCGAGAAGGCAGTCGATCTCCTCACCGGACCGGAGGCGCGCGTCGCGTTTGATCTGGACGGCGAAGCGGCCCGGACCCGCGACCGCTACGGCCGTCACCCGCTCGGCCAGAACTTGCTGATGGCGCGCCGGCTCGTCGAAGCTGGGACGCGACTCGTAAGTGTGACCGCGTGGACTGGGCTTCCGCCGGGCGAGAAGTTCCGCAACGTGCAGACCTGGGACATGCATGGCACCGGACCCGGTCTGGGCAGCATCTTCGGCGCCGGCGCGTTCGGGTTGAGTTGGGCGCTGCCGCGCGTGGACGAAGCCGTGTCCGCGCTGCTGACCGATCTCGAAGATCGCGGACTGTTGGAAACGACGCTCGTGGTGCTGGTCGGTGAATTCGGGCGCACCCCGCGAGTGAGCGCCGACGGTCGCGACCACTGGCCCGCGTGTTACTCCGCGTTGCTCGCGGGTGCCGGCGTTCGCGGCGGCCTTGTCCACGGTTCGTCGGACAAGACTTCGGCTTACGTGAAGGACAGTCCGGTACGTCCGGAGGATTTCGGTGCGACGCTGTTCCACGCGCTCGACGTCCCGCCGGAAACCAAACTCGGTGCCGATGGCTTCACCAAACCGGTAAGCGCCGGGAAGCCGGTTCTCGACATCTTTGGATGACCCACAGTTCTCGCACCTGGACAGACGTCATTCAAACGTCCATCGACGTTCCACGTGGAACATAGGTACACTGCATCGCAAAAACAGGCTGCGCGCTCCGCAAACCCGCGAACTGCCCCGTTGCCATTCGGCACGGGGCGGTTTAACCTGTCTGCGCCCACTGATTCCGTTTCCATCCACATCTCGGAGTCCACTCCAATGCGTCCGTTCAAGGCCATACTGCTCGCCGCATCGGTGAGCGTGCTGGCGCTGGGCACCGCCCGCGCTGACGTCAAGCCACACCCGATCTTCACCGACAACATGGTGCTCCAACAGGGGACGGAAGTGACCGTGTGGGGCACCGCCGCAGCGGAAGAAGTAATCGCGATCAAGTTCGAGGACAACGCCGCGAAAGCCGTGATCGTTACCGCCACGGCCGACAAGGACGGTAAGTGGTCCGCGAAGCTACCCAAGCAGAAGGCCGGCACAGGCTATAGCCTGGCCATCAAGGGCAAGAACACCGTCGAGTTCAAGAACGTCGCGGTGGGCGAGGTGTGGGTCTGCTCTGGGCAGTCCAACATGGAATGGTCGGTGAACGCGGGCGAAGAGCCAGCGAAGGTGAAGGAAGGCGCGAAGAACCCAAACCTGCGCCTGTTCACCGTGCAGAAGCGGACCGCGCCGCACCCGATCAACGATCAGAACGACCTCAAGCACTTCACGAAGTGGGTCGAGAGTGCACCAGACACGGTCGGCAGTTTCTCCGCTGTAGCGTACCACTTTGGCCAGAAACTACAGAAGGAACTCGGTGTTCCGGTCGGGCTGATTCACTCGTCGTGGGGCGGCACCCCAGCGCAGGCGTGGACGAGCCTGGAAGCGCTCGACTCCGACCCGAGCCTGAAGTACTACGCAGATAGCGCTCGTGCCTCCACGAAGGCGTTCAGCTCCTTCGACCCCAAGAAGGCGTTGGCGGATTACGAGAAGGCGCTCGCGAAGTGGAAGGAAGACGCGGCAAAAGCGAAGGCTGACGGCAAGAAGGAACCGGCCGCGCCAGTCAAGCCCGGTGCGACCGCCCCCGCGCTCGGGCCGGGCACGCCGACCGTGCTGTACAACGCGATGATCCACCCGATGCTCAACTTCAAGACAAAGGGCGCAATCTGGTATCAGGGCGAGTCGAACGCGGGCAAGGCCTACGAATACCGCACGCTGTTCACGACGATGATCAAGGACTGGCGCAAATGCTACGACTGCGACCTGCCGTTCATGCTGGTCCAACTCGCCCCGTTCCGCGGCGGCGCGAGCGGCGTCGATTACGCCGAGCTTCGCGACGCGCAACTGTATGCGGCGAAGTCGTTGCCGAAGACCGGGATCGCGGTCATCACGGACGTGGGCAACGAGACCGATATTCACCCGAAGCCAAAGGGGCCGGTCGGTGAACGACTCGCGCTCGCGGCGCTGGGCATCGAGTACGCCAAGAAAATCGAGTACTACGGCCCCGTACTCAAGGACGCGAAGTACGCGAGCGGAACCGCCACGCTGACGTTCACGCACGTCGGAGGTGGGTTGGTCGCGAAGGACGGCGACCTCGTCGGATTCACGGTCGCGGGCAAGGACGGAAAGTTCCACCCGGCGAAGGCGACCATCAAGGGCGACACGGTCGAGGTGAAGAGCGACATGGTGACGGAACCGACCGCGGTTCGCTACGGCTGGGTGAATTTCTCCAAGCCGACGCTCAACTTCTTCAACAAGGAAGGGATCCCGGCCACGCCGTTCCGCACGGACGACGCTCCGTATACGACGCAGCCGCAGCCGAAGAAGTGATTGTGGGTTTGACTTTTGGTTAGCCGCGACCCGGAGGGGAGCGTGTACGTACACGTTCCCCTCCGGGTCGCGGCTAACCTGTTGCTGGATGTTCTGTATGGCGAATCGTGTCGTGGTTGTTGGTGGCGGCGTGGTCGGTGCGTGCTGCGCGTACTACCTCTCGAAGGCGGGTCACGCGGTTACGGTGATCGACCGCGGTGCGTTCGGCTCTGGCTGTTCGCACGCCAACTGCGGTTATGTTTGCCCGAGTCACGTCCTGCCGTTAGCCGCGCCAGGCGCGCTCTGGTCTACACTCAAAACGCTCTTCAAAAGGAACTCACCGCTGAAGGTGCGACCCAGTGTCGCGCTCGCGAACCTCGGCTGGTTCCTCGGTTTCGCACGCAAGTGCAACACACGCGACATGATGGCCGCCGGGCACGCGATTCAGGCGCTTCTGAACTCGTCCCGCACGTTGTTTAACGAACTCATCGCGAATGAGCGGATCGCGTGCGAGTGGGAATCGAAGGGGCTTCTGTTCGTATTCCAGACATCGAAGCACTTCGACCACTACGCGCACACGGACGAATTGCTACGCCGCGACTTCAACATGCCCGCGACACGGTTCGATTCTGGCGCACTCGCGGCGCTCGAACCGGCTCTGAACCCCGGCATGGCCGGCGGCTACCTCTACGCGTCCGACGCGCATCTTCGCCCCGACCGACTGCTGAGCGAATTGAAGCGTCTGTTGCTCGTTCGCGGTGTTGACATTAGCGAACATTGTGCCGCTCGTGGCTTCGCGACTACTGGAAACCGCGCGACCTCGCTGAGGACCGACAAGGGCGACATCACTGCCGATGCATTCGTGATCGCGACCGGCGCGTGGACCCCGCAGTTGAACACCGAACTCGGTTGCCGCGTGCCGATCCAACCGGGAAAGGGCTATTCCGTCACGATGCCGCGACCCGCGCTCTGCCCGACCTTTCCCCTGATCTTCGAGGAGCATCGCGTTGCGGTGACTCCGTTCGCGAGCGGCTACCGCTTAGGCTCCACGATGGAGTTTGGCGGCTACGACGACACGATGAACCGGTCGCGGCTGGCGCTGCTCACGGACGCCGCGAAACTGTACCTGCGCGACCCCCTCGCGGAACCGGTTCAGGAGGAGTGGTGGGGCTGGCGTCCGATGACGTTCGACGGGCTACCGATCATCGACCGCGCGCCGGCTGCGAGCAACGTGCTGATCGCGGCCGGGCACAACATGCTCGGCCTCTCGATGGCGCCCGCAACCGGGAAGCTGGTCACCGAGATGTTGGGTGCGACCGCGCCGCACATCGATGCGGCACCATATTCATTGAGGCGATTCAGTTGAAGTCGTCTCAATCCGCTACGCGCTGTGTCACACCGCTGTACGCGTCGATGCGCCTGTCGCGGAAAAACGGCCAGTTGCGGCGCACGTCCTCCATGAGTTTGCGGCTGCACTCAACAACGAGAATCTCTTCCCGGTCGGTGCTCCCGCGTTGAAGAACACGCCCGAACGGATCGCAGATGAACGATTGGCCCCAGAACTCCAACCCCTCGCCCACGATGACCTCGTGTCCGACGCGGTTCACGGCGCAAACGTACGTGCCGTTCGCGATGGCGTGGCCGCGCATGATGGTTTCCCACGCTGAGTGCTGCGCCTCACCGAACTCAGATTTCTCACGCGGGTGCCATCCGATAGCGGTCGGGTAGAAGATCACTTCCGCGCCTTGAAGAGCGGTTAGACGCGCCGCTTCCGGGTACCATTGGTCCCAGCAAACGAGCGTGCCGATCTTCGCGTCCGGTGTGGTGAACACCTTGAATCCGAGGTCGCCGGGCGTGAAGTAGAACTTCTCGAGGAACAGCGGGTCGTCCGGGATGTGCATCTTGCGGTACAACCCCAAGAGGTTCCCACCTGCGTCGTGTACGGTCGCGGTGTTGTGGTACACGCCCGGCATCCGGCGCTCGAACAGCGAGCCGACCACCACGACGTTGTTTTTCTTCGCAGCGGCGCCAAGGCGATCCTCGCTCGGACCCGGGATTGGTTCCGCGAGATCGAACAGCGCGATGTCTTCCTTCTGACAGAAATAGTAGCCCGTGAACAACTCCGGAAGGCATACCACCTGCGCGCCCCGCTTCGCGGCTTCGGCGATAGCGGACTCGGCTTTCGCCAGGTTCGTCTCGCGGTCCGGCGCGATTCTCATCTGCACCGCGGCGATGGTGAAGGTATCTGCCATGCGTACTCCGTTGCGGTTCGATGCGTTCTGGCCTAATCTGATGCCTACTCCCCGATTGTTGTTGTAGTGCGGCCGGTTGCGCCGGCCGAGAACACGTGGCAGGTAGACCCGACCCTACAAGGAAAATCGCATGTCCTCTCCCGAACCCGACAAGAATATCACCAGCGTTTTGAAAGAAACTCGGCTGTTCCCGCCGTCGGCGGAGTTCGTCGCACAGGCCAACGTGGACGCGGCCGAGCGCGACCGGCTCGCGGAGTGGGCCGCACGCAACCCCGACGAATTCTGGGCCGAGCAAGCGAAGTCACTTCACTGGTTCAAGCAGTGGGACACTGTGCTCGACTGGAACAACTCGCCGCACGCGAAATGGTTCGTCGGCGGGAAGATCAACGCGAGCGACAATTGCCTGGACCGGCACCTCGCGACTCGCGGAAACAAAGCCGCGCTCGTGTGGGAAGGCGAACCCGGCGATTCACGCACGCTCACCTATCAGCAACTTTACCGCGAAGTCTGCAAGTTCGCGAACGCGCTCAAGTCGTTGGGCGTGGTGAAGGGTGACCGCGTCACGATCTACATGCCGATGGTACCCGAAGCCGCGATCGCGATGCTCGCGTGTGCACGAATCGGCGCGATGCACTCCGTCGTGTTCGGCGGCTTCTCCGCGGAAGCGGTCGCGGACCGCAACAACGACGCGTCATCGAAGCTCGTCATCACCGCAGATGGTGGCTGGCGCCGCGGGAAGGTCGTGCCGCTCAAAGCCAACGTGGACGCGGCGCTCGATAAATCGCCGACCGTTGAGAAGTGCGTTGTCCTCAACCGCTGCAACACTGCGGTGGCCATGAAGGCCGGGCGCGATGTGTGGTGGCACGACCTCATGGCGAACGCCAGCGACTCCTGCCCGGCAGAGGAGCTGGACAGCGAACACCCGCTGTTCATCCTCTACACCTCGGGCAGCACCGGGAAGCCGAAGGGTGTGCTGCAC
>SXID01000040.1 GCA_005772955.1 Planctomycetia bacterium
CCGAAGGACGGGCGGCACCAGATCATCGGCACCGACGGCGGCTTCTACTCGACCTACGACCGCGGCACGAACTGGGACCATCACAACAACATGGCGCTGGGCCAGTTCTACCACGTCGCGGTGTGCAGCAAGAAACCATACTGGGTGTACGGCGGGTTGCAGGACAACGGCTGTTGGGGTCAACCGAGCATGGGCCTTCGCGGCGGGCCGCTCAATGAGGACGTGATCTCGATCAACGGCGGCGATGGCTACGTGTGTCGCGTAGACCCGAACGACCCGGATCAGATTTACGCGGAGAGTCAGAACGGCGGCATGATGCGCTACAACCTGCGCACCAACGAACGCGCCTCCATCAAGCCGGTCGCAGCGCAGGGTGGGCTGCGATACCGGTTCAACTGGAACACGCCGTACATCCTCTCGAACGCGAACTCGCACATCGTTTACAGTGCGGGCAACTACGTGTTCAAGTCGGTGAAGCGCGGCGACAACCCGCAGGTGATCTCCCCGGAGATCACGCGCACGAAGCACGGCAGCGCGACCGCGCTGGCGGAGTCGCCGCTGAACCCGGACGTGCTGTACGTCGGCACCGACGACGGCTACCTGTGGCGCACCAAGAATGGCGGTAAGGACTGGGTGAACATCACCGACAAGGTGGGCTTCAAGAAGCCGACGTGGGTCGCCACGCTCGAACCGTCGCGCTTCATCGAGGGCCGCGTGTACGCGTGCCTCGACGCGCACCGGATGGATGACGACGCCCCGCACGTCTACAGGTCGGACGACTTCGGCGAGACGTGGACCCCGATCACCGCGAATCTCCCGACCGGTTCCACGCGATGCTTGCGAGAGGACATCAAGAACCCGAATCTTCTGTATTGCGGCACGGAGTTCGCATTGTTCGTGTCGCTCGATCGCGGCAAGTCGTGGACGAAGATCAACAACAACTTGCCGACCGTGGCGGTTCACGAGGTCGCGATTCACCCGACCGCGGGCGAGATCGTCGCTGCGACTCACGGCCGCAGTTTGTGGATTTTGGATGTCACGGCGCTGCGGCAGATGGCGTCCGAAAAGATCAAGGACGAAGCCACGCTGTACAAACCAAACACGGTGGTTCGCTGGCAGGACATGCCGAGCCGCGGGCGTTCCGGTCGGCGGTTCGTGGGTGAGAACCCGGCGCCCGGCGCGCACGTTTTCTACTCGCTCCCCAAGAAGGCGACGAAGGTGACGCTGGAGTTCCAGGACATCGACGGCAAGAAGGTCGGCGAGGTGGCCGGCGGAACCGACCCTGGGTTACACAAACTAACGTGGAGCACCGCGGGCGCTGGCGGTCCTGGTGGGCGTTTCGGCGGGCGACAGGTTCCCGCAGGCGCGTACCGCGTCGTGTTGACCGTGGACGGGCAGGTGCAGAACCAGAGTTTCGCCATCGAAGGTGACCCGGTTCCGCTCCGAAGCCTGACCGGTGAGGAAGAAGGGGATGAGACCGAAGACCGTTGACGTTGGAGTCGCGTTCGCGCTCTCCCGGGAACCGGCGGGCGGTCACGTTCGGGAAATGATCACCACCCCGATTCGGAACGTCTGTCAAGTAGGGGCCGCTCATGAACCCAACCGGTTCCGATACCCCGTGTGCGGGTTCCGCGGCGCCGTGTAGCACCGAACAGCCGACGGTCGCTACGGACCCTGGGGGGCGCGCCGACGTCCTGAAAAGATTGGCGGCCGATCGCGCCGAACTGCCGACCGTGCCCGGTTACGAACTGTTGGAGTTGGTCGGGCGCGGCGGGATGGGCCAGGTGTACCGCGCCCGGCACCTCGGACTCGGACGCATCGTCGCGTTGAAACTTCTCGCCGGCGACGCGGACGACTCGCTGCTTTCGCGGTTCCGCGAGGAGACTCTCGCGGTCGCCCGGCTCCAGCACCCGAACATCGCCCAGCTCTATGAAAGCGGCACCGCCAAGGGCCGACCGTATTTCGCTCAAGAATTCCTCGAGGGTGGCTCTCTCGCTGAGAAACTCGCGGGCAAGCCGCAGCCGCCCGACGAAGCCGCCGCGCTACTCGAAACGGTCGCGCGTGCCGTTCACCACAGTCATTCCGAAGGCATCCTGCACCGCGACTTGAAGCCGGGGAACATCCTCCTCGCCGCGGACGGTACGCCGAAGGTCGCCGACTTCGGTCTTGCCAAGCCTCTGCCCGCGACGGACGTTGACACGCGGACAGAAGCCAGGAGCGCGCTGACGCGAACCGGGGAGGTTCTCGGCACACCGAATTACATGTCACCGGAACAGGCGTCCGGGGTGGTGTCTCGCCTAGGGCCAGGGACCGATGTGTACGCGCTCGGCGCGGTCCTCTACGAGATGCTCACCGGGCGGCCCCCATTCCAGGCGCCCGACATTCTCCAAACGCTGTTAATGGTGCTCACTTTCGACCCCGTTCCGCCGCGCGTCCTTCAACCGCGCGTGCCGCGCGACCTGGAAACGATCTGCCTCAAGTGTCTGGAGAAAGAACCGGCACGCCGGTACGCATCGGCCGCGGGACTGGCGGACGACCTGCGCCGGTTCCTGGCCGCCGAACCGATTCTGGCCCGGCCGCTTGGCCCGTTCGGGCGCGCCGCGAAGTGGGGACGACGGCGCCCGGCGGCGGCAGCGCTGGTCGGCGTGTCCGGCGTTCTGCTCTTGGTGTTAGTCGCCGCAGCGGTCACGTTCGGAATAGGGTACGTCAAACTGCGGAAGGCACTCTCCGACAAGGAGACCGCGAACGAAAATCTCGAGCGCGTGAATACGGACCTCACCACCGCAAAGGACGAGACCCAGCAGACGCTCGACCTCACGCTCACCGCTCTGGACCGGTACTTCTTCGAGTTCTCGGACCGGCTGAAGAATGTCCCGAAGGGCGAGAAACTGCGGCGCGACGTGCTCGACCAGGCCCGCCGGACGCTCGACGGCCTGCACCAGAACCGCCCAAACGATCCGACCATCCAGAACTATCGCATGGTGGCGTACGGCAAACTCGGAGACCAAGAAACGCAGATGGGTAACCTGCTCGCGGCCGAGACCGACCACGCCACGTCACGCGACATCGCGATCGCGCTGGAGGCCCGGTTCCCAGGCAACCCGCTGTATACGCGGAACCGCGCGGTGGCCATCGTCAAGATTGCCAACCTGCGCCGGAATCGCGGCGACGAGGAGGGCGCGGACGCTCTGCTCGATAGCATTATTCCCCTCTTGAACGACCTGGTGGGCGCCCACCCCAACGAGATCTGGGTGCTGGAACTCGAAGAGTTGGTCTCGACACACCTGTTGCAGCGCGAGCTTCAAAACCAGCGGTCGGAGAGGGCGCTGGCACGGAAGCGCGAGTTGTGCGACATCGCCCGCAGGCTCGCGGCAGCCGACCCCGCTAACCCGGCGCGGAAACTCAATGTGATCGACGCTGATCGCCTGTTGGTGGGTCTCCTCATGTATGTCAAAAAGATTGATGAGGCCGGCGAGGTGCTGGCACGCGTGAAAGAAGCCACCAACGCACTGCCCGACCACACGGCAGTACCCGTGCGCATTCTCAGGGCAGCCGTTCACCGCACGATCGGCGACTACGAGGCGGTGCGGGAGAAGTATCCGCAAGCGATCGCCGCGTACTCCGCGACGCTGGCCGAGTACGAGTCGCTTGCGACTGCGTCCCCAGACTCGCCCCATTACCGCTACGAGCAGGCCAAGATGCTCTACTATCTGGGCGATACCACCACGCGGGAAGGCGACGTGCGGGCCGCGGTAAAATACCTGGAAGGAGCCGAGACGTTACTCGCCGCGTTGATGGACGTGTACCCAGACAACGCCGGGTACCGCGAGTTACACAATCGCGTCGTGGAAGATCTCAAGAAGGTCCGGCCGCCCAAGAAATCCCCGAGTCTGAAGCCATGACACCCGACGACACGCCGAACCCCGCGGTTTCCCGGCTCGACGCGATCGCGACCCACTGGAGCCTCGTGCACGCGGCGCACGCCGCAGGCCGACCGCAGGAAGCTAACGCGGCGCGGCACGCGATCGTGCTTCGGTACGCCCCATCCATCCGCCGCTACGTCGGTGGGATGGTTCGCAAAGTTGAGGATGCGGACGAACTCAGTCAGGAGGTACTGATGCGACTCCTGAAGGGTGACTTTGGGGGGGCCGACCCGGACCGCGGGCGCTTCCGCGATTTTCTCAAGACGGCTGTTCGGAACATGGTTCACAACCATTGGGCCAAAGCAACCCGCAGCCGGACCGCGGACGTGGACCCGGACGCGCTGCCCGCGACGGAGGAAACTGCCGCCGACCCGTGGCTCGACTCATGGCGCCAAAATCTGCTCGATCACACCTGGGCCGCGCTTCAAGGCTACGAGCGAGCGAACCCCACCAGTCGGGCGTTCACCGTTCTCAAATTGCGATCCGAATACCCGGACGACTCTTCGGATGAACTCGCCACGCGGGTTGGGGCGAAACTCGGTTCGCCCGTGCGAGCCGATGCGTGTCGGCAGATGATCCGGCGCGCGCGCGTCCGGTTCGCGGAGTTTCTGATTCGGGAGATCGAGATAGGTCTGACCGATCCGACGCCGGACCGCGTGGTGGAAGAACTCGCGGCGGTGGGCATGCTTGAACACGTCCGCGATTTCCTGCCGCCCGACTGGTCCACAACGGGGAAACTGACAGACGAATAACAAAACGGAAAAAACAGACAACGACTGTCACAACCGCGGGGGTGAGCGGTAAGGGGAGTGAGCCGCGATGACACGCCACCTCCGACACCCCCGCCGAACGGTCCCCGGCCGATGTCGTTCAATCACACGGAACCGCTGAGACAATTCCATGATCAGCCGATTCACCGCCTTGCTCGCCCTCGTCGCCTTCACCATCGCCTTTGCCAACAGCGCCACCGGTCAGGAACCGAAGAAGCTGCCGCCGAAGAATGACGAGCCTTCGATCCACGGAACGTGGGTCGGGTCCATGACCCTGGCCGGCCAAAAGTACCAGTTGGAGTCCACGTTCCGGGCAGATGGAACCTACAAGACCATTGTCGAGTTGAACAACATCGTGGTGGCAGAAAAGGGGACGTTCGAGTACGAGGATCAGTTATTGACGGTCAAGTCCGAGGGTTCCTCCAGTTCCTATACCGTCACGTTCGAGGACAAGAACACCATGAGGTTGAAGGGCAAAGGATTCGTGATCTCGTACAAGAAGCGTCAGTGACCGCAGCGATTCTGCAACAACCCACTGGGCCGCGCACAATCGCGGCCCGGCGGTGTTTGTCTGCCCGCAACAGAACCGCGTGCCTGCGCCGGCCC